>NZ_FNGR01000007.1:0-280093 GCF_900103045.1 Ensifer sp. YR511
CGCGGGGTGGAGCAGCCCGGTAGCTCGTCAGGCTCATAACCTGAAGGCCGCAGGTTCAAATCCTGCCCCCGCAACCAAATCAAAAAAAGCCCGCATGGAGAAATCCAGCGGGCTTTTTGACGTTTGAACCGCCGAAAGCATTCCCCTGCTAAGCCGCAAGCGTCCAATTTAGGCGACTTCCTGAGATCTGATCACGTCCGCCAGGATGGCATTCAGCGCAAACGCACGCTCCAGTGGGACATAATGGCCGCAAGCCGGGAGGACGTGCAAACGGCCATCGATCGCGGCTGCGGCCTGCAAGGCGCTCGCGCTAGGCCCCGGAGCGACGTCGTCCGCTCCGGACACGATCGTGATCGGCCCCGGAAACGTCGAGAGGCAGTGATCCCGGCTCGGCCGCGTATGAAACACGGTAACGCCCCTTGCTATCTCCGCCGCCGAGGATCGTAACGCCATTTCCTTCGCCCGGTCGACCGTTGCCGTGCTGGCGGTGCGGGAAAACAGCGGCGCCCAATAGGAGTACCAGGCAGCCTCCAGGCCTTCTTCGTCAATCAGCCTGAGCGCAGAGGCATGGAAAGTCGGTTCGGGATGATGCCTGGCCTTCGTGCCGATCAGCACCAGCGCCGAGACCCGTTGCGGTGCGATGGTCGCGACCTCGAGCGCGCATGATCCGCCGACGGAACAGCCGACCACGATGATATTGTCGCCCTTCAGCGGTTTGAGTGCGGCCCGCGCCCATGCGTCAATCGTCTCTCCCGAAGAATAGAGGGTCGGGGCATGGGTTGCGCCTGGCAGCAGATGCATCTGCTCCGCCCACATGGAACTGTCGAGCGGCAATGCGTGCAGCAGCAAGAGTTCGGGGGCCGATCTTGGCTGTGGCCCGTTGGCGGAATGGGCGATCATGGAACGCACTATGAGCCAGCCGCCGGCGAAAGGGCAATCCTGCCGCGCTTCGGACGGTTCACCAGCGGAGCGATGTCCGCAATAGTCCGTCAGGAGTGTAGTGTTGCTCGATATGCCCGCGCGCCCCCGCTGGACAATCGCGCAAAAATAGAAACTATCGCCGTGACCGGAACAGAGTCGAAACGCGGCCTTAGGGCGGGAGTGGCGCGACATGAGTTATCAGGGAACCTTGGACGTTCACCGAAGCCGGCCCGTCCACGTGCTCTTTTTCGTCTGCGCCGCTTTGGCGATCCTCGGCAGCCTGCTTGCCGCCCCCGACGATTCTCCCTGGCGCTGGCTGCATTATCTGACGAAGCCGACGGCGACGCTGCTGCTTCTCGTCGTGGTGTTGCGAACGATCTCTGAAACACCCAGCGCCTATGCCTGGGCCGTTGCTATCGGTCTCGTCTTCGCGGCGGCCGGCGATGTCTTTCTTATGCTGCCGGGTGATTATTTCCTGGCAGGCCTCGTTTGCTTTCTGCTGACCCATTGCACCTATATTTACGCACTCACCCGTGATGCCAAGTTTGCCGAAAGCAAAGGCATCTTCGCGGCCTTTGCCCTCGTTGCGCTCGCCGTTGTCGGTGGGCTCTGGATCTCACTTCCTGACGAAATGCGCATTCCCGTCATCATCTACGCCCTGGCGCTTGGAGCAATGGCGGCTCAGGCCATTTCCCGCGCCCGACAGCTTTCGGGAACGCCCCGGGCAACGGCGGCACGGCTCGCCGCCTATGGCGGCCTGTTGTTCCTGATCAGTGACAGCATACTCGCCTATGGCCGCTTCCGCTTCGCGATCCCCT
This sequence comes from Ensifer sp. YR511, assembly GCF_900103045.1. Classification (NCBI taxonomy): domain Bacteria; kingdom Pseudomonadati; phylum Pseudomonadota; class Alphaproteobacteria; order Hyphomicrobiales; family Rhizobiaceae; genus Ensifer; species Ensifer sp. YR511. The sequence continues at coordinate 1,740 of NZ_FNGR01000007.1, forward strand.
TCAACGCGCTCTGGGTGCTTGGCACCTACTACGCAGCCCAATGGTTCTTTGCCCGCTCGACCGATGACCATAGCCACTGACAACCCCGCAGGTCTCCATGCCACTTTCGACGGGCTACGCACGACCTGGCGCGACAACCGGCCGTCCGTCGAACAACGCCGTGCGGACCTGAGCCGGCTCAGGGACCGCCTGCGCGACCGCATGGAGGAGATGTGCGAGGCGATCGAAGAGGATTTTGGTCATCGCGCCCGGCATGAGACGTTGCTTGGCGAAGGGGGTGTCGTACTCTCGGAGATCGACCACACGCTGGCGAAGCTCAAACACTGGGTTCGGCCGGAACGACGCAAGGCCGGTTGGAAGCTATGGCCGGCGAAGGCCGAAGTGCGCTTCGTGCCGCTCGGTGTCGTCGGTATCATTTCGCCGTGGAACTACCCGGTCAACCTGGCGCTTGCCCCCTTGGTGGCGGCGATCGCGGCCGGTAACCACGTGTACCTGAAGCCGTCCGAACACACGCCGCGCACCGCGGAATTCCTTCGCTCGCTGCTTGCCGAAGTCTTTCCCGAGACACGGGTGGCTGTTGCCCTGGGGGCCGCCGAGCTTTCGGCAGCCTTCTCCGCCCTTCCCTTCGATCACTTGTTCTTCACCGGCTCGACCGCCGTCGGCCGCAAGGTGATGGCGGCGGCCGCGCAGAACCTGACACCTGTCACGCTGGAGCTCGGCGGCAAATCGCCGGCGATCGTCGGCGAAGCCGCAGACCTCGCCAAGGCTGCTGCGCGCATCGCGACCGGAAAGTTCTTCAACGCCGGGCAGACCTGTATCGCGCCCGACTATGTGCTGATCCATGAGAGCAGGCGGGATGCTTTCGTGGAGCAGCTCAAACGGGAGGCTGTGGCGCGCTATCGGTCGAAGCGTGGTCTCGACGATTACACGTCGATCATCAACGACGCCCAGTACGAGCGCCTGAAGCGGCTCATTGCGGATGCCGAGGCGCGCGGTCATCCGGTGGTTTCCCTTCTCGAAGGGGCAGCAGACGCGATAGCGCGGGAACGCGTCCTGCTGCCGACGCTCGTGCTTGATCCGGACCACGACAGCGCCGTCATGGGCGAGGAGATTTTTGGGCCCATCCTTCCCATCGTCAGTTACGCTTCCATCGACGAAGCCATCGCCTATGTGCGCGATCGCGACCGCCCGTTGGCACTTTATTGCTTCAGTCGCGATAACGTTGAAATCGAGGCCGTCCTGTCACGCATCGTCGCCGGCGGGGTCTGCGTCAACGACACGCTCTACCAGTTCGGCTGCAACGACCTGCCTTTCGGCGGCGTCGGCGCCAGCGGCATAGGCCACTATCACGGGCGCGACGGGTTCCTGACCTTCTCCAAGGCGATGCCGGTGCTGAGGAAACTCGATCCGGCGCCGAGCGACCTGGTGAAACCGCCCTATCGGGGCATTGCCGACTGGGTCATCCGCTTCCTGTCGCGATAATTCGCCAAAAAATCTGCAATCACGCAGCAATTTGGCCTTGTAGCTCTAGTTGCTAGAGGTCGTAGCCTTGCTTCAGAATTTGCAAGGAGCAGGTTATGGCGAGCACTATTCGGGAAGCCCGTTATCGCGTCGAGGGCATGGATTGCGCGTCCTGCGCGTCCAAGATCGATACGGCGGTGCGCCGGCTGTCGGGCGTCGAGGACGTATCGGTCTCTGTGTCGGCGGGCACCATGTCGGTCAAGTTTGCCGACGAAAACGATCTTGCGACGTCGATTGTGAGCAGGGTCGGAAAGCTCGGCTATCGTTTGCATCCGATCCAGGCAGGCCAGGCGTCGGAGCGGAAAGCGGCGCATGTCTGCTCCGGACACGATCATGACCATAACCACGACCACGATCACGGCGATCACAGTCATGACCATGACCATGATCATGGTAATCGACACGATGAGCACGCCCATCATCACGAGGGTAACGCCAGCCAGAAGGGCGAGACAGCCGCGGCAGCGATGGGCCTTCACGGTCATGACCACGGCCCGACGAGCGGCCCCTGGTGGAAGTCGGGCAAGGGCAAGCTGACGATTGCCAGCGGCCTGGCGCTGATTGCCGCCTATGCGGTCGGCAAGACGATCCCGGCGACCGAGCCCTGGATCTTTACCCTCGCCATGCTCGTCGGCCTGTTGCCGATTGCGCGGCGCGCCTTTGTCGCTGCGACCATGGGCACGCCGTTTTCGATCGAGATGCTGATGACGATCGCCGCGATCGGCGCGGTCTTCATCGGCGCGACGGAAGAGGCGGCAATGGTCGTCCTGCTCTTCCTGGTCGGTGAACTGCTGGAGGGCGTGGCCGCCGGCAAGGCGCGCGCCAGCATCCAGTCGCTGACGGCGCTCGTTCCGAAATCCGCCTTCGTCGAGCGCGATGGGCGGCTGGATGAGGTTCCGGCCGAAACGCTGAGCGTGGGCGCCGTCATTCTCGTTCGCCCCGGCGACCGCATTCCGGCTGACGGAGTCATTCTCTCCGGCGAAAGTGCCGTCGACGAAGCGCCGGTTACCGGCGAGAGCACGCCGGTGCGCAAGGAAGTCGATGACACTGTGGTTGCGGGCACCGTCAATGGCTCCGGCGCGCTGCGCGTGCGGGTCACGGCCGCCGCTGCCGACAACACCATTGCGCGCATCGTCCGCATGGTGGAGGAAGCCCAGGAAAGCAAGGCGCCGACCGAGCGCTTTATCGACCGCTTCTCGCGCTACTATACGCCGGGTGTCGTCGTCGTCGCGGCGCTTGTGGCGGTGCTGCCGCCGCTTCTCTCCGGCGGCTCCTGGGACGAGTGGATCTACAAGGGTCTTGCCATCCTTCTGATCGGCTGCCCCTGCGCGCTGGTCATCTCGACACCGGCAGCGATCGCCGCCAGCCTTTCGGCCGGCGCCCGTCGCGGTTTGCTGATGAAGGGCGGCGCTGTGCTTGAGAATGTCGGCAAGGTCACGGCCGCCGCCTTCGACAAGACCGGAACGCTGACCGAAGGCAAGCCGAAGGTGACGGATATCGTCGGCTTCGGCCGGTCGGAGGCGGAGGTCCTGCGTCTTGCCGCAGCACTGGAGCAGGGATCGAGCCACCCGCTTGCCCGGGCCATCCTGGAGCGCAGCACGGCTGATGGCGTTGCGATCCCCAATATCGCCACTGTGAATGCGGTGGGCGGCAAGGGGCTGGAAGGCACCGTCGAAGGCATCGCGCTGTTCTTCGGTTCGCCGAAGGCCGCAGCCGAGCGGACGCCGATGACGGCCGACGAAAAGGCGCGCGTCGCCGCTCTCAACGATGAGGGCAAAACCGTTTCTGTGCTGGTCGCCGGTGGCGTGATGGCCGGTGCCATTGCCATGCGTGACGAGCCTCGGCCGGATGCGGCCGCGGGTGTGAAGGCGCTCACGGACGCCGGCCTCCGCGTCGTCATGCTGACGGGCGACAACCGCCGCACGGCCGAAGCGATCGGCCGCCAGTTCGGCATGGAGGTCCGTGCGGAACTCCTGCCCGAGGACAAGCAACGTATCGTGCGCGAACTGAAGGCGGAAGGCTTCAACGTCGCCAAGATCGGTGACGGCATCAACGACGCGCCGGCGCTGGCCGCGGCCGACATCGGTATCGCCATGGGCGGCGGCACCGATGTGGCGCTGGAAACGGCGGACGCGGCGGTGTTGCACGGCCGTGTCGGCGACGTCGCGGCGATGATCCGGCTCTCCCGATCGACGATGCGCAACATCGTTCAGAACATCACGATTGCGCTTGGCCTGAAGGCGGTCTTCCTGGTGACGACGATCATCGGCGTTACCGGCCTTTGGCCGGCGATCCTCGCCGACACCGGTGCGACCGTTCTCGTCACGATGAATGCCCTCAGGCTGCTTCGGCCCGTGCGAGCCGTCTGAGAACCACCAAATAATCCCAAGATGAAGGACCGGCGGCACCCGTTGTCGCCGGTTTTTCGCGTCCAAGTGCCTGTGTATATTCACGCTGGACTCTCACCAGCGATCTGATGAGAGTATAAGGAGATCACGGTTGAGGGCTTTCGCCCCGAAAAATCGATGATAAACTTAGACCAAATGGTAAAAAAATCGCCGGCACGGTTTCTGGGAAGAATGCCGAAGCGGGCCAGTTTGGGGATCGCAAGGCCAATATGGACAATATTGCCATCGAACTGCGTGGGATCGACAAGAGTTTCGGTCCGGTCCACGCCAACAAGAACATCAATCTAAAAGTCCGCAAAGGGACGATCCACGGCATCATCGGCGAAAACGGTGCGGGAAAATCGACCCTGATGTCGATCCTCTACGGCTTCTATCAGGCCGATAGCGGTGAAATCCTCGTCGACGGAAAACCCGTAGCGATCCGCGATCCGAATGCGGCGATCGCCGCCGGCATCGGCATGGTCCACCAGCATTTCATGCTGGTCGAGAACTTCACGGTGCTCGAAAACATCATGCTCGGCGCCGAGGACAGCCAGATCCTCAACAAAGGTATTGCCAAGGCGCGCGTCGAGCTGAAGCGGCTGGAGCGCGAATACGCGCTGGAAGTCGATCCGGATGCCGTCATCGAGGAACTGCCCGTTGGCCTGCAGCAGCGCGTCGAGATCCTGAAAGCACTTTATCGCCGGGCCGATATCCTGATCCTCGACGAGCCGACCGGCGTCTTGACGCCGGCTGAGGCCGACCATCTCTTCCGGGTGCTCGAACAGCTGAAGAACCAGGGCAAGACCGTCATCCTCATCACCCACAAGCTGCGCGAGATCATGGCGATCACCGACGAGGTGTCGGTCATGCGCCGCGGCGAGATGGTAGCAACGCGCACGACGGCTGAAACCTCGGTCGAAGAGCTTGCCGAACTCATGGTCGGGCGTCGCGTCTTGCTGCGTGTCGAAAAGGGCGAGGCCAAGCCCGGCGAGGTGAAGCTCGCGGTCGAGGGGCTGACGGTCAAGGACGGCCGCGGCGTCACCATGGTCGACAACGTCTCCTTCAACCTGAGGGCGGGCGAGATCGTCGGCATCGCTGGTGTTGCCGGCAACGGCCAATCCGAGCTGCTCGAAGCGATTTCGGGCATTCGTCGCGCCGTGTCGGGCTCCGTGCTTCTCAACGGCAAGCCGATCGACGTTACCGGCCGCGCCGACCCCTCCGAACTGCGCAATCGTGGTCTCGCCCACGTGCCGGAAGACCGCCACCATGTCGGTCTCGTGCTGAAGTTCGAGGAATGCGAAAACGCGATCCTCGGCTATCATCACGACAAGCGTTACCTCAACGGCGTCTTCCTGAACGTCGATGCGATCCGCAAGGACGCAGAGCAGCGCATCGCTGAATACGATATCCGCCCGCCGAATCCGCGGCTGAAGACCGCCAATTTCTCCGGCGGCAACCAGCAGAAGATCGTGCTGGCGCGTGAAATGGAGCGCGGGCCCGATGTGCTGATCATCGGCCAGCCGACGCGCGGCGTCGATGTCGGCGCCATCGAGTTCATCCATAGACGGATCATCGAGATGCGCGACCAGGGCATGGCTGTCCTGTTGGTCTCCGTCGAGCTCGATGAAATCCGCGCCCTGTCGGACCGTATCCTCGTCATGTTTGCCGGCCGTGTCGTCGGCGAGCGCGATCCGGATGCGACCGAGGGCGAACTCGGCCTGCTGATGGCCGGCGTTGAAGGCCGCAAGGAGGCCGCAGAATGAGCACCCCCTATGCTAAGCTTCCGGGCTGGGTCGAATACGGCCTCGTCCCGCTGGTCAACCTCGCTGTTGCCTTCCTCGTCGCCGGTCTCGTCGTGTTGCTCGTCGGTGAAAATCCGTTGGAAGCGGCCTATCACCTGATCAACGGCGCCTTCGGCCGCGGCGAATATCTCGGCTTCACGCTGTACTACGCCACCACCTTCATCTTCACCGGTCTTGCCGTCGCAGTCGCCTTCCATGCCGGCCTCTTTAACATCGGCGGCGAAGGCCAGGCCTATGTCGGCGGTATCGGCGTGGCGCTTGCCTGCCTCTGGCTCGACCAGACGATGCCGTGGTTCGTGGTGTTCCCGCTGGCGATCCTCGGGTCCGCCTTCTTCGGCGCCGCCTGGGCCTTCCTGCCCGGCTGGCTGCAGGCCAAGCGCGGCAGCCACATCGTCATCACGACGATCATGTTCAACTTCATCGCCTCGAGCCTGATGGTCTACCTGTTGACTCGGGTGCTGAAGCCGCTCGGCTCGATGTCGCCGCAGACGCGCACCTTCGCCGAAGGCGGGCAACTGCCCAAGCTCGATTGGCTGCTCGCGATCTTCGGGCTGGATATCGGCACGGCGCCGTTCAACGTCTCGTTCCTGCTGGCGCTGGTCGCGGCCTTCTGCGTCTGGCTTCTGATCTGGCGCACCAAGCTCGGCTATGAAATGCGCACCATGGGCCACAGCCCTTCGGCCGCGCGCTACGCCGGCATGAGCGAAAGCCGCATCACCGTCATCACCATGATGATATCCGGTGCGCTTGCCGGCATGATGGCGCTCAATCCGATCATGGGCGAGCAGGGGCGCATGCAGCTCGACTTCGTGCAGGGCGCAGGCTTCGTCGGCATCGCCGTGGCGCTGATGGGCCGCTCGCATCCGGCCGGCATCATCCCGGCCGCCATTCTCTTCGGCATGCTTTACCAGGGCGGAGCCGAAATCTCCTTCGAAATGCCGTCGATCTCGCGCGACATGATCGTGATCATCCAGGGTCTCGTCATTCTCTTTGCCGGTGCACTCGAAAACATGTTCAGGCCGGCGATCGCCCGGCTGTTTGCGACGCAGAGCCGCCGTGCGGCCGTCGTGGCACAGACCAAGGGAGCTTGAGGCCATGGATTTCTTCCACGTCATCGTGGTGCTCCTCGAGTCCACCATCCGCGTATCCGTTCCGCTGATCTTCGCGGCGCTGGCAGGGCTCTTCACCGAGCGCGCCGGCATCTTCGACATCGGCCTTGAAGGCAAGATGCTTGGTGCTGCCTTCGCCGCCGGCGCTGTTGCGGCCGTCACCCAGTCGGTCTGGATGGGGCTGCTTGCTGCCATCCTGATCTCGATCGCGCTGTCGCTGGTGCACGGCTATGCGTCGATCACCCAGCGCGGCAACCAGATCGTCTCGGGTGTCGCGATCAACTTCATCGTCGCCGGCTCGACCGTCATCCTTGGCGAGGCCTGGTTCCGCCAGGGCGGCCGCACGCCGGCACTCGGCGAAGGCGCACGCTTCCAGACGATCACCTTCCCCTATGCCGACAGCATCCGCGAAATCCCGATCCTCGGTCCGATCTATTCGGACCTGCTTTCCGGGCATTTCATCCTGACCTATGTCGCCTTTGCCATGGTGCCGATCAGCTGGTGGATCCTCTACCGCACCCGCTTCGGGCTGCGTCTGCGCGCGGTCGGCGAGAACCCGGGCGCGGTCGACACAGCCGGTATTTCGGTGATCTGGATGCGCTATCGCGCCGTCATCTGCTGCGGCATTCTCTGCGGCTTTGCCGGTGCCTATCTGTCGCTGGCCATGACCGCCGGCTTCGTCAAGGGCATGACCGCCGGTAAGGGTTATATCGCGCTGGCAGCGTTGATCTTCGCCAAGTGGCGGCCATTCAATATCATGCTCGCCTGCCTGCTTTTCGGCTTCCTCGATGCGCTCGCCATCCGCCTGCAGGGCAATCCGCTGCCGCTGATCGGCCAGGTGCCGGTGCAGTTGATGCAGGCGCTGCCCTATATCCTCACCGTAATCCTGCTTGCCGGTTTCATCGGCAAGGCCATTCCGCCGAAGGCCGGCGGCGTCCCCTATGTCAAGGAGCGCTAGAACCATGGAAAAGGAACTGTTCGAAGCCGCGCGTGACGCAATGGCCAAGGCGCATGCGCCCTACTCGAAGTTTCCGGTCGGCGCGGCGATCCGCGCCGAGGACGGCAAGATCTATACCGGCGCCAACATCGAGAACCTGTCCTTCCCCGAGGGCTGGTGCGCCGAAACCACCGCGATCAGCCATATGGTCATGGCCGGCCAGCGCAAGATCATGGAAGTCGCCGTCATTGCCGAGAAGCTGGCGCTCTGCCCGCCCTGCGGCGGCTGCCGCCAGCGGCTGGCGGAGTTCTCCGGCGCCAGCACGCGCATCTTCCTGTGCGACGAGACCGGCGTGAAAAAGACCCTGGCACTGTCGGACCTGCTGCCGCACAGCTTCGAGACCGAGATTCTCGGATGACCGCGGCCGCTGAACTGTTGAAGGCCAGGCTCGGGGGCCTCTCTCCACGCTATGGCATCGTGCTCGGCTCTGGCCTCGGTTCTCTGGTCGAGGCTTTGGACGAGACGTTGCGCCTCTCCTACGCCGAGATCCCCGGGTTCCCGGTCAGCAGCGTCTCCGGCCATGCCGGCGAACTTGTGGCCGGAACGCTCTCGGGCGTGCCTGTTGTCATGCTGTCTGGTCGTGTCCACTACTACGAGCAGGGCGACGCCAATGCGATGCGCGTCCCGCTCGAAACCCTTAGGGCGCTCGGCATCGAATGCCTGGTGCTGACCAATTCCGCCGGATCGCTGCGGGACGATCTGCCGCCGGGATCGGTGATGCGGATATCCGACCACATCAACTATTCGGGCTTCAACCCGCTGATCGGCGTCGACAGCGACGATCGCTTCGTCGGCATGACCAATGCCTATGATGCCGAGCTTGCGGAAAGAATGCAGGAGAGCGCCGAGCGCCTCGGCATTCCGCTTCTCGCCGGCGTCTACATGTGGTTCTCCGGACCGAGCTTCGAAACGCCGGCGGAGATCCGCATGGCGCGCATCCTTGGCGCCGATGCGGTCGGCATGTCCACGGTTCCGGAAGTCATCCTCGCGCGCTTCTTCGGCCTCCGCGTCGTTGCCGCCTCTGTGATCACCAATTTCGGCGCCGGCATGACCGGTGGCGAGATCAGCCATCACGAGACGAAGGACATGGCGCCGATCGGCGGCAAGCGGCTTGCCGCGATCCTCGCCGACATGATCGCGGCCGACGCGGTGTGCGGGTGACGATGCTTCCGCAGGAAACCATCAGGCGCAAACGCAACGGCGAGCACCTCGCCCCGGCCGAGATCGCGGATTTCGTTCGCGGCCTGTCGGATGGTTCGATCTCCGAAGGGCAGGTCGCCGCCTTCGCCATGGCGATCTGGTTCTCCGGCATGAGCCGCGAGGAGACCGTCGCTCTGACATTGGCGATGCGCGATAGTGGCGAAACACTCGACTGGAGCACCATCAGACGACCCATAGCCGACAAACATTCGACCGGCGGTGTCGGCGACAACGTCTCGCTGATGCTGGCGCCGATCGTTGCCGCCTGCGGGCTCGCCGTGCCGATGATATCAGGGCGCGGGCTCGGGCACACCGGCGGCACGCTCGACAAGCTCGAATCCATACCCGGCTATGATATCCAGCCGTCGGCGAGTGTCTTCCGCAGGACGGTCGACGAGATCGGTTGCGCCATCATCGGCCAGACCGCTAATCTCGCGCCTGCCGACAAGCGCCTCTATGCGATCCGCGATGTCACTGCGACCGTCGATTCGGTACCGCTGATCACGGCCTCGATTCTGTCGAAGAAGCTCGCGGCCGGCCTTCAGTCGCTGGTGCTGGACGTCAAGCTCGGCAACGGCTCCTTCATGAGCGATGCGCGTGAGGCCGAGATCCTGGCGCGCTCGTTGGTCGACGTTGCCAATGGCGCCGGCGTTCGCACCTCCGCACTCCTGACCGACATGAACGAGCCCCTGGCAGACGCGGCCGGCAATGCACTGGAGATCGACAATTGCCTGGCTTTCCTTCGAGGCGAGAAGAAGGGAACGCGGCTTGAAACCGTCGTGCTCGCCTTTGCCGCCGCAATGTTGGTGGCCGGCGGCGTTGCCGGCGATGCCGAACAGGGTGAAGCCCAGGCGCGCAAAGTGCTTGGCAGCGGAGCGGCGCTGGAACGGTTCGGGAAGATGGTACATGCGCTGGGTGGCCCGGCGGATTTCATCGAGCGCTCGGTCGCCTATCTCGGACGTGCGCCGGTCATTCTGCCGGTCGAAGCCTCGCAGTCCGGCTATCTCGCCGCCTGCGAGACGCGGGAACTGGGCTTGGCCGTCATCGCGCTCGGCGGCGGGCGTTCGCATCCAGACGACAGGATCGATCACCGCGTGGGTTTCGACGCGCTGAAGCCGCTTGGCACGCGGGTCGAGAAGGGCGATCTGATCGCCTTCGTTCACGCGGCAGACCAGGAGGCGGCGGAAGCGGCCCGGCGACGCCTTTTGGCACTCTACACGATCGATGAGGTCGAGCCGGAGACGAGGTCCCCGATCCTCGCGAAAATCACCTGACCAGATGCAGGTCGCCGTCCTCGACACGGAAAGAGGACAGCCGGTTCAGGAAGGTCATGCCGATCAGAGTCCCCGAGAGCGCCTTGTCCGGAAGCACCAGCGCCTGAACGTCGCGCACCGATATGCCGCCGATCTCGATTCGGCTGAGGACCGCCGGCGCTGCCCCGACGATGCCATTGGCCGTGTTGACACGTGCCGCGGCGAAGTCGAGCGTGCTCGCCGAAATCCCGAGCCGCCTTGCGGTTGAAAAGTTGATAATGATCGCACTGGCGCCGGTATCGACCAGTCCGCGTTCGGTTCGTCCATTGATGCGGAAGGTGCCAATGAAATGGCCTCTGTCGTCGGCGTCGAGCACGACGCTGCGCCCCATCGCGTATTTCGCGGTGGTCGTCGGCGGGGCTGCAGCTTCCTGTGTGGTCTTCCCGTTGTCTGCGTGGGACAGAAACCTGGTCGCAAGGTTCGGGACCAAGATGGCCGCGACTGCCGCAGCGCCGGCCAATGTCAGCAAACGGACGAGCATGGACATCACCTCTCAATCTAACTTATGCTCGTGCAAGTAGAGCCGATGATGCCTAAGACGACATAAAAAAACCGCCGGGATCCGGCGGTTTTCTCATCGATTTCAGATCCTGGTTAAGGATCTGAAAATCACTTGGTGCCGTACATGCGGTCGCCGGCGTCACCCAGACCGGGCATGATGTAGCCGAGTTCGTTCAGGTGGCTGTCGATCGAGGCGGTGAAGATCGGTACGTCCGGGTGCGCGCTCTGGAAATTGCGGATGCCTTCAGGTGCGGCGAGCAGGCAGAGGAAGCGCATGTTCTTGGCGCCGCGCTCCTTCAGCTTGTCGATCGCCGCGATCGAGGAATTGCCGGTGGCAAGCATCGGATCGACGACGATGATCAGGCGCTCTGACAGGCTCTCCGGTGCTTTGAAGTAGTATTCCACCGCCTCCAGCGTCTCATGGTCGCGATAGACGCCGATATGGGAGACGCGGGCTGAAGGCACGAGTTCGAGCATACCTTCCAGCAGCCCGTTGCCGGCGCGCAGGATCGAGGCGAAGACAAGCTTCTTGCCTTCGAGGACCGGCGAGTCGATTTCCTGCAGCGGCGTTTCGATGCGCTCCATCGTCAGTTCGAGATCGCGCGTCACCTCGTAGCAGAGCAGCGTCGAGATCTCACGGAGAAGCCGGCGGAAACCCGCAGTCGAGGTCTCCTTCTTGCGCATGATGGTCAGCTTGTGCTGCACAAGCGGATGATCGATCACTGTAACGCCGTTCATGGCTCACCTTTCCGGATTTTTTGTATCCGTCCTTTTTCCATGGAATGCGCCGTCGCCGCAAGGGTATTGGCCGACCGGAGACCGTCATCCCCAGCCGGCAAATCGCGACCTGTACCCCTAGATCCGCGTCAGCAACCGCTGGCGCGTCGCCTCGTCGACAAAGGCCGCTTCGATCGCGGTCCTGGTCATGCCGTTGATCTCATCGTCGCTGAAGCCCATCACCGCGGAGGCGATGTCGTATTCCTGGGCGAGCGAAGTGTGGAAGAACGGTGGGTCGTCGGAATTGAGCGTGACGCGCACGCCGGCCTCGTGCAGGGCCCGCAGCGGATGCGACGCGAAATCGGGGAAGACCTGAAGCGAGATGTTGGAACCGGGGCAGACCTCGAGCACTACACCCTCATCGGCGAGGCGCCGCACCAGATCCGCGTCTTCGATCGCCCGCACACCGTGGCTGATGCGCGACGGGCGCACGTGGTCGAGCGCGTCGCGAACGCTGAAGGCGCCCGAGAGTTCGCCCGCATGGATCGTCAGCCCGAGGCCGGCATCGCGCACGATATCAAAGGCGCGCGCGAAGTCGGCGACCTTGTGCATGCGCTCTTCGCCGGCAAGGTTGAAGCCGGTGACGAGCTTGTGTTCGCGCCTGGCGGCGAATTCGGCCGTCTTGATCACCGATTCCGGGCCGAGATGGCGGATGCCCGTGATCAGCATGCGCGATTCGATCCCAGTCTTCTGCCGGGCGGCTTCCATTCCGGCGGCAAGACCTTCGAGATAGGCGTGGGCACCCAGGCCGATCGTGTTGCCGTGGTCGGGCGAAACGATGATTTCGCTATAGATCGTGCCGGCTTCGGCAAGCTCGGTCAGATAGGCTTCAGCGAGCAGCGCGTAGTCTTCCTCGGTCTTAAACAGTGAGGCGATGGCGTCGTAGCATTTCACGAAGCTGGTGAAGTCTTCCCAGACATAGGCCTTGTCGCGGATGATTGCGCTGGTGTCGACGCCATATTTCTCGGCCTGGGCCAAAGCCAGTTCGGGCGGCGTCGCACCCTCGATGTGGCAATGCAGTTCCGCCTTCTTCAGATGTGCGGTCAAATGAGGCTTCTCCCATGGTGCCCCGGCGCGATGCCGAGATGCTTGGCGACGGTTTCGCCGATATGCGTGAAGGTATTGGCAATGCCAAGCGAGCGGCTGCGCAGGGACGGCCCGAACATCAGCACCGGCACGCGCTCGCGCGTATGGTCGGTACCGCGCCAGGTCGGGTCGCAGCCATGGTCGGCCGTCAGGATGACGATGTCGCCCGGCTGCAGGCGCCGGTCGAGATCGGGCAGGCGCGCGTCGAAGGCCTCGAGGGCAGCCGCATAGCCGGCAACGTCGCGACGATGGCCGTAGAGCATGTCGAAATCGACGAAGTTGGTGAAGACCAGGCTTCCGTCCTCGGCCTCGTCGATGGCTTCAATGCTGGCATCGAAGAGCGCCATGTTGCCATCGGCCTTGGTCAGCTTGGTCACGCCCTGATGGGCGAAGATGTCGCCGATCTTCCCGATAGCGTGAACCGAGCGCTCGGCCTCCACCAGCCGGTCGAGGATGGTCGGCTCCGGCGGCAGCACCGAAAAGTCGCGCCGGTTGCCGGTGCGCACAAAGGTCTGCGGGCTCGTGCCGACGAAGGGGCGGGCGATGACGCGGCCGATATTGTAGTCGTCGAGCAGGCGGCGAACGATCTGGCAAAGCTCGAGCAGGCGGTCGAGGCCAAAACTCTGCTCGTGCGCTGCGATCTGGAAGACCGAGTCCGACGAAGTGTAGCAGATCGGCTTGCCACTGCGCATGTGCTCCTCCCCGTGGCGGACGATGATGTCGGTGCCGGAGGCGTGGCAGTTGCCGAGAATGCCGGGAATGTTGGCCTCGCGGCAGATCGCTTCGACGAGCTCCGGCGGAAAGGCGTCGCCTTCGGCGGAGAAGTAGCCCCAGTCGAACATGACGGGGGTCCCGGCGATTTCCCAATGACCGGAAGGCGTGTCCTTGCCGCGCGATACTTCGCTCGCCGCGCCATAGGCGCCATAGACACGATTGGGCATCGGCATGCCCTGGGGAATGGTGCCGGTCGCAAGCTTTGCAGCGTGGATCAGGCCAAGCGCGGACATGTTCGGCAGGCTGAGCGGGCCCTCGCGCAAACCTGGCCGGTCGGCAGCGCCGATAGCGCAGAACTCGGCGATATGGCCAAGCGTGTTGGCACCGAGATCGCCGAAGGCTTCGGCGTCCGGCGCTCCGCCTATGCCAAAGGAATCGAGAACGAATAGAAAGGCACGCGCCATGATGCACCTGACAGCGGGCGCGCGGCGATCGCGGCCCGAAACCTCCGGAAAAGCGCAGGCACGCCCTCTAGGGCACCCGCGCAATCTCGAAGGGATAGCGCCGCTCGTTGCTCAATGCAATTGCGTCGCATGTCTGTCTGATCAGCAATCCGAGCATTTTATCGGCTGGGAGAGGCGTGCGTGGAAGTAGGCCGTCTTGGAGAGATCGATGGTCTTTGCCGTCGCCTGAAGGTTGGGCGCATAGAGCAGGAGTTCGTGCGGCACGGTCAGTTCCGTGCGAATGACGAAGGAGTTGGTCGCTGTGAACTGGGCGGGCAGGGAGACCTTGGTATTGACGGCATAGGGTGTGCCGCCTGCCTGATCGCGCGACCACAGGATCGTGCCCTCATTGGTGTTCGTGACCGCGATGCCGCTGATCTTCAGCGTGTAGTTGGCATTTCCGTAGGGCGCCAGGATGCTCTTTGCGATGTTCGGCACGTTGGCGAGGAAGGCCTTGTTGACTTCCGTCTGCTGCGCGACGACGTCGGCCGTAGCGCTTGCGGCGCGCGCGGTCTTGCCGGCAACTGTAAAACCGACCGAGAGTTCGAAGGCGCCGAGATAGGCCATCACCAGCAGCGGGGCGACGATCGCGAATTCGACCGCACCGACGCCGCTTCTGTCGCGCCGCAGCGCACCAAGGGCCTTGGTGATTGGCTTGAGGCGCAGGATTTCTAACGCGGAATACGGCATCGGGGGCGCCTCACTCGCTCTCGTTGCGGAAGGTGGCGGTCGCCACCATGAGATAGTCCTTCGGCATGCTTGAGCCGGCGGGCCGCAGGTTGGTGATGAACGGCCTGACGAGGTCCGTGAAGACGCTCCAGCGATAATAGGCGCGAACCACGTTGAAGGAGCCGGGGCCGCCAGGAGCAAACTTGAAGTCGGCCGTGTCGATGTCGGTGGAATCGGCCTTCCGCGGGATCAGCACGGGAAACTTGCTGAGATCGTTGACCGCCCTGACGTCCAGATAGAACTGCGAGGGTTGGCCGGCTTCGGTGGCCGAGCACTTCATCAGGATGGAGATCTCGTCGCAGAATGCCTGGCGGAACTCAGCCTGGTTCATATCGGTCAGTTTTCCCTGCTCGAAGGTGATCTGACCGGTGCGGACCTTGCGCGCCATCGTCTCCGTCGCATTCGCCAGGAGCTGGTCGCCGTAGAAGGCAGCGAAGGTTTCGAGTGAGGCGAAGATCACCATGAAGAAGGGAAGCGCGAGGATGGCGAACTCGATGCTCGTCGTGCCTTTGCGGTTGCGAAGGAAGCGGCTGAAGATGCCTTTTCGCCCGTTTTCGGCGGCACTCGGCCGCCTTGTGCCCTGCTCGATGTTCATTGCGCCGTCCCATCATGTTACGCCAGACGGGCGGCAGATTATGGAGCAACCATTGATATTTCGTTCTCAGGGATGGTGCGTATTTTAACGAATCACGCGCTTCGAACCCATAAAAATCAATTGGTGCTACCTGTGGTTTTGCGTTCCGCGTGACGCTCGCAATTTGGTGTGCAGGAGAGCACGGTGCGGGACGTTTGTTTATAGACGCGCACTGTGTTGCCTTCGTCGATCGACACCAGGATCCGCTCGTCGACGATGGCGTTTCCGTCCTGATCGAGGATGACCAAGTTGGTGGTTCCGAAGTTGCGGCCGGTAATGACGATCGTACGGGCATCCGCAACCGTCGCGTCCGCCACCTCGGCATTGCCAATGATGACCTTGCTGACCGGGCGGTCGAGCTTCAATACGCGCGCATGATCCATATACACACGCATCAAGTCGCTTTCGGCCGCAGCGGCAACCGATGGGGCGAGGGCGGCGATCGCGAATGCGAAAATGGCGGCTCGGCCGGTCGCGAATGGCGTGGTCATGGCGGGTCCCTAGGTGGTGTTCATGCCATACTCACTGGTCTTGGTGAACGAACCGTTAAGTCGACGCTATCGAGGCTTTGCGGAGGCTTTGCCGTTTTCTGTTCGTTTACCCAAAAATCAGGGATGCTTCGTTAACCTTCAGGTAACCGCCTTCTTTAAGTTGATGGCAATGCGCCAGGACTAGTTTGGGGTTCATCCGATCAACGGCAACAGTTGGCGGAAGTGCTGAACAACAAACGTGAAGTAGGAGAATCATCATGAAGAAGATTTTTGCCCGTCTGATGAAGGACGAGTCCGGCGCGACCGCCATCGAGTATGGCCTCATTGCCGCGCTCATCTCCGTTGCCCTGATCGCAGGTGCAACGACCCTCGGCAACCAGCTGAATTCCGTCTTCAGCAGCCTCGGCACCAAGATGTCGAATGCTGCGACCGCCGCAGCCAAGTAATCGGGCTGACCGCCTCGAACGGAGGGGATTTCGATGAAGTCGATTTTCTGCCGCTTGCTGCGGGATGAGTCCGGAGCGACCGCGATCGAATACGGCATGATTGCCGCCCTCGTCTCGGTGGCGCTCATTGTCGGTGCAAGTTCGCTCGGCAATGCGATTAACGCCACGTTCAGCGGGGTCGAAACGACGGTTTCGACGAGCACGGCCGGAAAACTGTGACGATCCAGCTTTCGTAGCGGATCGACGATGGAGCCGCCCCCGAAAAGGGCGGCTCCATCGGTATCTATGGATCCTGCGATCGGATCTCAGATCGCGTGCATCTGATTTCGGGAGGCCGTGAATATGACTGAAGCCGCCATTTTCGTAGTCTTTCCCTTTTGCCTGGGATTTGCGGCGTTTTCCGACCTGCTGACGATGACGATCCCGAACCGTGTTTCGGTGATCCTGCTTGGTGCCTTTTTCCTGGTGGCGCCAATGTCCGGCTTGGGGTTCGCCGAGATCGGCCTGCATGTGCTCGCGGCCGCCGCAGTCTTTGCCGCATGTTTTGCCCTGTTTGCGACGAACGTGATGGGCGGCGGGGACGCGAAGCTCCTGACGGCCTGCGCCATCTGGTTCGGCCTGACGTCGTCGTTGACGGCCTTCCTGCTCTATGTCTCGATCTTCGGCGGCGTGCTGACGCTCGCGGTGCTTTTGTTGCGCCAGCAGGAGGATACGATCCTTGCGAGCGGCATTCCTTTCCCGCAGCTTTTGCTCACGGCCAAGAAAATTCCTTACGGGATCGCGATCGCGCTTGGGGGCTTTGCCGCCTATCCCTCGTCGCCGCTTATGGAGGCGGCCTTCGCGCGGCTGACTTGAGAGACCTTTGGGCCGACTGGTCAGCTTTCGTTAACTGCGCTCATAAGTAATCCGTTAACCATAATTACACCAATTCCTGATCAATCTGAGCCTGGCATTTTTTCGGGGCTCGGAAACAATCATGAAACCGGTTCGCATCATCATACTGGCAGTGGCCGTTCTCTCGGCTGCGATGGCCGGTCTTTTGGCGATGAGGCTGACGGGCGCGCCTGCGCCGCAGATGGCTGAACCGGTCGTCGAGCGTGCCCCCACCGTCAACGTGCTTGTCGCCAGCAAGAGCCTGCCCGTCGGATCGCGACTGGGCGGCGACAGCATCCAATGGATGGCTTGGCCGAAGGACGGTGTGGTCGATGGCATCATTACCGAAGAAAATCAGCCGACCGCGATCGATGATCTGAGCGGCGCGGTCGTGCGTCTGCCGATCTTCAACGGCGAACCCGTGCGCCACGAAAAGGTGGCAGATTCGTCCAGCCGCATCATGTCGTCGCTGCTGCCGGCGGGCAAGCGCGCCGTTGCGACCGAAATCACGGTCGCAACCGGTGCCGGTGGCTTCATCCTGCCGAACGACCGCGTCGACGTGATCATGGTGCGCAAGGGTGACGGCGAACTCTACCTGACCGAAACCGTGCTCAGCAATGTGCGTGTGCTCGCGATCGACCAGCAGGTCGAGGAAAAGGATGACGGCACCAAGGCGGTGGTTGGAACCACGGCCACGCTGGAACTTACGCCCGACCAGTCGAAGGTGATGACGGTTGCGCAGCAGATGGCGGAACGTATTTCGCTGGCGCTCCGAAGCGTCGCCGATGCGCAGGAGTCTGACACGGACGCCGCGGACTATCTGCTGAGCGGTGACGGCCAACCGAACATTCAGGTCATCAAGTCCGGCTCCATCGTCAAGGGCGATGGAACGGTCGGCCAGACGCAGCAATGACAGACACGAGCAGGAACCAGGTGAGAACGGGGCATAAGGTGAAACGGAGCGGAAACAAATTTCGGGCGTCTGTCGCAGCCGGCCTATCATTCTGCCTGGCGGTTACCGGCATGTATCTGCCGGCGCCGACGGAAGCTTTTGCCGGCGCGTCCTCGGTCGTCCGCATCGTCGAAAGCGGCCCCGGCGTGAAGAAGAAGGTCAGCCTCGGTTTGAACAAGGCCGTAGTCGTCGATTTGCCTGCAGACGCGCATGATATCCTCGTTGCCGACCCGTCTCTCGCCGACGCCGTGACCCGTACGTCGCGGCGCATCTACCTCTTCGGCAAGTCGGTCGGCCAGACCAACATCTTCGTCTTCGGTCCCAATGGCGAGGAGATCGTCTCCCTCGACATCGAGGTCGAGCGCGATGTCTCCAGCCTTCAGTCCAACCTGCGCCGCTTCATTCCCGACGCCGATATCAATGTCGAGATCGTCTCGGACAACATCGTACTGACCGGCACCGTGCGCACACCGCTCGATTCCACCCGTGCCGTCGACCTTGCCAAGGCCTTCCTTCAGGGCGGTGAGGCGACCACGCGCAACATCACGGCCCAGGGCAACAATGGTGACGCCGATATTTTCGCCGAAGACCGGCAGGTGTCGCAGATCGTCAATCTCCTGACCATCGATGGCGACGACCAGGTCAATCTCAAGGTCACCGTGGCCGAGGTCAGCCGCCAGGTGCTGAAACAGCTCGGCTTCAACGGCCGTGTTGGCGACGGCGAAAGCGGGATTGCTTTCCGAAACCCGGCCAACCTCGGCGATGCGGTCGGCGTCGGCGTGAACGCGATCATCAACAAGACGGTCGGCGGCACGGTGATCTCCAGCTACATCAACGCGATGGAGCAGGCCGGCGTCATGCGGACGCTGGCTGAGCCAAGCCTGACGGCGATTTCGGGCCAAGAAGCCAAATTCTACGTCGGCGGCGAGTTTCGCCTGCCCGGAACCCAGGAAGTCACGACTGATGACAAGACCGGCGAGGAAAAGGTTACACGCGAAGTCAACGATGTCGAATACGGTATCCGCCTGAACTTCAAGCCGGTCGTCCTCGGCCCCGGGCGCATCAGCCTGAAGATCGAGACGAATGTCTCCGAGCCTACCTACGAGGGATCCGTCGTCACCGGCAACGGCAAGAACGCGATCCCCGGCAACACCTTCCTCGGCATCCGCAAGCGTGAGGCATCGACCAGCGTCGAACTGCCGTCCGGTGGTTCGATCGTGATCGCCGGCCTGGTTCAGGACAACATTCGCCAGGCGATGTCTGGCCTGCCGGGCGCTTCGAAGATCCCGGTCCTCGGCACGCTGTTCCGCAGCAAGGACTTCGTGCGCAACGAGACCGAACTGGTCATCATCGCCACGCCCTATCTGGTCCGTCCGGTTGCCAGAAGCGCGATCTCCCGGCCTGACGACAACTTCAATCCGGCCAACGATCTCGACAGTTACTTCCTCGGCCGCGTGAACCGCATTTACGGACGGCCGGAAGCGACCGCTCCGGCAGGCCGTTACCACGGCAACGTTGGCTTCATCTACAAATAGGCTGGGTCATGACGCTTCGAACCGATTTCCACGTGAATTCCAAAAGGCCGAACGCCATGTCCTCAGGTCCGTCCGGAACATTCATCCGTCGCACGAGCCGGGCAGCCGTCCTGGTGCTGGCCGGTGCCCTGCTTGCCGGTTGCGGCACGAGGGACAATCTGGCGACCGGCTCCATCCCCGACGACTACCGCACCCGGCATCCGATTGTGCTCGCCGAAGGGGAACGCGTCATCGATATCCCGATCGCCTCGGGCGATCGCCGTCTTACTCAGGGCACGCGCGATGTCATCGCCGGTTTTGCGGCCGACTATCGCAACTCGGCAAGCGGCGTCGTGCAGATCATGATGCCGCGGGGCGCTGCCAACAGCCACGCCGCCCAGGCGATGCGCCGGGAAATCCGCGGCGTGCTGGTGAATGCCGGCGTACCGGCCAAGAGGTTGCTGGAGACGAGCTACGACGCCGGACCCTATGGCGACGCGGCCCCTATCCGTCTGAGCTATGTGGCGATCACGGCGCAGACGGGACCTTGCGGCACCTGGCCGGAAGACATGAACCTCAACACCATGGAAAACAAGAACTACTACAACTTCGGTTGCGCCTCGCAATCGAACCTGGCGGCCCAGCTTGCCAACCCGACGGACCTCCTCGGTCCGCGTCAGATGTCGCCGATCGACGCCGAGCAGCGCGGCCAGGTGATCACGGATTGGCGTGGAACCGAGAAGAAGGACGGCACGGTCATCACCTTCAACTGATATCGGCTGGATGAAAAGATGAGTACCATCGATTACAGGATCGAGACTGGGACCGAGGGGGACGACCCGTCCTTCGATGCGCGTATGAGCGATCTGGAGCAGGTTCGTCCGTTGCCGCGGATTTCGATCCACGCGTTTTGCGAAAGCAACGCGATGTTGCGGCTGATGGAGCGGTGCGGCCAGGATCGGCGCATGGCGAAGGTGAGCCTGCGCATCAACAGCGGCAGCATCGATGCCGCCGCCAACATGTTCGCGACCGTATCGACGCCCAACCTGATCATTCTCGAGACGGCGACGGAACCGCGGTCGCTGCTGACCGAACTGGCACCGCTGGCGGAAGTCTGCGATCCCAGCACCAAGGTGATCCTCGTCGGCAAGCACAACGATATCGGGCTCTACCGCGAACTCATCCGCAACGGCATTTCCGAATACATGGTCGCGCCGGTTTCGATGCCGGACATTCTCACTGCCGTTTCGGCGATCTTCGTCGACCCGGATGCCGAACCCTTGGGGCGAAGCATCGCCTTCATCGGTGCGAAGGGCGGCTGCGGATCGTCCGTGATCGCGCACAATTGTGCCTGGGGCATCTCCAGCCTGTTCTCGACCGAAACGATTCTCGCCGATCTCGACTTGCCCTATGGCACCGCCAACATCGATTTCGACCAGGATCCGCCGCAGGGCATTGCCGAGGCGGTCTTTGCGCCGGAGCGCCTGGACGAGGTGTTTCTCGACCGTCTGCTGACCAAGTGCTCCGAGCACCTGTCGCTGCTGGCGGCACCTTCGATGCTCGACCGCGCCTATGACTTCGAGACCGGGGCTTTCCACCCGATCCTCGAGATCCTGCAGCGCAGCGCCCCCGTTTCCGTTCTCGACATTCCGCACCTGTGGACGGACTGGACACGGTCCGTGCTCGGCGAAGCCGACGAGGTGGTGATCACGGCGATCCCCGATCTTGCCAGCCTGCGCAACACCAAGAACCTGCTCGACGCCCTGAAGAGGCTGCGCCCCAACGACAAGGCGCCCCACCTGGTGCTGAACCAGGTCGGCATGCCGAAGCGGCCGGAGATTGCCGCCAACGAGTTCTGCGATTCGCTGGAAATCGAAGCCGCGGCCATCATTCCCTTCGACGCGGCTCTGTTCGGTAACGCTTCGAACAGCGGGCGGATGATCGCCGAAATCGACAAGAAAGCGCCGGCCGCTGAAACCTTCTCGCAGCTCGCACATCTTCTGACCGGCCGCGTGACGATGAAGAAGGCCCGGCGCGGCGGCCTCGGCAAGATGCTTGCAGCGCTCGGCAGGAAATAGGAAGTAGGATTACGCAGATGTTTGGCAAGCGCGGAAACGAAGGCTTCGGCAAAGGCGGCGGCACCCCGGTTTCCGCCCCTCCGCCGATCGTGGCTGCGGTGCAAGCGCCGGTGGTCGAGCGCGCCGTGCCGGTACTCGCCGATACGCCCTCCGCCAGCGCCAGAGTGCCGACGCCCGCCCCGCCAGCAAGACGGCGGCAGGCGCGGACGGAAGACTACTACGACACGAAATCGCAGGTCTTCTCCGCGCTGATCGACACGATCGACCTGTCGCAGCTCGCCAAGCTCGATACGGAGAGCGCGCGCGAGGAAATCCGCGATATCGTCAACGACATCATCACGATCAAGAACTTCGCGATGTCGATCTCCGAGCAGGAGGAACTGCTCGACGATATCTGCAACGACGTTCTGGGTTACGGTCCGCTCGAACCGTTGCTTGCCCGCGACGACATCGCCGACATCATGGTCAACGGTGCCGGCCAGACCTTCATCGAAGTCGCCGGTAAAGTGCAGGAATCGGAAATCCGGTTCCGCGACAACGCGCAGCTTCTTTCGATCTGCCAGCGCATCGTCGGCCAGGTCGGCCGCCGCGTCGACGAATCGAGCCCGATCTGCGACGCCCGCCTGCCGGACGGGTCCCGCGTCAACGTCATTGCCCCACCGCTCGCCATCGACGGCACGGCGCTGACCATCCGCAAGTTCAAGAAAGACAAGCTGACGCTCGAGCAGCTGGTCCGCTTCGGCTCGATCACGCCAGAGGGCGCCGTTCTCCTGCAGATTATCGGTCGTGTCCGCTGCAACATCGTCATTTCGGGCGGCACGGGCTCGGGCAAGACGACGCTTCTCAATTGCCTGACACGCTATATCGACACGGATGAGCGCGTGATCACCTGCGAAGACACGGCCGAACTCCAATTGCAGCAGCCGCATGTCGTGCGCCTCGAAACCCGCCCACCGAACATCGAAGGCGAAGGCGAGATCACCATGCGCGATCTCATCAAAAACTGCCTGCGCATGCGCCCCGAACGCATCATCGTCGGCGAAGTGCGTGGCCCGGAAGTCTTCGACCTGCTGCAGGCGATGAACACCGGCCATGACGGCTCGATGGGAACCATCCACGCCAACACGCCGCGCGAATGCCTGAGCCGCATGGAATCAATGATCGCGCTTGGCGGTTATACGCTGCCTGCAAAGACCGTGCGCGAGATCATCGCCGGATCGGTGGACGTGATCATCCAGGCGTCCCGCCTTCGCGATGGTTCCCGCCGCATCACCCACATCACCGAGGTGGTGGGCATGGAAGGCGACGTGATCATCACCCAGGACCTGATGCGCTACGAGATCGATGGCGAAGACGCCGGCGGGCGGATCATCGGCCGCCATATGTCGACCGGCATCGGCCGGCCGCACTTCTGGGATCGCGCGCGCTACTTCAACGAGGACAAGCGACTAGCCGCGACCCTCGACGCGATGGACAAGGGCTAGGAGCTGCGATGTTCGGGATAGACATCACGGTTCTGGCGCTAGCGGCCCTCGTCGCCATATCGGCGGCGGCGCTTGCCTACGGCCTGCTGTTCTCGCGCATCGAAAGCGAAAAGAAGGCGGAAGGCCGCGTGCGCAAGATCAGCGTGGCGGAAACCGACCGCGCCAAGATGAAGGCCGCACGCGACCGCGTGAGCGAACTGTCGAAACGGCGAAAATCCGTCCAGGATTCGCTGAAGGAACTGGAAAAGAAACAGCAGGAGCGCTCGGCCAAAGCCACCCCCTCGATGAAGGTGCGTCTCACCCAGGCGGACCTGTCGATCTCCATCGGGCGCTTTTATCTGTTCAGCGCGCTCTTCGGTTTTTTCGCCTTTCTGGTCGTGCTGATATTGGGCGCCGGGCTCCCCATTGCCGTCGGCTTTGGCATGATCGCCGGTCTCGGCCTGCCGCGCTGGTTCATCGGCTACCTGGTCAAGCGGCGCTGCAAGAAGTTCCTTGAGGAATTCCCGAACGCGCTCGAAGTCATGGTCCGCTCCATCAAGTCGGGCCTTCCCTTGAACGACGCACTGCGCCTCATCGCCGCCGACGGCCAGGAGCCGGTCAAGACCGAGTTTCGCCGCGTGGTGGAATCCCAGCAGGTGGGCCTGAGCGTGACCGAGGCCTGCGCCCGTATGGTCAACAGCATTCCCCTGCCGGAGGTGAATTTCTTCGCCATCGTGATCGCCATCCAGGCGCAGGCGGGCGGCAACCTCTCGGAAGCTCTCGGCAACCTGTCCAGGGTCCTGCGCGAGCGCAGGAAGATGCGGGCGAAGGTCAGCGCCATGTCGATGGAAGCCAAGGCCTCGGCCTGCATCATCGGCGCCCTGCCGTTCATCGTCACGCTTTTGGTCTACCTGACATCACCCGCCTACATGATGGTGCTTTTCACCGACCCCCGCGGTCATCTGATCATCGGTGCCGGCCTGTTCTGGATGAGCATCGGCATTTGGGTGATGCGCAACATGATCAACTTCGACATCTGAGGGGCGTCGATGAGCACTGACCTGATCAAGACCCTGACCGATCCCAACGTCGTCGTCGCCATTCTGGTTTCGCTCGCCGTGCTCGCAACCTTCTATTCGCTGATCGTGCCGCTGTTCGATCGCGGCGATCTCGGGAAGCGGATGAAGTCCGTTGCCACCGAGCGCGAACAGATCCGGGCGCGCGAGCGCGCGCGGCTTGCCACCGAGGTTCAAAACGGCAGGGCAAGTCTGCGGGGGCAGAACAACGCCTCCATCCGGCAGGTCGTCGAGCGGCTCAACCTGCGCTCGGCGCTCGTCGACGACAACACGGTCAACCGGTTGAAAATGGCCGGCTTCCGTTCGCAGAACGCGCTCAACACCTTCCTGTTCGCGCGCTTCTGCCTGCCCTTCCTGTTCCTGATCGTCGCGCTCGTCTATATCTTCGTGCTCGGCAATTTTGCCGACAAGCCGCTGATGGTACGGCTGTTCTTCGCGATTGGCTTTGCCTATGTCGGCTTTTACGCGCCGAATATCGTGGTGGCCAACGCCGTCTCCAAGCGCCAGGCATCGATACGTCGGGCCTGGCCGGATGCGCTGGATCTCCTGCTGATCTGCGTCGAATCGGGCGTGTCGATGGAACTGGGGATGCGTCGCGTCGCCGACGAAGTGGCCTCGCAGTCGCAGCCGCTGGCGGAAGAGCTGGTGCTGACGACGGCGGAACTGTCGTTCCTGCCCGACCGCCGGGTTGCGCTTGAAAATCTCGGGCAGCGCACCGGCCTCGAAGAGGTGAAGTCCGTGGTCCAGGCGCTGATCCAGGCGGACCGCTACGGCACGCCGATCGGCCAGGCTCTGCGCGTGCTTGCACAGGAAAGCCGCGACCAGCGCATGACGGCAGCCGAGAAGAAGGCGGCTGCCCTGCCGCCGAAGCTGACCGTGCCGATGATCCTGTTCTTCCTGCCGGTGCTGGTCGCCGTCATCCTTGGACCGGCCGGCATCCAGGTCGCCGACAAATTCTAGGCAGCGGCGCCGCTGTCGGCGCTCTACAAACATGGGTTCGAAAACCGCTTGCGCGGTGGCGGACAAAGGCATGCCGCGCAAATGTGCGCGGCTGACTTTGCGGATGACGGTAGCGGTAGATGGAAGCGCTAGAGGGACCAAGAGCGTCTCTGAAGAACGCGGCGCGCCTTAGTTGGCGACCTTCTTGTCGTCGGCCTTGGCGAGCTCTTTCCATGCGCCCTGCTGCGACAGCATTGAGCGCAGATAGGCGACGTTCGCTTCCGCCTGCTCGCTGGAAAGCTCCTGGCGGGCGATCGTCTCGGCTTCCTGGAAGCGGCCCTGAAGGCCGACGGCGAGCGCGAGGTTCTGGCGCACGCTGCTGTCGGCGCCGGGCTGGCTTGCCGCCGACTTGAGGTAGGTTTCGGCGGTACGAAGGTCCTTGGTCAGAAGATAGGACATGCCGAGATTGGAGAGTACTGACGGCTCGTTCGGCTTGAGGTCGAGAGCCTCGCGGTAGCGCAGTCGCGCCTCCTGGGCGCGGCCCAGCTGGTCGAGGATTGCGCCCTCGGCCGATTTCAGCTTCCAGTCCGGACGGTCGGGTGTCTGCGCCCGGCCGATTGTCGCAAGCGCCTGCTCGAGCTGACCGGCGGCGGCCTGTGCCTTGCCGTAGGCGCCGAGCACTTCGCGGTCCGACGGATGGTTGATCGCGACCTGCTGCATCACCGCAAGCGCCTGCTCATTGCGGCCAGTCATGCGCAGGAGATTGGCATAGTTGAGGCCCGCTTCGCGATCCTTGGGGTTCTTTTCATAGGCCTGGCCGATGCTTTCGGCAGCGGCCGAAAGCTCAGGCGCGGTCATCGACTGCACCGGTTTTGACGTTCTGGAGATCGACCCCGTCGTCAGCTCCTTCTTCGGCTGGTTGGCGCAGCCGGCAAGCGAAAGCGCCACCAGCGCGATCGCCGCGCCCTGCAAGAAACGGGCGCGTCTCGAGGATGAGGTCGTATATTTGGCCATGTGTGTCCCCAGCATGCATTCGCGCACCTGAACTTCAGACAACACCGGCGCAACTTTCACTCCAGCAATAATCTGTTAACCCTAACAGAGCGTTAATGGCGCGATTCCATCTCTGTCAGCCGAGGACTTTCATGGCTCCCTATCAGTTCATCGAGCGGCCGTCGCCGTTCAACACCAGCGCCGGCAAGACCCTGCCGATCTTCGCCGTCACGCCGGCGCATATCGAGACGGGGACGATCGACCCGATCGCTTTGGACTGGGCGCGCAAGGCAGGCTTTACGGCCGAGTCCGGCGCGGTGCTGTTGATCCCGTCCGCCGACGGCCATCTTGGCGGCGCGCTCTTCGGCCTCGGCAGCAACCCGTCGGAAGCGCCGTTCCTCGCAGGCAAGCTGGCGCGGGCGCTGCCGGCCGGCAAATGGCATATCGAAACGGCACCGCTGACGGCCAACCGGCTGGCGCTCGGCTACGGCCTCGGCTCCTATCGGTTCGAGCGCTACAAGTCCGCCAAGGGCGAACCGCCGACGCTGCTCATCCCCGCCGATGCGGACGCGACCGACATCAAGCGCCAGCTCGCTGGCGTGTTCCTCGCCCGTGACCTCATCAACACGCCGACCAACGACATGGGACCGGAAGCGCTCGAAGGCGCGTTCCGCGCGCTTGCCGCCCACTACAAGGCCGATGTTTCGGTCATAACCGGCGAAGCGCTGCTGACGCAGAACTTCCCGCTGGTTCACACCGTCGGCCGCGCCAGCGCCGAGGCTCCGCGCCTGCTGGAGCTGCGCTGGGGCAAGAAGGTCCACAAGAAGGTAACGCTCGTCGGCAAGGGCGTGTGCTTCGATACCGGCGGTCTCGACATCAAGCCGTCGGCCTCCATGCTGCTGATGAAGAAGGACATGGGCGGTGCCGCCAACGTCCTTGGCCTGGCGCTGATGATCATGGACGCCAAGCTCAAGGTGGATCTGCGCGTCATCGTGCCGGTGGTCGAAAACTCTATTTCCGCCAATGCTTTCCGGCCCGGCGACATCTATCGCAGCCGCAAGGGCCTGACGGTGCAGATCGACAATACCGATGCCGAAGGCCGGCTGATCCTTGCCGACGCGCTCGCCTATGCCGACGAAGAGAAGACGGATCTGCTCGTCGACATGGCGACGCTGACCGGTGCCGCGCGCGTCGCGCTCGGCCCGGATCTGCCGCCTTTCTTCACCGACGATGCCGATCTGGCCCACGATCTGACGGAAGCAAGCCTCGAGGTCGACGATCCGATGTGGCGCATGCCGCTCTATAACGGGTATGACAAGGATGTCTCGGCCCGCATCGCCGACCTCACCAACGCGCCTGCGGGCGGCATGGCCGGATCGATCACTGCGGCACTCTTCCTCCGGCGCTTCGTCACCAACGCCAAGAGCTGGGTCCATTTCGATATCTTCGGCTGGGCTCCGTCCGAGCGCCCGCATTCGACGGTTGGCGGGGAGGCGCAGGCAATCCGTGCGCTTTACCAGCACGTCCAGAAGATGACGAGGTAACCGCAACCAGGCGTAACCGGCAAAGAAACGCTTGCGTAACGATCCGCCGCTATCGTGGCGGATCAGTATCACGCGTAGGAGCCGCCATTGCCGATCGAGCTAACGCCCTCCCAGGCCCTCGGGCTTTGGCATTCGGTGTCGCTCGCCCAGGTTCGCGTCGACAGCCGCGACCTGACCTTGCGGCAGCTGGCGATCCTGCTGCACATCTACCTCGTGCCGCCGCCGCACACCGTGCGTGGATTGGCGGCGACGCTTGGGGTCACCAAGCCGGTCATCACCCGCGCGCTCGACACCATGGGAGCGCTTGGACTAGTCGATCGCACCCGCGACGAGCGTGATCGCCGCAACGTCGTCATCAAAAGGACAGTCGAGGGTGCTCTCTATCTTGAAAAATTCGGTGACCTGATCATTGATCAGGGCCGCAAGCAGCTGAAGTGAGTAGACATGTCGACACCGCCCGATCGCCGCCTGAACGCCTATCGCCCCGACCTCGCAGAGAGCCGGCTACGCGGTGTCGTGCAAGCCGAACGCTACGTCGAGGGAAGCGTTGCGCGCATCTCTGTTCCGGTTGCGCCCCTGCGGGCCAAGCCCGATCTCGCCTGCGGCACCGACACCGAGCTGCTGCTCGGCGAATCCGTTCGGGTACTCGACACCAACGAAAGCTGGTGTTGGGTGAAGGCCGATCTCGACGGCTATGTCGGCTATCTTCCGGAGTATTGCCTTGCGCCGGTGGTCAAGAGCCCGACCCATATCGTGACGGCGCCGCGCACCTTCGTCTATACCGGCCATGATCTGCGTTTCCCGACGGTCTATCCGCTGTCGATGGGCAGCCGGTTGACGGTTGTCGATGAACGCGAAACGAGGGGCACGCGCTACTTTCTGCTCGACGGCGGCCAGGCGGTCATCGCCAATCACTGCATCGAGGTCGGCAGTGTTGTGCCGGGAGACTATGTCTCGGTCGCTGCCCGCTTCGTCGAAACACCCTATCTCTGGGGTGGGCGTTCCGGCTTCGGCATCGATTGCTCCGGCCTTGTGCAATTGTCGATGATGATGGTCGGCAGGCAGGCGCCGCGCGATTCCGACATGCAGGCGACGGGGTTGGGAACGCCGATTGGGCGCGAAGAGCTCACACGCGGCGACCTCGTCTTCTGGAAAGGGCACGTCGCGCTGATGGAGGACGACGAAACCCTGATCCACGCCAACGGTCACACGATGACGGTTGCGCGAGAGGGCTTGGAGGCCTCGATCGAGCGGATTGGCTGGCTCTATGAGCAGCCGACGGGCTACCGCCGTCCCTGAGCGCCCGCAAACGGAGCGTAGGGGGGCGCGAGCCTCCGCAATCGTAGCCGATGAAGGCAAAACACCCGTTCACGTCGCAGAATGCGACGCTGCGTCTCTGCCAGGAGGCTCGGCGTGGCAAGCGTCGCACCTCGCTTTCGCTGGATCAGTAGCCGGCTACTTTGTCGACGACGTGTTCGAGCGCCTGTCCGCCTTCGAAGCGGGCGATCTGCTGCTCCACATGGCGGAAGAGGGCCTTGACGTCGGAGGATGCCGCCACGTGCGGTGTGACGTAGACGTTGGGCAGGGTCCAGAAACGGCTGTCCTGGGCAAGCGGCTCCTGCTCGAAAACGTCGAGCGAGGCACCAGCGAGCACGCCGCTGTCGAGCGCCTTCAGGATGTCCGCTTCGAGCTGGCTACCGCCGCGGCCGGCATTGATGAAAACAGGCGCGCCGAACGGGCCGTTACGGCTGAGCCTTGCAAACAGGCGCAGGTTGAAAATGCCGCGGGTGTCCGGCGTCAGCGGCAGCAGGCCGACAAGGAAGTCGCTGCGTGCCAGGAAGCTGTCGAGTTCGTTGCCGCCAAAGGTCTCGATGCCGGCGACGTCGCGCTTGCTGCGCGACCAGCCGATGACCTTGAAGCCCATGGCCGAGAGCTTGCGGGCGGCGTCCTGGCCAAGCACGCCCATGCCCATGATGCCGACGGTGATGTCGGCGGCTTCTGGCTGGGTCAGGTCGCGCCATTCGCGTTTCGCCGCCTGCGCCTCGTAGGTGCGGTGCTGGCGCAGGTGCATGAGGCACTGCATGACCACCCATTCGCTCATGCGCGTCGTCAGTGTCTGGTCGACGAAGCGCACGAGCGGCACTTCGGGAAGGCCGGGCAGCGTAAGCACATGATCGACGCCGGCGCCGCCGGAGAACACCACCTTGAGGTCCGGTGCCCTTTCGAAGAGGTCCGGTGCCGACTTCCAGACGACCGCATAGTCGATGCCCGAGAGGTCGCGGTTGTGGTGCACGGCATCGGCGCGGTTGATCACCTCGCGATCCGGGAAGGCCCCGCGAAGCGCCGCCTCGACCTCCTCCGGAATGAACTTCAGATCGACGATGACGGGGCTTTTTGCGGACATTCGGGCACCTATTGGCGGATCGCGGTCAAGTTGACGGCTTCGAGGTTGAAGGCGGCAGCCATCAGCGCCTTCGTGTAGTCCTGGCTCGGGGCATTGAAAATGCGTTCGGCCGGGCCCTGCTCCACCACCTTGCCCATGCGCATCACGATCATCTCGTTGGCAAGGGCGCGCACGACCTTGAGGTCGTGGCTGATGAACAGATAGGCGAGGTCGTGTTTGCTCTGCAGGTCCCGCAGGAGGTCGACCACCTGCGCCTGCACGCTCATGTCGAGCGCCGAGGTCGGCTCGTCGAGCATCACGAATTGCGGCTTAAGCACCATGGCGCGGGCAATGGCGATGCGCTGCCGCTGGCCGCCGGAGAACTCGTGCGGATAGCGCCAGCGGGTCGCGGGATCGAGGCCCACTTCTTCGAGCGCCGCCGCGACGCGGGCGTCGCGCTCGTTGTCGGATAGGGAGCGCTCGTGGATTTTCAGGCCTTCGGCGATGATATCGGCCACCGACATGCGCGGGCTGAGTGAGCCGTAGGGATCCTGGAAGACGATCTGCATCCGGTTTCGAAGCGGCCGCATCTCGTTGAAGCTGTAGCGGTCGATGTCCTTGCCGATGAAGGCGATGCGACCCTTCGACGAGATCAGCCGCGTCAACGCAAGCCCGAGCGTCGTCTTGCCGGAGCCGGATTCGCCGACGACGCCGAGTGTCTGGCCTGCACGCAGCTTCAGATCGATGCCGTCGACGGCCTTCACATGATCGACCACCTTGCGCAGGAATCCCGCCTTGATTGGGAACCACACCTTCATCTCAGAGGCTTCCATCACGATCGGCTTTGACGCGTCAGACGGCGGCGGATTGCCCTTCGGCTCGGAGGCGAGCAGATGGCGGGTGTAGGCATGCTGCGGATTGGCAAAGATCTCGGCGGTCGGTCCCGTTTCGACGATCTTGCCCTTGGTCATGACGCAGACCCGATCGGCGATCTTGCGCACGATGCCGAGGTCATGGGTGATGAACAGCATCGACATGCCGTGCTCATCCTTGAGCGTCTTCAACAGCTCGAGGATCTGTGCCTGCACGGTGACGTCGAGTGCGGTCGTCGGCTCGTCGGCGATCAAGAGTTCCGGTCGGTTGGCGAGCGCCATCGCGATCATCACACGCTGGCGCTGGCCACCCGAGAGCTCGTGCGGATAGGCGCTCAGCCGCTTCTCCGGCTCGCGGATGCCGACCTGGTTGAGCAGCTCGAGAATGCGCGTGCGCCGCGCTGCACCCTCCAGCCCCTGGTGCAGTTCGAGGATCTCGCCGATCTGCCGCTCGATCGAATGCAGCGGGTTGAGCGAGGTCATCGGCTCCTGGAAGATCATGGTGATGTCGTTGCCGCGGGCGTGGCGCAGCTCCGCATCGCTGGCTTTCAGCAGGTCCTTGCCGTTGAAGACGATTTCGCCGCTCGGGTGGCTGGCGGACGGGTAGGGCAAGAGCTTCAGGATCGAGTTGGCCGAGACCGATTTGCCCGAACCGGATTCGCCGACAAGCGCCACGGTCTCGCCGCGCCTGATGTCGAAGGAGATATGGTCGACGGCAACGGAGGTGTTGCCGCCCTGGTGAAAGGCGACGGAAAGGTCACGGACGGAGAGGATTGGATCTGTCATCGTCGCGCTCACCGGAACGTCTTTCTCGGATCGAAGGCATCGCGCGTCGCTTCGCCCACGAAGATCAGCAGCGACAGCATCAGCGACATGACGCAGAAGGCCGTCAGCCCCAGCCAGGGCGCCTGCAGGTTGGACTTGCCCTGGGCGATCATCTCGCCGAGCGAGGGCGATCCCGGCGGCATGCCGAAGCCGAGGAAGTCGAGCGAAGTCAGCGTCGTGATCGAGCCAGAGAGGATGAAGGGCAGGAAGGTCAGCGTCGCCACCATCGCGTTCGGCAGGAGGTGGCGATACATGATCGTGCCATTGCCGACGCCGAGCGCGCGTGCCGCGTTGACGTATTCGAAATTGCGAGCCCGCAGGAACTCGGCGCGCACGACACCGACGAAACCGACCCAGGAGAACAAGAGCATGATACCAAGCAGGATGAAGAAGCCTGGCGGCAGGATCGCGGCGATGATCAGGAGAATGTAGAGCACCGGCATCGACGACCAGATCTCGATGAAACGCTGCATCAGGAGGTCGGTCCAGCCGCCGAAATAACCCTGGATGGCGCCGGCGGTGACACCGATCACCGCCGAGGCGATGGTGAGCGTCAGGCCGAAGAGCACCGATATGCGGAAGCCATAGATCATGCGCGCAAAGACGTCGCGGGCCTGGTCATCGGTGCCGAGCCAATTGAGGTTTCCGACGATGCAGTTCCGGTCGTTGGTCTTGTCAGGGTAGGCGGAGCAGCGCTCTTCCTTGTCCATCAGCCAGAACGGCTTGGTCGGCGCCGAATGCGGGATGTTGGAATTGACCGTCTGGTAGGAATAGCGCACCGGCGGCC
Organism: Ensifer sp. YR511; assembly: GCF_900103045.1. Taxonomy (NCBI): domain Bacteria; kingdom Pseudomonadati; phylum Pseudomonadota; class Alphaproteobacteria; order Hyphomicrobiales; family Rhizobiaceae; genus Ensifer; species Ensifer sp. YR511. The sequence continues at coordinate 34,252 of NZ_FNGR01000007.1, forward strand.
AGATCATCCAGCCATTGGCCTCGATCTCGTCGCGGATGAAGTCGGAGCGATAGTCGGTCTCGGCCAGGAAGCCGCCGAACTTTTCCTCCGGATAGTCGATGACGACAGGGAACAAAAGCTCGCCCTTGTAGGAGGCGATGATCGGCTTGTCGTTGGCGATCAGTTCACCGACCAGGCTGAGCCCGAACAGCGCCAGGAACAGCCAAAGCGACCAGTAGCCGCGTCGGTTCGCCTTGAAATTCTGCCAGCGGCGCTGGTTGACCGGTGACAACCAGCCACGCGGCGCCACAGCGGTCGGGGACGTTGCGAGGCTTGCCATCAGACGTCCCTCCGCTCGAAATCGATGCGCGGATCGACCCAGGTGTAGATGAGGTCCGACAGCAGGCTGACGAGCAGGCCCATCAGCGAGAAGATGAAGAGCGTGGCAAAGACGATCGGATAGTCGCGCTTGACGACCGAATCATAGCCGAGCCGGCCGAGGCCATCGAGCGAGAAGATGTATTCGATCAAAAGCGAGCCGGTGAAGAAGGCCGAGATGAAGGCGCCGGGGAAGCCGGCGATGATGATCAGCATGGCGTTGCGGAAGACGTGGCCATAGAGCACCTGGCCGTCGGTCAGGCCCTTGGCCCGTGCCGTCGTTACATACTGCTTCTTGATTTCGTCGATGAAGGAATTCTTGGTGAGCAGCGTCGTCGTCGCAAAGGCCGAGAGCAGCAGCGTGATCAGCGGCAGCGTCATGTGCCAGATGTAGTCGAGGATCTTCTGCCACCAGGGCAAATCCCAGAAATTGTCGGAGACGATACCACGCAGCGGGAACCAGTCGAAGAACGAGCCGCCGGCAAAGACGACGATCAGCAGGATGCCGAAGAGGAAGCTCGGCACGGCGTAGCCGATGACGATGATGCCCGAGGTCCAGACGTCGAAGGCCGAACCGTCGGATACGGCCTTCTTGATGCCGAGCGGGATGGAGATCGCGTAGGAGAATAGAAGGATCCACAGCCCGAGCGAGATCGAGACCGGCATCTTCTCCTTGATCAGATCGATCACCGAGGTGTTGCGGAAGAAGCTCTCGCCGAAATCGAAGCGGAGATAGTTCCACATCATGGTAGCGAAGCGTTCGAGCGGCGGCTTGTCGAAGCCGAACTGCTTTTCGAGCTTGGCGATGAACTCCGGGTCAAGCCCTTGAGCGCCGCGATAGCGCCCGCCTTCGTCGCCGCCGGCCTGCATCAGGTCGCCGCTGCTGCCCGACAGGCGATCGGAGCCGCCGGCATTGGTCAGGTCCGAGATCACCTGCTCGACCGGGCCGCCGGGCGCGAATTGCACCACGATGAAGGAGATCGCCATGATCCCGAAGATCGTCGGGATCATCAAAAGCAGGCGGCGCAGGATGTAGGCACCCATCAGGCGGGCCTTTCGATCGACGTGTGGGCGGTGGCCCGGACCGGCGAAGCGTCGGCAAGCCGTCTATGGTGTCTCAATCCCTGTGTCTCCTTGCGGCTGTCAGGCCCGGATCGGGGCTTGTTTCAGTGATTCGTTTTTTTGCATTTGGAATCGAGACGCCATTCGAGTGCAAGGACTTCATTTGGGGGAGGCGTTTTTCGACCACCACGCGTCCGGAAAGCCTATTCCGTAGTAGGGCAGTTCCTGCGGACGGGCGAGCTGGTTCCAGTAAGCCACGCGAACCGAGCGCGAGTAGAACAGCGGAACCACGAAGTGATGGGCGAGAAGAACGCGATCGAGGGCCCGTGTTGTTGCCACCAGTTCGTCGTGGTTGGGCGCGAAGATGATCCTGCGGATGAGTTCGTCGATCGCCGGATCGGATATGCCGGCATAGTTTCTCGATCCCTGCTGATTGACCGAAGCCGAACCCCAGTAGTCGATCTGCTCGTTGCCGGGAACCAGTGTTTGCGCCCAGATGCCGTAGATCATGTCATAGTCGAAGCTTCGGACGCGGTTGGTGTATTGCGAATCGTCGACGGTCCGGATGCGCGCATCGATGCCGATCTTCTTCACGCTGTTGATGAACGGCGTGACGGTGCGCTCGAACGAGGGGTTGGCCAAGAGCAATTCGAAGCTGAAGGGCTCGCCGCTCTTTACGTTGACCAGGCGGTTGCCCTTGAGTTCGTAGCCCGCCTCCTTGAACAGCGCCAGCGCCTTGCGCAGGTTGTCGCGCACCTTCTGTGGGTCGCCGTTGACCGGGTTCGCGTAGGGCGCGGTGAAGACTTCTGGAGGAACCTTGTCCTTCAGTTCCTCCAGAATGGCCTTCTCGCGTCCTTCCGGCAAAGCCTTGGAGGCAAGCTCGGTGCCCCAGAAGTAGCTGTCGACACGCTGGAAGGCGTTGTAGGCGAGGTTGCGGTTCAGATCCTCGAAGTCGAAGGCGTAGTTCAGCGCCTCGCGCACGCGCTGATCCTTGAATTTGTCGCGGCGCATGTTCGGCACGAAGGCTTGCATGATGCCGGCTGCGCGCAGCGGGTTCTCGATCTCCTCGCGGACCACACGGCCATCCTTCATCGCCGGAAAGTCATAGGCGGTCGCCCAGTGACTGGCACTGTTGTCCTGGTAGAAATCGACGTTGCCGGCGCGGAAGGCTTCGAACTGCACGTTCCTGTCGCTGAAGAAGGCATAGCTGATCACGCCGAAATTATATTGCCCGACATTGACGTTGAGGCTCTTGCCCCAATAGTCGTCCCTGCGTTCGAAGCGGATCGAGCCGCCGGCCTGGAACGACGCAATCTTGTAGGGGCCTGAGCCCATCACCGGCTCCAGCGTCGTGCGGCTGATGTCGCGCTTGTTGCCCTTCTCGTCCTCGCCTTCCCACCAGTGTTTCGGCACGATGGGGAACTGGCCGAGGATGTTCGGCATTTCGTGGTTGTTCTTCTCGTCGAAGCGGAAGGTGACGTCGCGGTCGCCAGTCTTTTCCGCCGAAACCACGTGGCGGTAGTAGTTGGACAGAAGCGGATTGTGTTCCTTCACTTTTTCGAACGAAAAGACCACGTCCTCCGGCGTCACCGGCTTGCCGTCAGCCCACTTGGCCTCGGCGCGCAGGCGAAACGTCGCGGAGGAAATATCGTCGGGATAGGAAACGCCCTCGGCCAGCAGCCCATAGGCGGTTGTGATCTCGTCCTCGGCCGATTTCAACAACGTATCGAAGACGAGCGAGGTTACGCCGCTCGCCGCCTCGCCCTTGGAGAGAATCGGATTGAAGGTATCGAATGTACCGCTCTCCGACAGGCGCAGCTCTCCACCCTTGGGAGCGTCAGGATTGACGTAGTCGAAGCGCGCAAAATCGGGCTTGTATTTCAGTTCACCGATTGACGATGTTCCGTAGCGCCAGACGGGCTGTTCTTGGGCATTGCCTGCAGGAGGGAGGAGAAGGAACGCCGCTGTCAGTAGCGAGGCAGCGAGGCCAGGTTTCACGGTCCTGCAGAAGTTTGGCATCCAGCCGGTACCCCTTATATTTCAATCTTCTTTTGCGAGAGCATAGGCGAAATCAGGGCAAATGACAGGCACTGCCGCAAATCAGGCCAAATTTTTGAGTCACATCCCGGTGATTCACAAGCATGTAACGCGTAAGGCTGAGGCAAAGACGGGGCCTTAGGATCGGGGTTCGCCGGAGAGGCATGCCGCACAACGGCGCCGCTCGCCGCGAGACAAACGGGACGAAATTCAATGATTGCTCCATTTCGACGTTGCGGCTCGGCGTTTCTTGCGCTGCTGCTCGGAACAAGCCTCCTGATCGCCGACAACGCCGCGGCGGACGAAACGCCGGCCAAGGCGCTTTTCGGCGCCAAGGCCCTGCCTGCCGAGATGGCGGCAAATTCCTACGGCTTCTATGCGAAGGGATGCCTAGCCGGCGGTGTCGCCATCCCGACCGACGGGCCGACCTGGCAGGCAATGCGGCTGTCGCGCAACCGCCGCTGGGGCCATCCGCAGATGATCGCGCTGATCGAGCAGTTTTCCCACGACGCCGCCGACAAGGTCGGCTGGCCGGGCCTGTTGCTCGGCGATATCTCGCAGCCACGCGGCGGGCCGATGCTGTCGGGCCACGCCTCGCACCAGATCGGGCTCGATGCCGATATCTGGCTGACGCCGATGCCGCAACGCACGCTTACCTATCGCGAGCGCGAGGACATCTCCGCCACCTCGATGTTGCAGAAGAACAAATTCCTGACGGTCGACCGTTCGATCTGGACGCCGAAGCACGCGCAGCTGATCATGTTGGCGGCGAGCTACCCGCAGGTGGAGCGCGTCTTCGTCAATCCGGCGATCAAGAAGAAGCTCTGCGATACCTGGACGGGCGACCGCACGAATCTTGGCAAGGTCCGGCCGATCTACGGCCACGACTATCACTTCCACATCCGCATCAAGTGCCCCGCCGGCGCTTCGACCTGCAAGGATCAGGCGGAAGTGCCGGCGGGCGACGGCTGCGACAAGTCGCTGGCCTGGTGGTTCACCGACGAGCCATGGGCGAAGCCGACGAAGAAGCCGAACGCGAAGCCGGTCAAGCCGAAGGTGACGACGCTTGCCGATTTGCCGAAGGCCTGCGCTCTGGTCCTGAACGGCCCGGCGCCGGCCTCGGAAGCCGCCGCCACTTTTGGCACGGCCTACCGGGCTGCCGCGCCGGCCGCAGCGAACGATAGCATCGAGCAGGTGATCGGTGCGTCCGGTGATGTCCCTCCGGCCGATATCCCCGTACCAATGGCGCGTCCGACGCTGCAGTAGGATTAAGGACACACGAGCGGGGCGGGGAGGCATCAGCCTTCCCATTCCCGTGGCGCTCATGTATAGGGCAATCAAATCGATTTAAATATTGATGCGGGGCCCGGCATGGCGGATCGGAAATGTGTTGCGCTGATCGCGCATGATCAGAAGAAGGACGATCTTGCGGACTTTGCCAAGGCGCACGAGACGGTTCTGGCTGACTGGCGGATCGTTGCCACCGGCACGACCGGCGGTCGCGTCCTCGACGTCTGCCCAAGCCTCGATATCACCCGGCTGAAAAGCGGCCCCCTCGGCGGTGATCAGCAGATCGGCGCGATGATCGCCACCGGCGAAGTGCAACTGCTGATCTTCTTCGTCGATCCGCTGACCGCCATGCCGCACGATGTCGACGTCAAGGCGCTGATGCGCCTCGCCATCGTCTACGACATTCCGATGGCGCTCAATCGTGCAACGGCCGAGCAGTTGATCGACCTGAACCCCAGATGATGCGGGCTCCCGGCGGGCAGATGCTACTGAAATCCTCCCGCACTTTTCCTCATCCCGTTCTGTCTGATAGACAGTTCAGCAACCCAAGATGACGATCAGGATGGATCTTGCGATGTCCGGTACCAGTGAACACAGCTTTCCTTTTCCGATCCTGATCGGCGACATCGGCGGCACCAATGCGCGCTTCGCCCTGCTCATCGACGCTTTTGCCGACCCGAAGCAGCTGCCGCCGATCAAGACCGGTGATTTCGAGACGATCGAGGAGGCGCTGCAGAAGAGCATTCTCGACAAGACCTCCGTGCAGCCGCGCTCGGCGATCCTGGCGGTCGCTGGTCCGATTCGGGGCGACGAAATTCCGTTGACCAACGCCGGCTGGGTGATCCGGCCGAAGGACATGCTTTCGAGCCTCGGCCTCGAAGACGTGCTCATCATCAACGACTTCGAGGCGCAGGCGCTTGCCGTCGCCGCTCCGGCGGATGAGGATCTGGTGCAGATCGGCGGCGGCAGCATTCGGCCGCTGACCTCCCGCGTCGTGCTGGGTCCGGGAACGGGCCTTGGCGTCGGCGGTCTCGTCTTTGCCCAGCACACTTGGTTCCCGGTGCCGGGCGAAGGCGGACATGTCGATATCGGTCCGCGCACTGAGCGCGACTTCCAGATCTGGCCCTTTCTCGAGCCGATCGAAGGCCGCATGGCCGGCGAGCAGATCCTCTGCGGCCGCGGCATCATGAACCTTTACCGCGCGGTCTGCGCCGCCGATGGCGTTGACCCGGTTCTGACGGACCCCGCGGAAGTAACGACGCACGCACTGGCCGACAGCGACAGGGCGGCGATCGAGACCATCTCGCTGTTCTCGACCTATCTCGGGCGGGTCGCCGGCGACATGGCGCTGATCTTCATGGCGCGTGGCGGCGTTTTTCTGGCGGGCGGCATCTCGCAGAAGATCCTGCCGGCGCTCTTGAAGTCGCCCTTCCGTGCTGCGTTCGAGGACAAGGCGCCGCACTCGGCGCTGATGCGGACGATCCCCACCTTTGCCGTCATTCACCCGATGGCGGCGCTCTCCGGTTTGGCCGCTTTTGCCCGCACGCCGAGGGATTTCGGTGTGGCAACGGAAGGACGCCGCTGGAGAAGCTGACCCCGCTGCGCGCGCAAAGACTCGCCAAAGTGATATCAAACCACTATAGAGCGCCGGGAAAGATCGGGCCGGATGCCGGCCCTCCAGGTTGGTTCCAGGGAAGACGGGCTTTTTGAGCGCCAGCAAGAAAAAACAGCACGCGGTCGACTCCGATACGATCAGCGGAATCCTCAAGCGGGTCATAGCCGAAAACGGCCGTGACCATATTGGCGGCTATGTTTTCGCAATCAGCTGCCTGGCTGTCGTCGCCGCGACGACCGGCTTTACTGCCTCGATCATGGAAACCGTGATCAACGAGGCCTTCGCGAACAAGCGGGCGGACATCGTTCTGCTCGTATGCGGCGCGATCCTTGCCGCCTTCGTGCTGCGCGGCTTTGCCACCTACGGCCAGGCCGTCGCGCTTTCGAAGATCGGCAACAACATCGTCGCGCGCTACCAGCGCCGCCTTTATGCCCATCTGATGGCGCTCAGCGTCGGCTATTTTAACGAGACCCGGTCGGCGCAGCTTGCAGCCCAGATCAGCCAGAATGTCAGCGGCATTCGCGACGTGCTCAATCTGACCGTTACCTCGATCGCGCGCGACCTGCTGACGCTGATCGGTCTGGTCGGCGTCATGTTTGCCAAGGACTGGCTGCTGTCGATCATCGTCTTTGTCGCAGCGCCTCCTTTGCTCCTGGGCCTGCGCTATGTGTCCAAGCGCTTGCGCTCGGCCACGCGCGAGGCGATCGAGGTCAACAGCCGTGTTCTCGGCGCGATGCAGGAGACCATTCAGGGCATCACTATCGTCAAGGCCTTCACCATGGAAGGCGAGCTGCGTGGCAAAGTCGAGACGATCATCGACCGGGCCGAAAACCGCGCCAACCGCATTGCGCGGCTGAGCGAGCGTACCGCGCCGATGACCGAAACCTTCGCGGGTCTGGCGATTTCGGCCGTGCTTGCCTATTCGGCTTTCCGCGCCATCTACGCCGACGTGCCGCCCGGTGCCTTCTTCGCCTTCGTCGTCGCCCTGCTCATGGCCTATGATCCGGCCCGCCGCCTGGCGCGTCTTCAGGTCTCGCTCGAACGCGCCGCCGTGAACGCCCGTATGGTCTACGAGATCCTCGACACCGTGCCGCACCAGCGCGACAAGGCCGATGCCAAGGAATTGGCGTTTACGAATGCCGCTGTCGAACTGCGTGACGTGCGCTTCCGCTATCCCAATGGCGACGAGGTGCTGAAGGGCGTCAGCTTCGTGGCCGAGGGCGGCAAGACGACCGCGCTCGTCGGCCCCTCGGGTGCCGGCAAGTCGACGGTCATCAGCCTCATTCCACGGTTCTACGATCCGGCATCCGGCCAGATCCTTATCGACGGGCAGGACATCGCCGACGTCACCAAGCAGTCGCTGCGCAAGGGCATCGCCTATGTGTCGCAGCAGCCCTATCTCTTCGAAGGCTCGATCCGCGACAACATCCGCTACGGCCGCATCGACGCGACGGATGCCGAGGTGGAGGACGCCGCACGGCTTGCCTACGCCCATGAGTTCATCCTTGCGCAGCCGCAGGGCTACGATACGCCGGTCGGCGAGAACGGCATGACGCTGTCGGGCGGTCAGCGCCAGCGCCTGTCGATCGCACGTGCGCTTGTGCGCAACGCCCCGATCCTTCTGCTCGACGAGGCTACCTCCGCGCTGGATACCGAATCGGAAGCCGCCGTGCAGAAGGCGCTCGACCACGCGATGGATGGCCGCACGGTGATCGTGATCGCGCATCGACTTTCGACCGTCGTCAACGCCGACAAGATCATCGTCATGAAGGATGGCTCCGTCGTCGAAGAAGGCACCCATGTCGATCTTGCACGGCGGCCGGACGGTCTCTACGCTCGCCTCCACAATCTCCAGGGTCAGTCTTCGGAAGAGCAGTCGCCTGAAGGCGAGGCGCCCGAAGCGCCGGCCGACGCCGAAATTCACTAGCGGACAAGAAGGAAATCACCGATGGGCGCAAACGATATGAAGCTCGTGGTGGTGGGTGCGGCCGGCCGTATGGGCCAGACGCTGATCAGGACGGTTCATGCGATGGATGGCGTTCGCCTGCATGCGGCCATCGAGCGCCCGGGTTCCCCCTTCATTGGCCGCGATGCCGGCGAACTGGCTGGCCTCGGCCCGATCGGCGTGCCGGTGACCGACCAGCCGCTCGAAGCCTTCGTCGAAGCAGAAGGCGTCCTTGATTTCACGGCGCCGGCTGGCACCGTCGAGTTTGCCGGGCTCGCCGCCCAGGCCCGCATCGTCCATGTGATCGGCACCACCGGCTGCTCGTCCGACGACGAGGCGAAGATCCGCGCTGCCGCCCGCCACGCCCGTATCGTCAAGTCGGGCAATATGAGCCTCGGCGTCAACCTGCTCGGTGTGTTGACGGAGAAGGCGGCGCGGGCGCTGGGTTCGGCCGACTGGGACATCGAAATCCTCGAAATGCACCACAAGCACAAGGTAGATGCGCCCTCGGGCACGGCCCTGCTTCTCGGCGCTGCGGCGGCGAAGGGGCGCGATATCGCCCTTGCCGACCACTCCGTACGCGTGCGTGACGGTCATACGGGTCCGCGTCCGGCTGGCACGATCGGTTTTGCGACGCTGCGCGGCGGCTCGGTCATCGGCGAACACTCGGTCATTCTTGCCGGCGAAGGCGAGCAGGTGACGCTCTCGCACAGCGCCACGGACCGTTCGATCTTCGCGCGCGGCGCCGTCACCGCTGCACTCTGGGCCCGCGGCCAGAAACCCGGCTTCTATTCGATGCTCGACGTTCTCGGGCTCAACTGACCTTTCCACTCTCAAGTCTCAAGGGGAATTCGACATGAGCGGTACTCTCGTCCTCGTCCGGCATGGCCAGAGCGACTGGAACCTGAAGAACCTGTTCACCGGCTGGCGTGATCCGGACCTGACGGAACTCGGCGTCGAGGAAGCCAAGGCCGGCGGCAAGGCGCTTGCCGACTACGGCATCAAGTTCGACATCGCGTTCACTTCGGACCTCGTTCGCGCCCAGCGCACCTGCCAGTTCGTGCTCGACGCCGTCGGCCAGTCCTCGCTCGAAACGATCCGCGACCAGGCGCTGAACGAACGCGACTACGGCGACCTGTCGGGCCTTAACAAGGATGACGCCCGCGAGAAGTGGGGCGAAGAGCAGGTGCATATCTGGCGCCGCTCCTACGACATTCCGCCTCCGGGCGGCGAGAGCCTGCGCGACACCGGCGCACGCGTCTGGCCCTATTACCTGACCGAGATCCTGCCGCGCGTGCTGTCGGGCCAGAAGGTCCTGGTCGCTGCACACGGCAACTCGCTGCGCTCGCTGGTCATGGTGCTCGATCGCCTGAGCAAGGAACAGATCCTGAAGCTCAACCTCGCGACCGGCGTGCCGATGGTCTACAAGCTCAACGCCAATTCGACCGTCGCTTCCAAGGAAGTGCTCGGCGACATGTCCGGCGCCCACTGAGCGCTGACAGACGGAGAATGAAAAAGGGGCGCTGGGCGCCCCTTTTTGCGTCTGTGATGATGCTGGGAAGCCTGTAATCAGATCGTGCCGTCGGCCGCCTTGCCGGCTTCCCAGCCGAGGATGGCGCGTTTGCGCGTCAGGCCCCAGTGATAGCCGGTGAGATCGCCGCTCTTGCCAAGGGCGCGGTGGCACGGAACCACGAACGAGATCGGGTTGCGCCCGACCGCAGCACCCACGGCGCGCGATGCCGTCGGCTGGCCGATGTTGCCGGCGATGTTCGAATAGGTGGTGGCGCAGCCGAGCGGGATCTTGAGCAGCGCCTGCCAGACCCGGATCTGGAAGTCGGAGCCGATGAGGAAGATGCGCAGCGGCTCGTCCTGCCGCCAGCGCGAAGGATCGAAGATGCGCGCGGCGTATTGGGACGTCGCCGCGCTGTCCTCGATGTAGCGGGCGTTCGGCCAGCGTTGCGCCATGTCCTCGAAGCTTGCCTGCTCGCCGCCGGCATCGTTGAAGGCAAGGCCGGCGAGGCCGCGCTCGGTGATCATCACCAGCGCCGTGCCGAAGGGTGAGGGGTGATAGCCGAAGCGGATTGTCAGCCCTTCGCCGCGCGCCTTCCATTCGCCCGGCGACATCGCCTCGTGGGTGACGAACAGGTCGTGCAGCCGGCTCGGTCCTGACAGGCCCACTTCGATGCTGGTTTCCAGCAGCGGCATGTCTTCCTGGCGCAGCAGGCGCTTGGCGTGGTCGAGCGTGACGGCCTGCAGGAAGGCCTTCGGCGAAAGCCCGGCCCAGCGGGTGAAGACCTTCTGGAGCTGCGTCGGCGACTGCTTCAGGCGCTGTGCCACGGATTCGAGCGACGGCTGGTCGCGATAGTCCTCGGTGAGCATTTCGATCACGCGGCTGACCGTATCATAGTCGGTGCCTTTCGGCGTGATATCGGTGGGTACGGATGTCGCAATGTTCATGGCTCTTCTCCTGTCTTGTCACAGGTAACCATTTGCTGGCCCCGTCAACCACCCGAAACTTGAAAACATGCGATCGGCGGGGTGCCGCCACAAGCGCCAGGCGTCAGCGGCGGCGAACGGTCGCAAGCGCGCCCGAGAGCGCCAGCGCAAAAGTCTCGCGGTCGTCGCGGTTGAGGAACGAGCCGATATCGGTTCGGCGGCCACCGCCGCTGATCGTCATCGAGACGATGCCGATCTCCTGATGCCGGGCGACATTCAAGCGCGCCCAGAACGGATTGAAACGATGTTCGCTGATCTGGCCCGAGGGCGTGAACTTGCGCACCGAAACGTCCGTCCTGCTAACGCGGACCTCTTCGCGGCTGAGCCCCGAGCGATTGTTCAGCCAGAAGGCGCCGAACAGCAGCAGGTAGTCGAGCCCGAAAAAGAACACCACCGGCCAGGCGCCGATGATGAGGAAGACGAGGCCGTGAACGAGGCTCAGGAGCCCGGCGATCAGGAAGAACATTTTGAAGCCGCGGCGCCCGAGCGAGCGATAGGGCGTGAGCTCGGCGGTGAAGACCGGAGCGTCCTCAGATGGGGTGGTGGCGTTGCCATGGATCATGACCTTTGACTATAGATGCATCATGAAAAACGTGAAGCCAAAATTGCCCGTGGGTGTTGCAAAACCGAAGGCGAGCCGCCGCGCCACGCCTCGGGTGAAGAGCCTCTATAGCCAGGACGAGCTCAAGGAGATCTTCCGTCGCTTCTCGATCCAGCGGCCGGAGCCGAAGGGCGAGCTCGAGCACGTCAATCCCTTCACGCTGGTCGTCGCCGTGGCGCTCTCGGCGCAGGCGACCGATGCCGGCGTCAACAAGGCGACGCGTGCGCTCTTTGCCATCGCCGATACGCCGGAAAAGATGCTGGCGCTCGGCGAAGAAAAAGTCCGGGACTACATCAAGACCATCGGCCTCTATCGCAACAAGGCGAAGAACGTCATCGCGCTGAGCGAAAAGCTGATCCGCGACTTCGACGGCGAGGTGCCGCGCACACGCGAAGAGCTGGTGACTCTGCCGGGCGTCGGGCGCAAGACCGCCAATGTCGTGCTCTCCATGGCCTTCGGCCAGTCGACGATCGCCGTCGACACCCACATCCTGCGCATCGCCAACAGGATCTGTCTGGCGCCGGGCAAGACCCCGGACGAGGTGGAAGACAAGCTGATAAAGATCATCCCCGACGAGTATCTTTACCACGCCCATCACTGGCTGATCTTGCACGGGCGCTACTGCTGCAAGGCGCGCAAGCCTGAGTGCGAGCGCTGCGTCATCGCCGATATCTGCAAGTCGCCGGAAAAGACCTGCGACATCCCGGCGTCGCTCGTCGAATTGCCGCCGCAGATGATCTCCGCCGCAAGCTGACGCCTGCCGTAAACGCTGAGCCTTACGTCGACACCATCCGGTCGATCAGCGTGCCGATCGTTTCCACATAGACCTCGCTCGACGCGCCATCGGCAATGTCGAGCGCCGCGCGATCGAAGGCAGCTGAAAGCAGCGAAGCCATGGCCGACAGCCTTTCGGCAGAAACGGTGGCCGGAGCCATTGCCTCGGCAATCCCTTCCTCGAGCGTTCTCTGCGCATTGGCCGCGTCGATCGCCATCATCTCCAGCTTGCCGAGGACGGCAGGCCCATCGAGCAAGAGCAGGCGGATACGCCCCGGCTCGCGCATGGCGTCGAAATAGGCGCGGGCGCCGACCTTCAGTGCCTGGCGGGCCGAAAGGTCGCCTGACGTCGCCTGCTCGATCGACGTCGCCACAGCAATTGCTTCCCGTTCCGCCACCGCGCGAAACAACGCCTTCTTGTCTTCGAAGTGGTGATAGAGCGCGCCGCGGGTCAGGCCGGCGGCCGCGACGATGTCCGGCGTCGACGTGTCGGCGTAGCCCCTGGTGACGAAGAGGCCGCGGGCGGCATCGAGGATCGCGGCGCGCGTCGTGTCGGAGCGCTCGCGATTGGAGCGTCGGGAGATTTCCTGTTGCATACATGCAGCCTGTATGTTAATTGAAGAAACATACAGATTGTATGATATTGCCGGAGCGAGGAAAAGCCATGAAATCGACGAGCTATTACCCGGTCATCATGACGGCCGACGTTGCCGCCACCGCCGCATTCTATGTCGATCACTTCCGTTTCCAGGCGCTCTTCACCAGCGACTGGTATGTGCATCTTCAATCGGTCGAGGACGAGCATGTGACGTTGGCCGTGCTCGATTACCGCCACGAGACGATCCCCGAGGAGGCGCGTGCGCCGACGCGCGGTCTGCTTTTGAACTTCGAGGTCGAGAATCCGGATGCGATCTATGCGCAGGCGCTTGCTGCCGACCTGCCGATCCTCAAAACCTTGCGCGACGAGGATTTCGGCCAGCGCCATTTCATCACTGCCGACCCGAATGGCGTGCTGATCGATATCATCAAGCCCATTCCGCCGAGCGCCGAATTCGCCGCCGCCTATGAGGAAAGCGCGCTTCCTACGGCGTGAAGCCGCCTGCACGCGTCTTTTGTCTTCCAAATGGCCGGAAAACCGGTATTAACGAACACCGGCCATCACGGAGACCGGACGAGGTTCATGACAAAATACGACGTGCTGACGATCGGCAACGCCATCGTTGATATCATCGCGCGCTGCGACGATGCTTTTCTCAATGAAAACGGCATCATAAAGGGCGCCATGAACCTCATCGATGCCGAGCGAGCCGAGTTGCTGTACTCGCGCATGGGCCCGGCGGTCGAAGCCTCCGGCGGCAGCGCCGGCAATACGGCTGCGGGCGTTGCCAGCCTCGGCGGCCGCGCTGCCTATTTCGGCAAGACCGCAAGCGACCAGCTCGGCGAGATCTTCGCCCACGACATCCGTGCCCAGGGCGTCTATTTCCAAACGAAGCCGCTCGAAACCGTGCCGCCGACGGCGCGCTCGATGATCTTCGTCACCGAGGACGGCGAACGGTCGATGAATACCTATCTCGGCGCCTGCGTCGAGCTTGGCCCCGAGGACGTCGAAGCCGACGTCGTCGCTGAGGCCAAGGTCACCTATTTCGAAGGTTATCTCTGGGATCCGCCGCGCGCCAAGGATGCTATCCGCGAAACCGCACGGATCGCCCACGCGAATGGCCGCGAGACCGCGATCACGCTGTCGGACAGCTTCTGCGTTCACCGCTATCGCGACGAGTTCCTGGAACTCATGCGCTCCGGCACGGTCGACATCGTCTTTGCCAACAAGCAGGAGGCGCTGGCGCTCTACGAGACCGAGGATTTCGATCTGGCGCTGGAGAAGCTCTCGAAGGATTGCAAGCTTGCGGCGGTAACGCTCAGCGAAGAGGGTTCGGTTGTCGTGCGCGGCGACGAACGCGTTCGGGTCAGCGCAACGCCGATCGCCCAGGTTGTCGATACGACCGGCGCCGGCGACCTCTATGCCGCCGGCTTCCTTCACGGCTACACGACCGGGCGCTCGCTCGAAGACTGCAGCAAGCTCGGCAATCTCGCGGCCGGCATCGTCATCGGCCAGATCGGGCCGCGGCCGATGGTCTCGCTGGAAACGGCCGCCAAACAGGCTGGTCTCGCCTGATCCGACCGAATTGATTTTTGGTTAAAGACGGGCGCGGCCTTACTTGAAGGCCTCGCCCGGATAGGCGCCCCAGATTTCGCCTTGGGCGATCCAGCCTTCGACGCCTTGCGCTTCGGCATGGCACCAGTCGCCATTGCACTCGCCGACTTTCACGATGACACCGGGCTCCATGCGGGCGACGATCGGGGAATTGCCCTGCGCGTCGCGGCGCATGTTGACGAAGACGCCTTCGCCCTTGCCGCGCATCCAGGGGGCTGCAACGGCTGTGCGGTCGCCGGAAAGCAGCGCCTGGTTCACCCAGCCTTCGGTGCCGTCGGCGTCGCGGATGCGGCGCCAGTTGTCGTATTCCTGAATGATCTCGACCGGCACGCCCGGCTTCATGTAGCGGAAGGCGACCGCGTAATCGACGCTCGGGCCGATCCGCAGATTGACGCTCTTGGACTTCAGGCTGACGAAGCGCGGCAGCGGCAGCCCGCTGGCGCCCTTGGCGGCCTGAGCGTAAGCCGCTGACGTCATGATCGCGGCGCCAAGGCAGGCGGCGATCAACGAGAGCGAGAATCTGGAAATGACGTGACGCATGACGAAGCCCATTTTCCGTGGCACTAGCTTTTGCAGGCGCAGTTCACTTGAGGCCCATGGGTCGGGCGGAAATCGCGGGGACGACGACGCGAGTTTTGTTTGTCTTCCCGGTGGGGTCTGGTAGAAATTGCGGCTACAGGGAGAAAGTATCGCCCAACTTGGTTAAGGACCCGTCAACAAGGCCCGTCGCAGCAATGACAAGCAAGAAGAAGCCCACGGTCTACATCACCCGCAAACTGCCTGACATTGTCGAGACGCGCATGCGCGAGCTCTTCGATGCGGAGCTGAACATCGACGACACGCCGCGCAGCCAGCCGGAACTCGTTGCCGCGGTGAAACGCGCCGACGTGCTGGTGCCGACGGTGACCGATCGCATCGATGCGGCGCTGATCGAGCAGGCCGGCCCGCAGCTGAAGCTGATCGCAAGCTTTTCCAACGGCGTCGACAACATCGATGTCGATGCTGCGGCCCGCAAAGGTATCACCGTGACCAACACGCCGAACGTGTTGACCGAAGACACCGCGGACATGGCGATGGCGCTGATCCTCGCCGTGCCGCGCCGGCTTGCCGAAGGTGCGCAGATCCTGACCGATCGCAAAGGCGAATGGGCTGGCTGGTCGCCGACCTGGATGCTCGGCCGGCGCATTGCCGGCAAGCGCATCGGCATCGTCGGCATGGGCCGGATCGGCACCGCTGTCGCCCGCCGCGCCAAGGCCTTCGGCCTTTCGATCCACTACCACAACCGCCACCGGGTGAAGGCGGAAACCGAAGAGATGCTGGAGGCGACCTATTGGGACAGCCTCGACCAGATGCTTGCCCGCGTCGATATCGTCTCGGTCAACTGCCCGTCGACGCCGGCGACCTACCACCTGCTCTCGGCACGGAGATTGGCGCTGATGCGACCGGACAGCTACATCGTCAACACCGCCCGCGGCGGCATCATCGACGAGACGGCGCTGATCAAGTCGCTGCGCGAAGGCAAGATCGCTGGCGCCGGCCTCGACGTCTTCGAGAACGAACCGGCCGTCAATCCGAAGCTGATCAAGCTTGCCGGTGAGGGCAAGGTCGTGCTTCTGCCGCATATGAGCTCGGCGACGCTTGAGGGCCGCATCGACATGGGCGAGAAGGTGGTGATCAACATCCGCACCTTCTTCGATGGCCACCGACCACCGGACCGCGTGCTTCCGGGCCGCGACTGAACGCGAAAGCGCCGTGCGGCCGTCCATCCGGTTCGCTCAAGCCCGGAAGCTAAAGTGTCTTGCGCATCTCGATCGCCGTCGGCCGGGTAAAACCGGGATGGCACATCGAGTCGCTCTGGACGAAGCCCCAGGCGGCAAAGGCGCGGTGATTGTCGATGAGTTCGATGCGGGTGAGGAGCCTCAGCGCCGGCAGCTTCAGCGCACGCGCCGTCGCCTCCGCTTCGGCGAGCAGCAGCCGACCGATACCCTTTCCTTGCGTCTCAGGCGCGACGGCAAGCTTGCCGATATAGAGGCAATCGTCCTCCGGTTTGCAGAAGATGCAGCCGACGAGCCTTTCGCCGTCGCGGACGCCGAAGGCGATCTCGTCAACGATCTTCTGCCGGAGCAACTCGATGTTCAACGCATGCGCCGACGACGGCGGGTCGATCCGCCCGTCCATGTAGGAGAAGGCGCCAAGGATCAGCGCCAGCAGTTCCTCGTAGCGGTCGAATGCTTCGTCGATGCGAAAGATCTGCACCATGGTCGGCCTATGCTCTGCGGCGATAGCGGATGGTGTTGAACTGTGCCGTCAGCGCGTCATACATCAGCAGCCGTCCGACCAGCGGTTCGCCGAAGCCGGCGATCACCTTGATTGCCTCCATCGCCTGCAAGGTGCCGATGACGCCAGTCAGCGCGCCGACGATGCCGGCCTCCGCGCAGGAGGGCACGACACCGGCCGGCGGCGGCTCGGGAAAGAGATCGCGATAGGAGGGGTTCGGCCGTCCATCGGCGCCGGCGCTGTAGGGCATCAGCACCGTCAGCGATCCGTCGAAGCGGCCGACGGCGCCGGTCACCAGCGGAATGCCGACCGCTGCCGCCGTATCGGCGGCGAGATAGCGCGTATCGAAATTGTCCGAGCCGTCGATCACCAGGTCATATTGCCGGAAAAGCGCCTCGGCATTGTCGGGGTTGAGCCTGAGCCTGTGTTCGTCGACGCCGACATGCGGGTTGAGGGCGGTGATCGCCTCGGCGGCCCGCTCGACCTTGGCGCGGTCGATGTCTTCAGTGCGGTGGATGATCTGCCGCTGCAGGTTGGAAAGCGCGACCGCATCGTCGTCGACGATGCCGATCCGGCCGATGCCGGCGGCGGCAAGATAGACGAGCACTGGAGCGCCGAGCCCGCCGGCCCCGATCACCAGCACACGGGCCGCCTTCAGCCTTTGTTGCCCGGCACCCCCGATCTCCGGCAGCACGATATGGCGGGCGTAGCGGGTGATCTCCGATTGGTCGAGCTTGTCCTCACCGGTCATGGCAAAATCCTCCTCGGTGACCTCTGCTTATCCCGTAACACTGCCGTGCGAAACCGTCAGAAAGCGGCCGCGTTCGCCCAGCGCCTTGAACATCGCTTGGTCCGTCCCGGTCATGAAGGCCTGGCCGCCAAGGCCGTCGACGAGATCGAACAGAGCGGCGCGCCGGTTGACGTCGAGATGGGCGGCGATCTCGTCGAGCAGCAGGATCGGCGCGTGGCCGGTCATGTCGCCGACGAGGCGCGCATGCGCCAGCACCAGGCCGACGAGCAGCGCCTTCTGCTCCCCGGTCGAGCAGCGTGCTGCCTCCATGTCCTTCTCGCGGTGACGCACGAGCAGGTCGCTCCGGTGCGGCCCGTCGAGCGTGCGTCCCGCCGCGGCGTCGCGCGGACGCCCATCACGCAGCATCGTCAGATATTCTTCTTCCAGATCATAGGCCGGACGATGGCCCTCGTCGTCGAGAAAGCCCGACAACGCCAGGCGTGCCGACGGAAAGACGTTTTCGTCGACAGTGCGCTCGACGAGCGCCGTCAACAGACCGAGCATTTCCTGCCGTGCCAGCGCCATCGAGACGCCGAGACCTGCCATTTCGCGCTCGATCGCCGTCAGCCAGGCCGGGTCCGGGCGAAATTCGCCGAGCAGCCGGTTGCGGCTGCGCATCGCCCGGTCGAATTCGCTGGCGCGCCGGCCATGCTCCGGATCGAGCGAAAGCACCAGCCGGTCGAGAAACCGTCTCCGGTCGGCCGAAGGCCCGGTAAAGAGCCCGTCCATCGATGGCGTCAACCAGAGAACGCGCAGGTGATCGGTCAGTTCGTCGACGGTCGCTGCCGGTGTTCCATTCAGCCGCAGCCGCCGGGATTGCCCTTCCGTGACGCCGGCAGTCCCGGTGCCGATCTCGACGGTTCCCTCCATGCCCTCGACTTCCGCAAAGACCGAGAACCCGTCGCCGGCACCGACCCGGGTCACGTCCGCATAGGCTGCGCGCCTGAGGCCGCGGCCGGGCGAAAGGAAAGAGACGGCTTCCATGAGGTTGGTCTTGCCGGCGCCGTTCTCCCCCGTCAGCACCACATGGCGCTGATCGAGCTCAAGCGAGAGGGCCGCATAGTTGCGGAACTCCGTAAGCTTCAGGCGGTTGAGAAAGACCTTGTTTGGCATCGGCAGTCCGGATTCGACGTTGGGCGCAGCTAGGACGAAAGCGCCTGCCAAGGCAAGGCGAAATGGGACGCGTCGCCATATCGTGCAAGATAGGCCGATATCGACAGGGGAAAGGCGACAAACCCCTTTGATTCGGTGCTTTTCATAAAGGACCTAGTGAAATATGACAGCCGCATGACAATCCACAGATGGATATACGTGTGATGCTGGCCTGGTTCCGCAAACTTCTTCCCCGCGAGGATCGCTTCTTCGACCTCTTCGCAAAACATTCGCGCACCGTCGTCGGTGCTGCCGATGCGCTCGACAAGGTTCTCGCTGGCGGCGACGATCTGGAAAAACACTGCGACCGGATCGTCGCGCTCGAGGATGAGGCGGACCACATCACCGCCGAGGTGCTGCTGGCCGTGCGCCGGTCCTTTATCACGCCCTTCGACCGCGGCGACATCAAGGATCTGATCCAGTCGATGGATGATGCCATCGACATGATGCACAAGACCGTCAAGACGATCCGCCTTTACGAGCAGAAGAGCTTCGATCCCGGCATGCGCGAAATGGGCACCACGGTCGTCAAGGCCGCGCACCTGATCGCCGAGGCCATTCCGCTGCTCGATAGGATCGGCGCCAATCACGACCGCCTGATCGCGATCGCCGAAGAGGTCACCCGCATCGAGGGCCGTTCCGACGAACTGCACGAACAGGGCCTCAAGGACCTGTTCCGCCGCCACGGCGCCAGCAACCCGATGGCCTACATCATCGGCAGCGAGATCTATGGCGAGCTCGAAAAGGTCGTCGACCGCTTCGAGGACGTCGCCAATGAAATCAGCGGCATCGTGATCGAGAACGTCTGATGGATGCGACGCTCGCCTTTCCGTTGCTCGTCGGGCTGATCGGCATCGCGCTGTTCTTCGACTTCCTGAACGGTCTGCACGACGCAGCCAACTCGATCGCGACGATCGTCTCGACACGGGTGCTCCGGCCGCAATATGCCGTCATGTGGGCGGCCTTCTTCAACTTCATCGCCTTCCTGTTCTTCGGCCTGCACGTGGCCGAGACGCTGGGCAAGGGCATCATCGATCCCGGCATCGTCACGCCGCTGGTGATCTTCTCGGCGCTGATCGGCGCGATCGTCTGGAACATCGTCACCTGGCTCTTCGGCATCCCGTCGAGTTCGTCGCACGCGCTGATCGGCGGCCTCGTCGGCGCCGGTCTTGCGAGCACCGGTTTCAGTTCGATCGTCTGGACCGGCCTTTTGAAGACCGTGGGCGCCATCTTCATGTCGCCGGCGATCGGCTTTTTCCTGGCGCTCATGCTGGTGCTGATCGTTTCGTGGATCTTCGTGCGCCAGACGCCCTTTGCCGTCGACCGCACCTTCCGCGTCATGCAGTTCGTCTCGGCCTCGCTCTATTCGCTCGGCCATGGCGGCAACGACGCGCAGAAGACCATGGGCATCATCGCGGTGCTGCTCTACTCGCAAGGCTATCTCGGCTCGGAGTTCTATGTGCCGTTCTGGGTGGTGATCACCTGCCAGGCGGCGATCGCGCTCGGCACGCTGTTCGGCGGTTGGCGCATCGTCCACACCATGGGCTCGAAGATTACCAGGCTCAATCCGATGCAGGGCTTCTGCGCCGAGACCGGCGGAGCGATCACGCTCTTTGCCGCCACCTGGCTCGGCATCCCGGTCTCGACGACGCACACCATCACCGGAGCGATCATCGGCGTTGGTGCTGCGCGTCGCGTTTCGGCCGTGCGCTGGGGGCTTGCCGGCAATATCGTCATTGCCTGGTTCATCACCATGCCCGCCGCAGCGGCGATTTCGGCGCTCGCCTACTTCACCATCGATCTGCTGTTCTGATCGATCTGGAAATCGTCTCCCGCCCTCATAAGCAGGCGGGAGGCGCCCGTCATTTCGAGACCCGAGGCGCAGGGCTGCTCTGCCCACCCTGGTGCAAGGTCAGGCTTTCGGCACGGTCGCCTTTGAGCGTGAAGCTGATCTGGGCATCGATGAGCTTCGTAAAGAAGCGGTGCTCGGCCTCCGGAAGGATTTCGAGCCGGTCCTGCCCGGTCGCCTGGGCAAACAGACTATCGCCATCCCGAAAGATCGTGAGTTCGAAGTCGGGCGCCAGCCTGTAGGTGCCGACATAGGCATCATAGCGCGCCGGGTCGATCACTATGGCCGTGCGCTTGACGATCGGCGGCGCAAGCGGCGCGTTGCGATTGAGCAGATGGCGGCCGATGTCGTCGACGCCGACGTCGGTCGACGCATTCGACAGGGCGACCACGCCGACACCCGTCGACGGACGGTAGCCGACGAAGGATCTATAGCCGCCGGTTCCCCCATTGTGCCAGATGAACTGCTCGTCGCCCTTGCCCGAGACGACCCAGCCGAGCGCCTGCTGGTCGCCATCGCCGTTGCCGAGCGGTTGTCGGGTCGACAGCAGCGTGCTGAAGGCGGGAGCGAGCGGCGATGCCGTCTTTCCCATGGCCGCCTCAAGGAAAAGCAGGAGATCGTCCACGGTCGAGCGCAGGGCGCCTGCACCCTGCAGCGCGTCGAGATCCCAATCGCTCACCGGCTCCATGGCCGCATCGTGGCCCGTTGCCCGGCGTTCGGCCCAGTCGGGCTGCTGCGTGATCGCCGTGTCCTTCATGCCGAGGGGAACGGCGATACGGCTGACGACGAGGTCTTCATAGGAGACCCCGGCCTTCAAGGCGATCGCGTGGCCGAGAAGCCCGGCGCCGAGATTGGAGTATTCATGCCCGACGCCGGGGCGGCGCTGCGGCTTGTGACTGGAGAGGAAAGCATAGAGCTTCGCCGCGTCGTAGCCGGCATAGGGATTGCTCATGTCGGCCGGCACCAGATTGCTGGGCAATCGCGGCAGGCCGGACATGTGCGTTGCGAGGTCGCCGAGCGTGATCGGCGTCTGCTTGTCCTCGGGCATGATCACGCTCTCGGGAAGAAGCGTGGCGACGGGTGTGCCAAGGCTGAGTGCGCCTTTCTCCATCGCGTCGGCCAGCAGCAGCGCGGTAAAGACCTTGGTGACCGAGCCGATCTCGAACACGGTCTGCCCGTCGACGGGGCGCGGGTCGCCTTTGGCCGGATGGCCGTGGGCGATGATGCGCCGGCCATTGGCATCGATGATACCGACGACGATGCCGATCGACTGCTGTTGCTTGTCGATCCGGTCGGCCAGGATCTCCCGAATTTCTGCGTCGGTGGGAGCGGGAAGCGGACTTGCGTGAGCGTTGGTGCCAAGCGCCATGAGGACGATCCAGTTCAGAAAGCGGTTCCGCATGAAGGATAGGAATCCAATTTTCGGTTGTCAGGGGATGCGCTGATGATGCCAGCCGGTTTCGGTCAAGCCTTGGTCAAGACTTGATCGGCGATCGGCGCGATACCGTCACCCGCAACGATTGTGCCGGGATTGCGGAGCCGTCACGGATCCCAATAGGGCGGATCGCCGAAGGCTTCCTTCAGGTGCTGGGCGATGGCTCTGAGCTTGGTGGAGGCGCGCCGGCCCTCCGGATGCGCCATGTAGATGAACTCCGGCTCCGGGCTGAGCCCAACGTCGATCTCGTTCAGTTGCCCCTCGCGCACGGCCGGACCGGCGATGAAGGCGGGCAACAGCGCGATGCCGAGCCCGGCGACGGCGGCATCGTGGAGCATGTCGCCATTGTTCATGCCAAGCGCCAGGCGCGCCCGTACGACTGTCGCACCGCCAGGACCTTCGAAACGCCAGTCGGCAGCACCCCGGTTGGTGTAGAAGATGCCGCGATGGCCCTCGAGTTCGGCGAGCGACGCGGGCGTGCCGTGCCGGTCGAGATAGTCGGGCGCGGCGACCAGCAGGCGCCGGCTTCTCGCAAGTTTCCACACGACCAGCCGTGAGTCGGCGATCGCGCCATGGCGCACGATCGCGTCGTAGCCCTCGGAGGCGGCATCGACCCGTCGGTCGTCGACGTCAAGCGTCAGCTCGATCTCCGGGTGTTGGGCCAAGAACGGATAGAGCGCCGGACCGAGATGCCTTCGGCCGAAGCTGACGGGGGCCGCGATCCGAAGCGGTCCCGTCAGCAGCCCGCGGCGTTCGGCAAGATCGCTGGCGGCCGCCTGCACTTCGCTGACAATCCGGATGGCGCGCTCGCGAAACGCGATGCCATCCTCGGTGAGCGTCAGCTTGCGTGTGGTGCGGTGGAGAAGCGTGGCGTTGAGCCCGCGCTCCAGTTCTGCCACTCTTTCGCTGACGACGGATTTCGACAGCCGTAGGCGACGTGCCGCCTCGCTGATCGAGCCGGCTTCGGCCACGGCGACAAAGGCAGCTATTCCTTCGATCTTCATCATCGTTCGGCTTTTCCGAATTCGAGTTCCACAATTGGGAGACTAATCCGAACGACAGTTTTCCGCCATATCTGTGGGCATCGAAGGACGGCCAATCGAACCGGCCTCCTTCTCAACCCAGCAAGAGGATTTCATCATGTCACGTTTGGAGAACAAGACGGCACTCATCACCGGCGGCACCAGCGGCATCGGTCTCGAAACCGCCCGCCAGTTCATTGCCGAAGGCGCACGCGTTGCCGTCACCGGCACCAATCCGAAGAACATCGCCGAAGCCCGATCCGTCCTTGGCGAGGCTGCGCTCATCATCGAGGCCGATGCCGGCAATGTCGCCGGCCAGGCGGCCGTTGCCGAAAAGATCCGTGCCGCCTTCGGCACGCTCGACATCCTGTTCATCAATGCCGGCATCGCCAAGCTGCAGCCGATCGAAGAGTGGGACGAGGCGAGCTTCGACCGGTCGATCGCCATCAACGTCAAGGGCCCGTACTTCCTGATCCAGGCACTGCTGCCCGTGTTCTCCAAGCGCGCCTCGGTCGTGCTCAACACCTCGATCAACGCCCATATCGGCATGCCGACCTCCAGCGTCTATGCGTTGACCAAGGCGGGCCTGCTGTCGCTGGCCCGCACGCTCTCCGGCGAACTCGTCGGCCGCGGCATCCGGGTCAATGCCGTCAGCCCCGGCCCAATCCGCACGCCGCTCCATGACGGCCACGCCCCGACGCCCGAACAAAACAAGCAAGTGGTTGATGCGATCGCCGCGCAGATCCCGCTTGGCCGTTTCGGCGATGCGAGCGAGATCGCCAAGGCCGTGGTCTTCCTCGCTTCGGACGAAGCCACTTTTACCGTCGGTGCCGAACTGATCGTCGATGGCGGCATGGCGACGCTCTAGGACGGACACCGATAAAGAGCTCGAAACCTGATCATCCAAGCGCCGCGGGTCCGACCGACCCGCGGCGCTGTCGTGTTCCCGCCTTTGCCCATCGCCTGCCGTTGGCATCGGCGGCGGAGAAGAGTATATTTTTCTATTCTAATAAAAGGCATCTGTTTGCGGGGAACCGCGAGACGAACACCGATCAGATCTCAGGAGGAGACGATGACGAGTGTCAGATGGATGATGAAGGGGCGTGAGTTCATTCATTGCAATTGCGCCTATGGCTGCCCCTGCCAGTTCAACGCTCTGCCGACCCAAGGCCATTGCAGCGCTGTCGGCGCCTTCGAGATCGAGGAAGGCTATCACGGCGACACGCGGCTCGATGGGCTTCGCGGCGGCCTGATCGCCGCCTGGCCGGGCGCGATCCATGAGGGCAGGGGGCAGGTGGTGCCGATCGTCGACAGCCGCGCATCGGACGAACAGCGCGGCGCGCTGCTGCGCATTATGAGTGGCGAGGATACCGAACCCGGCGCGACCTTCTTCCAGGTCTTCGCAACCACCTTCGAAACCATGCACGATCCGGTCTTTGCCGAGATCGATTTCGAGGTTGATGTTGGCGCCCGAACGGCGCGGCTGAACGTGCCGGGCTGGATCGCCGCACGCGGCGAGCCGATCCTCAATCCCGTGACCGGCGCCGCCCATCAGGCGCGCATCAATCTCCCCCATGGCTTCGAATACGACATTTGCGAAGTCGGGCGCGGATGGGCCGATACGAAAGGGCCGCTGACTTTGGCGCTTGCGGATTCGCATGCCCATTTCGCCCGGATGCATTTGACCGAAAGCGGCGTGATCCACTGACGCCGATGGGAGACACGGCGCTCGAAACCCTGCTTAGACGTGACCGCGTCATCGTCGTGGCGGCGCTGGTCACCCTGACGGCGATCAGCTGGCTCTACATCCTGTGGCTGGCGTCGGCCATGGACATGGCTGTTCCCCCGGCTCCTTCAGCCAGCATGGATATGGGCTCCGGCATGGACATGGATATGCCCATGGACATGCCGGCGGACAAGCCCATGACCATGGGGGCACAGCAGGGCGCCATGGCATCGATGGCGGGCGCGGTTGCCGCTCCCTGGTCCGCCACGACCTTCGCCTATGCCCTCGTCATGTGGGCCGTAATGATGGTCGGCATGATGGTGCCGTCGGCGACGCCGATGATCCTGCTCTATGCCCGTGTCGGCCGCAAGGCCGCCCAACAGGGCAAGCCCTTTGCCGCCACCGGTTTCTTTGCCGCCGGCTATCTGTCGGCCTGGATCCTGTTCGCGCTCGTCGCTGTTCTCGGGCAATGGCTGCTCGATCGCGCCCTGTTGCTCACGCCGGCGCTTGCAAGCGCCAGTGCGGTCCTCAGCGGCATCGTGCTGATTGCTGTCGGCCTGTTCCAGTTCACGCCGCTCAAGGATCGCTGTCTCAGTCAATGCCAGGCGCCGCTGCTTTTCATCCAGTCCCACGGCGGCTTTCGTCGGGAAGCGGGCGGCGCCTTCGGCCTCGGTGTGCGGCACGGGCTCTATTGCGTCGGCTGCTGCTGGGCGCTGATGGCGCTGCTGTTCGTCGGCGGGGTGATGAACGTGCTGTTGATCGCCGCGATCGCCATCTTCGTTCTGGCGGAGAAGGTCGTGCCCGGCGGCGGGATCCTGTCCCGCATCGCCGGGGTAGCGCTCGTTTTGGCCGGGCTGTGGCAGCTCATGGCCCTGCTCTGAAATAGAAGCGCCGCGCAACCGTTTCCGGCGCGCGGCGCTGTAGAAGTCGTCGGGCTTGAAGCCTTAGTCGCTCAGCGTATCGAAGAAATCCTTCATCCGGGCAAAGAATCCGGTCGATTCCGGATTGTTGTCCTTGGAGGAGATCTCCTCGAATTCCTGCAGCAGTTCGCGCTGGCGCTTGGTCAGCTTCTGCGGCGTTTCGATCTGGATCTGGATGTAGAGGTCGCCCGATTGCGCCGAGCGCAGCACCGGCATGCCCTTGCCCTTCAAGCGGAACTGCTTGCCGGCCTGGGTGCCCTCGGGAACCGTGACGCGCGACTTGGTGCCGTCGAGTGTCGTCACGTCGAATTTGCCGCCAAGGGCAGCCGTCGTCATCGAGATCGGCACGCTGCAATAGAGATCGGCGCCGTCGCGCTGGTAGAACTCATGCGGCCTGACCGAAAGGAAGATGTAGAGGTCGCCCGACGGTCCGCCGCGAAGGCCGGCTTCGCCTTCGCCCGAAAGGCGGATGCGCGTACCGTCCTCGATGCCGGCCGGAATGTTGACCGAGAGGGTGCGCTCTTCGGTGACCCGGCCCTGGCCGTGGCACTTGCCGCAGGGGTCGGTGATCGTCTGACCGCGCCCGCCGCAGGTGGGGCAGGTGCGTTCGATCGAGAAGAAGCCTTGAGCGGCGCGCACGCGGCCGGAGCCGTGGCAGGTGCCGCAGGTCTTGGGGCTGGTGCCCGGCTTGGCGCCGGAGCCGGTGCAGACGTCGCAGGTGATCGAGGTCGGAACGCGGATCTGCGCCGTTTTGCCGCCGAAGGCTTCCTCGAGCGAGATCTCCATGTTGTAGCGAAGATCGGCGCCGCGCTCGCGGCCGCCCGATGAGCGCCGCTGGCGCCCGCCGCCCATCATCTCGCCGAAGATGTCTTCGAAGATGTCGGAGAAACCGCCGGCACCACCGCCGCCGAAGCCGTTGCCCATGCCGCCCTGCTCGAAAGCCGCATGACCGTAGCGGTCATAGGCCGCCCGCTTCTGCGGGTCCTTGAGCATCTCGTAGGCTTCGTTGATTTCCTTGAAGGTCTTCTCCGCTGCCGCGTCGCCGGGGTTCTTGTCCGGATGATACTTCATCGCGAGCTTGCGGAAGGCGCTCTTCAGCTCCTTTTCGTCGGCGTTCTTGGCAACACCAAGCGTTTCGTAGAGATCACGTTTCATTCGTAGAAGATTATCCTGTTGGCAAGCCAGCGCGATGGCTCGGCGGCTGCCCGTTTACCTTGCCACCGATTTAGTAAACCTTGAAGCGCGATACCATAGCCCGAACGGCGGTAGATACGGTTTTTTGTCGGAAAAGGTACGTTTGCGGCAAGTCACAGTGCCGATCGCCGATATTGCAGGCCCTGACGGGCGAGACCGGCAACAAAAAAGCCCGGGCGAACCCGGGCTTTTCCGTCTGTTTGAAGGGCGACTTAGGCCGAACGCTTGCGATCGTCTTCGTCGTTGACTTCTTCGTAGTCGGCATCGACGACATCGCCGTCACGGGCAGCGTCGGCGGCGGCATCCGCATGAGCGGCTTCCGTCTGCTGCGCTTCGTAGATCGCCTGGCCGAGTTTCATGGAAACTTCCATGAGCGTGTTGGTCTTGGCCTTGATGTCTTCGGCGTCCGGCTCGGAGGCTTCGACGGCGGTCTTCAGCGCGGCAATCGCGTCGGAGATCGCCTTGCGGTCCGTTTCCGAAACCTTGTCGCCGTAATCCTTCAGCGACTTCTCGCTGGAGTGGATCAGGCTTTCGGCCTGGTTCTTGGCTTCCACGCCTTCGCGACGCTTCTTGTCGACTTCAGCGTTGGCTTCGGCGTCCTTGACCATCTTTTCGATGTCGGCGTCGGAGAGGCCGCCAGATGCCTGGATGCGGATCTGGTGTTCCTTGCCGGTGCCTTTGTCCTTGGCCGAAACCTGCACGATGCCGTTGGCATCGATGTCGAAGGTCACTTCGATCTGCGGCATGCCGCGCGGTGCCGGCGGAATGCCGACGAGGTCGAACTGGCCGAGCAGCTTGTTGTCTGCAGCCATTTCACGCTCGCCCTGGGAGACGCGGATCGTCACGGCCGACTGGTTGTCGTCGGCGGTCGAGAAGGTCTGCGACTTCTTGGTCGGGATCGTCGTGTTGCGTTCGATCAGGCGGGTGAAGACGCCACCGAGCGTTTCGATGCCGAGCGACAGCGGGGTGACGTCGAGCAGGAGAACGTCCTTGACGTCGCCCTGCAGAACGCCGGCCTGGATGGCGGCGCCCATGGCGACCACTTCATCCGGGTTCACGCCCTTGTGCGGCTCCTTGCCGAACAGCTGCTTGACGGTTTCCTGCACCTTCGGCATGCGGCTCATGCCACCGACGAGAACGACTTCGTCGATCTCGGCAGCCGAGACGCCGGCATCCTTGAGGGCTGCCTTGCACGGCGCGACGGTGCGCTGGATCAGGTCGTCGACAAGCGCTTCGAACTTGGCGCGGGTCAGCTTCATCGTCAGGTGCTTCGGACCGGAAGCGTCAGCCGTGATGAACGGCAGGTTGATTTCGGTCTGCTGCGACGAGGACAGCTCGATCTTGGCCTTTTCAGCGGCTTCCTTCAGGCGCTGAAGAGCGAGCTTGTCGTTCTTCAGGTCGATGCCCTGTTCCTTCTTGAACTCGCCGGCGAGGTACTGGACGAGACGCATGTCGAAGTCTTCGCCACCGAGGAAGGTGTCGCCGTTGGTCGACTTCACTTCGAAGACGCCGTCGCCGATTTCGAGAACCGAGATATCGAAGGTACCACCACCCAAGTCGTAAACGGCGATCGTCTTGCCGTCCTTCTTGTCGAGGCCGTAGGCGAGCGCTGCCGCGGTCGGCTCGTTGATGATGCGCAGAACTTCGAGACCGGCGATCTTGCCGGCATCCTTGGTTGCCTGGCGCTGGGCGTCGTTGAAGTAGGCCGGAACGGTGATGACGGCCTTCTCGACCTTTTCACCGAGGTAGGATTCGGCCGTTTCCTTCATCTTCTGAAGGATCATGGCGGAGATCTGCGACGGGGAGTAATCCGTGCCGTGCGCTTCGACCCAGGCGTCGCCATTGTCGGCCTTGGTAATCTTGTAAGGAACCATGTCCTTGTCTTTTTGCGTGGTCGGGTCCTGGAAGGTCCGGCCGATCAGGCGCTTGATCGCAAAAAGCGTGTTTTCCGGATTGGTGACAGCCTGGCGCTTGGCCGGCTGGCCAACGAGACGCTCGCCGTCTTCGCTGAATGCCACCATCGAGGGGGTCGTGCGCGCACCCTCGGCATTTTCGATCACCTTCGCGTCTTTACCGTCCATGACGGCGACGCAGGAGTTGGTCGTTCCCAGGTCAATACCAATAACTTTAGCCATGTCGTTCTCTCCTTGCAGCGGACTGTCGGAACCCGGTCAGGCATTCGTGAGACAGCCCCTAACGGGATGGTCTTTGGATTTCTTCGCAGCTTAGACTGCGCCGATGCGGCGTATATAAGGACCGGCGTTTCGGACTGCAAGGCATTCTGCGGGGCGTTTGGGGGCAAAAGCAAGCCCGGGATTTGTCTAGCCCGAAATGGGCCATCGGCCGCAGCCTGCCTACAGGCCGGATCCCCTGTCAAATCGAGGTTCACGGGCGGCTCAGCCGCCGGTCAGAATATCGAAAAGCGTGGTGCGGCGCGTGGCCCCGGTCGTCTGGCCGACATCGGCCGGCGGTACCATGCCGCCGTTGCCCTGATCCGCCGTCTGGCCGCCCCACGGGGCGCCGCCCTGGTCGACCGGACGCTGCCCGACCGCGACGCCGCCATCGACGCCGACGGGTGCTTCCGGGAAGGCTTCCGGGTCGCCGGACATCAGGTCGCCTGGGGGCGGCGCGGTGCCGTCGTCGAAGACCGGCTGCACGCCGGTCGTCCCGAACAGCGGCGAGGGCGAAAGCCCTTCGTGGGCCGCCATCATGAAATCGTGCCAGGCCTTGGCCGGCAGGCCGCCGCCGGTGACCTTCTTCATCGACTTGCCGTCGTCGTTGCCGAACCAGACGCCGGTCGTGAGATTCGAGGTGTAGCCGACGAACAGCGCGTCGCGGAAGGACTGCGTCGTGCCGGTCTTGCCGGCCGCTTCCCAGCCTTTCAGCTGCGCCTTCTTGCCAGTGCCCTTGGTCAGCACCCGCAGCAGCATCTGGTTCATCTCGCTGACGATCGCCGGATCGAGCACGCGCGGCGGGTTGTCGTAGGTGTTTTCGTAGAGCACCGTTCCGTCCGCCTTGGAAATGCGGCGGATCACGTGCGGCGTCGCCTTGAAGCCGCCATTCATGAAGGGGGCATAGGCCGAGGTCAGTTCGACGAGGCTCACTTCCGACGTCCCGAGCGCGATCGAGGCGTTTGCCTGCATCTCGGAATCGATACCGAGGCGGTGCGCGACCTTGACGACGTTGGAAGGGCCGACCTCCATGACCAGCTGGGCTGCGATCGTGTTCAGCGAGTTGGCGAGCGCATCGGCAAGCGTCACCTCGCCGCGATATTTCTGGTCGTAATTCTCCGGCGTCCAGTTGCCGATCCGAACCGGACCGTCATTGCGGATCGACATCGGCGTGCGGCCGATCTCCATGGCCGCGGCATAAACGAAGGGCTTGAAGGCCGAGCCCGGCTGGCGCTTGGCCTTGGAGGCGCGGTCGAACTGGCTCTCGGCATAGTCCTTGCCGCCGACGAGCGCCCGGATGGCGCCGGTGCCGTCGACCGAGACGAGGGCGGCCTGCGAGGCGTCGAGCTTCTTGCCATCGGCGTCCAGCGTCGCGGCAATCACTTCCTCGGCCTTCTTTTCGAGATTGAGGTCGATCGTCGTGTCGATGACCAGGTCTTCCTTGATCTCGCCGATCATGCCCGGAAGCTGGTCCATCACCATATCGGCGACATAATGCTCGGCGCCCGACCAGTAGCTCTTGGCCTTGGTCGGCGTCTGCGACATCGCCGTCTTGATCTCGCTGTCGGTGACGAAGCCTTCCTCGCGCATCGCGCCCAGCACGATCTGGGCGCGCTCTTCCGCCGCCTTCGGATCACGCGCCGGCGAGAGCCGCGAAGGGGCCTTGAGCAAGCCCGCGAGCAGGGCCGCCTCGCCGAGGTTCACGTCGCGTGCCGACTTGTTGAAGTAGCGCCGCGAGGCCGCTTCGACGCCATAGGCGTTGGAGCCGAAGAACACCCGGTTGAGATACATCGCCAGGATCTGGTCCTTGGAATACTTCTGCTCGAGCCAGAAGGCGAGCAAGACTTCCTGCACCTTGCGCTCCAGCGTGCGCTCCGGCGACAGGAACAGGTTCTTGGCGAGCTGCTGCGTCAGCGTCGAGCCGCCCTGGACCATGCGGCCCGTAGTGACGTTCGTCAGCATGGCGCGGGCCAGACCTAAGGGGTCGATGCCGAAATGGGAATAGAAGCGCCGGTCCTCGATGGCGATGACTGCCTGCGGGATATAGGGCGACATGTTTTCGAGCGAAAGCGCTTCGCCGCCCGTGGTGCCGCGGTTGGCGATGATGTCGCCGCTGACGGCAAGGATCTTCACGTTCGGCGGGCGATCGGGGATCGACCAGCTTTCGGCGCTCGGCATGCGCGCGCCGTAGTAGAGCACCAGGCCGCCGACGCCCATCGCGCCCCAGATGCCGAGCACGATGCACCAGTAGAACAGCGTGCGGACAAGGCCGACCAAGCCACCGCCACCGGAGCCGCGACGGCCGCCGCCGCGCTTGCCGGCTGGCTTCTTCTTGCCGCTGCTCCTGTTGGTCTGGCCGGAAGATTTGCCGCGTGGCGCCTTGCGGCTCGTGGTCACGCGGTCGCTGGCCTCTACGCGAAAATCGTCGTCGTCATCGTCCTCGTTTCCGCCGAACGAGGGCTCGATCCGCTGTCCTGACCTGCCGCTTGCTGCCATGCCGTTTGATCTATCCCTCACCGCCCAGCGGTGGCCCTTGGCG
Source organism: Ensifer sp. YR511 (assembly GCF_900103045.1). Lineage (NCBI taxonomy): Bacteria > Pseudomonadati > Pseudomonadota > Alphaproteobacteria > Hyphomicrobiales > Rhizobiaceae > Ensifer > Ensifer sp. YR511. Next base: position 65,716 of record NZ_FNGR01000007.1, read on the forward strand.
CTATCGTTGCGGCCAATCGATTTCAACGGCGGTAACGGCGTCCCACGCCCATCCGCCACGGCGACCGGGTGAACTTTAAATGCGGCAATTTAAGGGGTGGTTAAGAAAGTCGTTGTGAAAAAGCCTGATGGTTCAAAACCTTGACGCTTAGGCGCGCATGCGCCTCCAGGTCCGAGCCCGTGCTCGCCGGTTCTCACTGGATGGCGTTTCGAAGCGGAGTCTCTTCGACCGATGCCGTGGGGCTCACCGGATAGGGATCGGTGTAATCGTAGAGCCATTGGCTGAAAGGCATCCGCAGCAGCACCCGCTTGCCCAGATGGTTCATGGCCACCTCCTCGCAGTCGGCGGCCGGGTGGGCCCGACGGCCGCACATGCCGAGCGGGCTGTCGATCAGACGGAAGCCATGTCCCTGATAAACGAGGGCCGTCATCGCTTTGAGCTTGAGGGAGCCGGGCGGCAGCACCACGAGACGGAGGCTGGCAAGCCAGGTCGCAAGAATCAGGACAACGATGAGGGCGGTCGGAATCTGGAGCAGCAATTTCATTTGAGCGCCTGCAATTACTGAGTGAAAATTTATTCTTGGCTTACACGTAGATGTATGTCGAAAAAGCTGAACAAAAGGAACCTGCCATCAGTAGTTGTGGTTTCTATCAGGTTATCGGTCGCGGCGGTCCTCCGGATGCACCAACCGCGATCCGACGTCAGGGACGATGCCTTTGGCCCTGCCTTTCCTTCACGATTTTGTGCAGTGCAAAATGATGTCTTGAAATTGTTGCGGCGCATAATTATTATACGACTCATCGAAGCGCTGCACCTCCTCCCGCGGCGCCCGATGCGGATCGGCGGCACTCCTCCTCCCAGCTGCCGATCAAGTTCGAGAGCCCCGTGTACCTCCTCCCACACGGGGCTCTTTTCATTTTGCGCTTATGCCCGCGGCTTTCTGCTCATCGGCGTGACGCCGCCCACCGCCTCCCAAATTTGCTGAGGTCAAACGGATCGCCGGTGCCGCGCCGAACGGTGGCTGGCCTATGTCGTTATCGATCCACTCGCGAATCCTGCTATGGCTTCGCCTCATTGTTGTGTTCGGCTGCCCGCACGACAAAGGAGGACTGCCATGAAGCTTCGATCCACCGTCTTCGCCCTCGGCGCATTTGCAGCCCTGAATGGCGAAGCTCTGGCGCAGGACAGCGTCGCCTATGTCGATGACCGGTCCGATGGGGCCGCGCTCGTCCGCTCGCTCTACAACGCCGTCAACCGCAAGGAATATGCCCGCGCCTATGGTTATTTAGGCGAATCGAAACCCGTCGGCGGCTTCAAGGCGTTCACCCGCGGCTATGAGCGCACGGTGTCTGTCGAGATCAAGGTCGGCAAGGTGAAGACGGAGGCCGGGGCGGGCAGCATCTATTCCGCCGTTCCCGTCGCGGTGAAATCGATCGAGAAGCGGGGGCGGGTGCGGTTCTTCGCCGGCTGCTATGTCGCCCGCATCATCAATCCGTCGCTGCAGGTGCCGCCGTTTACACCCTACCAGATCGAAGCGGCGCGCCTGCACGAGGTGAAGGGGCCGCTCGAACAGGCGCTGCCCACTGTCTGCAACGCGCCCTGATATCCGTGATGGACGCGGTCTCTTCGCCTAGGGGAGGTCGCTTCCCTTCGGCGGCTGGCGCTCCGCCACGAAACGCGCCCGCTCGAACACCAGGATCACGATCAGCGCAAGCACGAACGGGATGACGAGGTAAAGCAGCCGGAAGATCGCAAGCGCCGCAAGCACGGCAGCCGGGTCCATTTCCGGCAAGGCGGCGATGAAAATCAGCTCGAGTACGCCAAGCCCGCCGGGCGCATGCGACAGAAGGGCTGCCGAAAAGGACGCAAGGAAGATCCCGAGAATGACGATATAGCCCGGATTTCCCGCTTCCGGCAGGGCGAAATAGATGATCCCGGCGGCGCCGATCAGCTCCACCGGAGCGATCACCAGCTGCCGGAAAACGATCTTCGGCTTCGGGTAGTGCAGCTGGAACCAGCGCGTGCGGAACGACGGCAGCCCGACGAGACTGCCGATGACATAGAGCCCGATGACGATGAGGATGAGCACGCCGGTTGTGAGCGACATTTCGACCGGCAGGAATTCGGCAAAACGCTCGATGATGTCGGGCCGTACCAGAAGCACGACGGCCGATAGAACCAAGGTCCCGAGAGTGAAGGTGAAGGAGCAGAAGGCGACGAGAACGCCGACTTCGCCCGGGGAAAGCCCCTTGGAACGGTAGGCGCGGTAGCGCACGACCGCGCCGGAGAACACCGAGGCGCCGAGATTGTGCGACAGCGCGTAGGTCGTGAACGAGCAGAGCGTGATGAACCAGAGCGAAATGCGGTGGCCGAGGTGGTCGAGCGCAAGTCGGTCGTAGGCCGCCAGAGCTGCATAGGCGAGGAGCGTCGAGCCGATCGCCAGAAGCCAGCTCCTCAGCGAAATAGCATTGAAGCTTGCGAGAAACTCGTCGAACGACAGGTCGCGCAACTCATGATAGAGCGCGTTCACCGAAAACAGGATCGCCAGAAGGCCGACAACGGGCCAGAAATAGGTCTGCAGCCGCTTCATGCCGGTGCCGCGATGGATGCGAGGGCGTGGCGGGGTTGTTTCAAGGACACTTCCGTTGCAGCGGCCGGAGGGTTTCTCCGAGCGGAGACGTTCAGTTTTCTGAGCCGCTTTGTCATAACGTCACGCCCGCAGCGCGACGCTTCGGTCCTTACCCTTGCCAACGATCCGATTTCCCTTTGTGATTTGTTTCACAAAAAGGAAGCACCTGAGACCCCGGAGGTCAAGGATTGACGGCCCGCCGACAACGGAGAAACCGCCGGGAAACAGTGAAGGGGAAACGGTAAAGCGTGGACATCCCGCCGATCGGGCAGCGATGCATGCGCGTCGATGGAGCGCTTGCGCGCGAGGGCTGCATCATCTCCAGCCACGCAACCAAAGCAAAGAAGCCGTGGCGAGAGCTCCGCCACGGCTTCCGGGGTCAAGTGGCTCGGGCGGGATGCGCGCACAAAATCGCGCCCCGTCCCGCACCGATCATCAGGCGGCGAGCGCGTCGAGGATACGGATCCATGAGCGGATGCCCTTGTGATAGGACTGCAGCTCGTACTTCTCGTTCGGCGAATGGATGCGGTCGTCGGAAAGACCGAAGCCGACGAGCAGCGATTCCATGCCGAGCATCTTCTGGAAGTCGCCGACGATCGGGATCGAGCCGCCCATGCCGATGATGACGGCCGGCTTCGGCCACTCGTCGGACAGGGCCACCTTCGCCGTGTTGAGCAGCGGCGATTCGTACGGAAGATGGATCGCTGGCGAACCGCCATGGGCATGGAACTCGACCGAGCAGTCGGCCGGAACCTTGGAGCGCACATAGGCGCGGAAGGCTTCGCGGATCTTTTCCGGGTTCTGGTTGCCGACCAGGCGGAAGGAAACCTTTGCCGAAGCCTCGGCCGCGATCACCGTCTTGAAGCCTTCGCCGGTATAGCCGCCGGTGATGCCGTTGACTTCCGCGGTCGGTCGCGCCCAGGTCAGTTCCAGCACCGAGCGGTTTTTTTCACCCGACGGGATCGAAAGGCCGATTTCGCCGAGGAACTTCTCTGCCGTCTGGCCGAGCGTTTCCCAGGCCGCCTTGATCTGGGCCGGGGTCTCTTCGACACCTTCGTAGAAGCCTGGCAGCGTCACGCGGCTGTTTTCGTCATGAAGGCCGGCGAGAATGGTGGTGAGGATGCGGATCGGGTTGGCGGCAGCACCACCGAAATAACCGGAATGCAGGTCGCGGTCGGCAGCCCGGACGATGACTTCTTCGCCGACGAGGCCGCGCAGGCCAGCGGAGATCGCCGGCGTATCGCGGTCCCACATGCTGGTGTCGCAGACCAGCGCATAGTCGGCCTTGAGTTCGGCGGCATTGGCTTCGAGGAAGGGCTTCAGCGACGGCGAGCCGGATTCCTCTTCGCCTTCGAACAGGATGGTGACGCGGCAGGGCAGGGCGCCATGCACGTCCTTGTAGGCGCGCACCGCCTCGACGAAGGTCAGGAGCTGGCCCTTGTCGTCAGCCGTGCCACGGCCGGTGATCACCTTGCGGCCGGGTTCGATTTCCTTGATGCCGGGCTCGAACGGATCCGTGTCCCAGAGGTTCAGCGGATCGACCGGCTGAACGTCATAGTGGCCATAGAACAGCACATGCGGCGCATCGGGCTTGGCGCCGTCATGGTGGGCGACGACCATCGGATGGCCGGGGGTGTCGCGCACCGATGCGGTGAAGCCGAGGCTGTTGAGTTCGGCCACCAGCCATTCGGCCGCCTTGCGGCATTCCGCCTTGAAGGCCGGGTCGGTCGAGATCGACTTGATCCGAACGAGGTCGAACAGCCGGTCGAGGCTCCTTGGCAGGTTGGCGTCTGCGCGTTCGAGAACGGGGGTGATGTCAGCCATCATGCATATCCTTGCTTCAAGTTTCGCCGGAACCTACTGCATGTGCCGCCAAAGCGAAATCGATTTGAGCGATTTTGGGCAGAGGTCTCAGGTGACGGTGAACGGAGAGCCCGGCGCGTCGGCAAGGTGAGCGCCGGGGCGCCCGGATCGACGCGTCTGCCCCCGCTTTAGAACGGGCGAACGCCCGCTTTAAGCCAATTTTTTTGATGGAATGATCATAAGGGGGTGGTGCGTTCAGGCGCGACTGTCGCTGCGTGCCACGCTCGCGAGCGCCATGCGCATATATTCGAGCATCAGTTCGCGTTCGAAATTCCTGAGGCCGGCAAGCAGCGACTGGTCGGCGGCAAGCGCTGCCTCCTTGGCGGCCGCCTCCATCTCCTTTGCCTTTTCGGTGAGGTAGATCTGCTGCGAGCGCTTGTCCTGCGGATGCTTGCGGCGGAGGATGAGCCCGTCGCGCTCCATGCGCGAGAGCGTGTTTGCCATCGTCGCCTGTTCGATGTCGAGGCGATCGAGCAGTTGTTTCTGCGTCAGGCCTTCCTCGGCCCAAAGCTCGAGCAGGATGGGAAACTGACCGGGCGCGAAACCAAGCTTCTGGCCGCGCTCGTGAAGCGCGCGCGAAAAGCTCTTAGCCAGCAGGCTGGCCAGGTAGGTCGCAGATTCCATACGATTGAAGGCCATGTCTATCGGTACGCCCGAACCGCCATGAAGACAAGTTACAATGCAGGCGATGGACCTTGAGACCGTCGGGTCTCACCGGGATTTGAGCGGAGGTGATCGGACGGCAGAAACAAAAAACCGTCACGGTGCGGAGGCGGCGCCGTGACGGTCTTTTGAAAACGGGACAAAGGCCCGGAGAGGGGGATAAGGCCTTTGTCCTCATCTGGTGCGGGCGGGGGACAGGCCAATCACCAGAAGACGGCATCACTCGGTGCCGTTGAGTAAGATTTGAGGATTCAAATGTGGCTTTTCAAGGATACCGGGGCTGAATCGGACATTACAAATATGTAACGTTTGCGTGAAGCCGAACGGGCGCTTGCGAAGCCTTTTGGCGCTCGATCCCAAGGCGAAATCAGTCCCTGTTTTCGCAATCCGCGGTGGCGATCGCGGCCACCGCGACCGGTGGAGAATGTAGTGTCTGGCGGGAAAACCGCAATGGACCTTTGGCTTGCCCCGCGCTATCCATTTGCCCATGAAAAACGGTGATCATCTCTTCCTCGTCGACGGCTCCGGATTCATCTTCCGGGCGTTCCACGCCATCCCGCCGCTCAACCGCAAATCCGATGGCCTTCCGGTCAACGCGGTATCGGGTTTCTGCAACATGTTGTGGAAGCTGCTCACCGATGCGCGCGACACCTCGGTCGGCGTCACGCCGACCCATTTCGCGGTCATCTTCGACTATTCGTCGAAGACCTTTCGCAACGCGCTCTACGATCAGTACAAGGCGAACCGCACGGCGCCGCCGGAAGATCTGATCCCGCAGTTCGGGCTGATCCGTCACGCGACCCGCGCCTTCAACCTGCCCTGCATCGAGAAGGAAGGCTATGAGGCCGACGACCTGATCGCCACCTACGCCCGGCTTGCAGAAGCCGCCGGCGCCGGCGTCACCATCGTATCGTCCGACAAGGACCTGATGCAGCTCGTGACTTCGAACGTGTCCATGTACGACAGCATGAAGGACAAGCAGATCTCGATCCCGGAAGTGATCGAGAAATGGGGCGTGCCGCCGGAAAAGATGATCGACCTGCAGGCGATGACCGGTGACTCCACCGACAATGTCCCGGGCATTCCCGGCATTGGCCCGAAGACGGCAGCACAGCTGCTCGAGGAGTACGGCGATCTCGAAACGCTGCTGGCCCGCGCCGGCGAGATCAAGCAGGCCAAGCGCCGCGAGAACATCATCGCCAATGCCGATCTCGCTCGTCTGTCGCGCCAGCTCGTCGAACTCAAGACCGACACGCCGCTCGACGTTCCGCTCGAAGAGCTGAGCCTCGAGCCGCAGAACGGTCCGAAGCTGATCGCCTTCCTGAAGGCGATGGAATTCACAACGCTGACGCGTCGCGTCGCCGCCGCGACCGGTACGGACGCCGATGCCGTTGAAGCAGCCTTGGTGCCGGTAGAATGGGGCGCCGAGGCGCGCGGCCCTGATCTCGACAAGGGAGATGGCGCGGAAAAGGTCAGCGAGGGCTCCTCCACCGCGGCTGCCGCCCGTGGCGAGGCCGCGCAAGCCGCCGCCGTCCTGTCGCGTGCCGGCGAAGCGAATGGCGCGGACGCGACGCCCGAGGCGCTCGCTGCGGCACGCGCTGAAATCTTCGCCAAGGCGCCGATGGATCAGAGCGCCTATGTGACGATCCGCGACATCGCCACTCTCGACCGGTGGATATCGGACGCGCGCGAAGCCGGTGTCGTCGGCTTCGACACGGAAACGACCTCGCTCGATGCAATGCAGGCCGACCTCGTCGGCTTCTCGCTGGCGATCGCCGACCACAAGGCCGACCCGACCGGCGCCTCGATCCGGGCGGCCTATGTGCCGCTGATCCACAAGACCGGCGTCGGCGACTTGCTCGGCGGCGGGCTCGCCGAAAACCAGATCCCGGTCGCAGAAGCCTTGAGCCGGCTGAAGCGCCTGCTGGAGGACCCTTCGGTCCTCAAGGTCGCCCAGAACCTGAAATACGATTACCTCGTGATGAAGCGGCACGGCATCACCGTCGAAAGCTTCGACGACACGATGCTGATGTCCTACGTCGTCGATGCCGGCAACGGCACCCATGGCATGGACTCGCTGTCTGAGCGCTGGCTGAACCACAAGCCGATCGCCTACAAGGACATCACCGGAACCGGCAAATCCTCGGTGACCTTCGACTTCGTCGATATCGACCGGGCAACCGCCTACGCGGCTGAGGATGCGGACGTCACGCTCAGGCTCTGGCATATCCTGAAGGCCCGATTGGCCGCCAAGGGGCTGATGCGCGTCTATGAGCGGCTGGAGCGGCCCCTGGTTGCCGTTCTGGCACGCATGGAAGACCGCGGCATCACCGTCGACCGCCAGATCCTCTCGCGGCTTTCGGGCGAGCTCGCCCAGGGCGCAGCCGGGCTCGAGGACGAGATCTACAAGCTCGCTGGCGAAACCTTCACCATCGGTTCGCCGAAGCAGCTCGGCGATATCCTCTTCGGCAAGATGGGCTTTGCCGGCGGCTCGAAGACCAAGACCGGGCAATGGTCGACCTCGGCACAGGTTCTGGAAGACCTGGCAGCCGAAGGCCACGAACTGCCGCGCAAGATCGTCGACTGGCGACAGCTGACCAAGCTCAAGTCCACCTATACCGATGCGCTTCCGGGCTTCGTCCATCCGGAGACGAAGCGCGTGCATACGTCCTACGCGCTTGCCGCCACGACCACCGGCCGCCTGTCGTCGTCCGATCCGAACCTGCAGAACATTCCGGTGCGCACCGCCGAAGGCCGCAAGATCCGCACCGCCTTCATCGCAACGCCCGGCCACAAGCTCGTCTCGGCCGACTACAGCCAGATCGAACTGCGCGTGCTTGCCCATGTTGCGGACATTCCGCAGCTTCGCCAGGCCTTTGCCGATGGCGTCGACATTCATGCGATGACCGCATCGGAAATGTTCGGCGTTCCGGTCGAGGGCATGCCGAGCGAAATCCGCCGGCGCGCCAAGGCGATTAACTTCGGTATCATCTACGGCATCTCGGCCTTCGGCCTTGCCAACCAGCTGTCGATCGAGCGCTCCGAAGCCAGCGACTACATCAAGCGCTATTTCGAGCGTTTCCCCGGCATCCGCGACTATATGGAAGGCACCAAGGTGTTTGCCCGCGAGCACGGCTACGTCGAGACGATCTTCGGCCGCCGCGCCCACTATCCGGACATCCGCTCGTCGATCCCATCGCATCGCGCTTTCAACGAGCGCGCCGCGATCAACGCGCCGATCCAGGGCTCGGCCGCCGACATCATCCGCCGCGCCATGGTGAAGATGGAGCCGGCGCTGGCCGAGGCGAAGCTTTCGGCCCGCATGCTGCTGCAGGTGCACGACGAACTGATCTTCGAGGTCGAGGACGCCGAGGTCGAAAACACCATTCCGGTCGTCGTCTCGGTGATGGAGAACGCCGCCATGCCGGCGCTCGACATGAAAGTGCCGCTGAAGGTCGATGCGCGCGCGGCAACCAACTGGGACGAGGCGCACTGATCTAGTCGGTGCACACCGGGTTTTTGATGGAAACCTCTCAGAAAACCTCAAAAGCCGAATGCGACGAATCTTGCAGCGCCCGGGGGCATTCCATGCTCCCGGGCGCCTTTCCATCAGGATGATAGAAAGCGTCAGCCGTCGCAGCCGGAACGATTGCCGGCGCGTTCAACTCCTCATAGGCAGCCTTTGGGAAGGGGCTCGAGCCTCATCCGAAACGGCTGCAATCGGAGGAGATCATGGCGCCGAAGACCTTCATTCTTGTCCTGTCCTGCGACGACAAACCCGGCATTGTCGCCGCCGTCACCACGGAGCTTGCCGCCCTTGGCGCAAACATCGCCGAGAGCAACCAGTTCTGGGATACCAAGACCAACAGCTTCTTCATGCGCATCGCCTTCCAGGTTGCAGCGAGCGTTCAGGCTGGTGATGTCGAGCGGGCGCTTCGCCCGGCCGTCGAGCGTTTCCAGATGCGGACCACGCTCACGGATGCTGCGGTCAAGCCGAAGATCCTGGTCCTCGTCTCCAAGTTCGACCATGCGCTCCTGCACCTGCTTTACCAGATCCGTGTCGGCTGGTTGAACGCGGAGGTCGTCGCCATCGTCTCCAACCACGAAGACAGCCGGCGTACGGCTGAAGCCGAAGGGCTCGCCTATCACTGTTGGTCGGTATCGAAGGACAACAAGGCCGAGCAGGAGGAAAGGCTTCTGCGACTGGTCCAGGAGACCGGCGCGGATCTCGTCATCCTTGCCCGCTACATGCAGGTGTTTTCCGACAATCTGTCGAAGCGCCTCTACGGCAAGGCGATCAACATCCACCATTCGTTCCTGCCGAGCTTCAAGGGCGCCAAGCCCTATCATCAGGCGCATGAGCGTGGCGTGAAGCTGATCGGGGCGACGGCGCACTACGTCACGCCGGACCTCGACGAAGGCCCGATCATCGAACAGGAAACCGAACGCGTCAGCCATGCCTTGACGGCGGAAGATTTCGTCGCCACCGGCCGCGACATCGAAAGCCGGGTGCTGGCGCGCGCCGTCAAGCTGCACCTGGAGCGGCGCGTCATGCTCAACGGTCACAAGACGGTCGTGTTCAGCTAGAGGGTTCCGGAAGGCGCTTCATGTAGCCGGTACTCACAGGGGTGCCGGCTACAGCTGTCACAGGCGGGCTACGACGGCGGTCGCGGTAACGGCCGGCGCGCGGAAGCTGGCAAAGAGCCGGCTCAGGCCCTCGCGTCCCTCGGCCGTCAGATCGAAGGTGCGGCCGAACAGCAGCCATTCCGTACAGAGGCCGAGCATCATCCAGTGCAGGGTCCGCGTCGCCGAGGCCGGGGTCCAGGTCTCGTGCATCTGCCCCTTGGCAAGCGCGCGGGAAAAAGCGAGTTCGAGCACGACATTGTGGTGCTCGTCGAGTTCCTTCTGGCGGGCGAGGACCTCGCCCAGGTCGCCGTCGTAATTGGTGCGCAGCATGATCGTCAGAATGCGCTGGCGCTGCTCGTCGGCGGCCAGAACATCCAGCCAGTCGCCCATGGCACCTTCGAGGATGGAGAGTGTATCGGCAGCTTCCGCTTCGATCTCGCGGGCGACCATGTCTTCCTGCGGCAAGGGCACAGCGTCGTGCAGCGCGAGGAACAGGTCGGTCTTGTTGGCAAAGTGCCAGTAGATGGCGCCACGGGTCACGCCGGCGGCCTTGGCTATTTCTTCGAGCGTCGTGTTCGAGACGCCCTTTTCGTAGAAGACGCGCTCGGCGGCGCTCAGGATCTTCTGTCTTGTTGCTTCTGCATCGGCCTTTGTTCGGCGCATTCATTCCTCCTCATGCGACGGCCCGCCAGAGGCGGGCCGTCCAGTCTTGTTTTATTCGGCGGGTGTCGGGTTTTCTGCGGCTGTCGGTGTGTTCTCCACCTTCTTTCGGCTGAAGAGCTTCGTGACGAACACGAAGAAGACAGGAACGAAGAAGATGGCGAGCACCGTTGCCGAGATCATCCCGCCCATGACGCCCGTGCCGATGGCGCGCTGGCTGCCGGAGCTGGCACCCGTGGCGATTGCCAGCGGCAGAACACCGAGCGTGAAGGCCAGCGACGTCATCAGGATCGGCCGGAAGCGAAGATGTGCCGCCTCCAGCGTCGCGTCGATCAGCGACTTGCCCTGCTCACGCAGTTCCTTGGCGAACTCGATGATCAGGATCGCGTTCTTGGCCGAGAGACCGATGATCGCGATCAGGCCAACCTTGAAGTAGACGTCATTCGGCATGTCGCGCATCATCACGGCGAGCACCGAACCGATGACGCCGAGCGGAACGACCATGATCACCGCCACCGGGATCGACCAGCTCTCATAGAGGGCTGCAAGGCACAGGAACACCAGAAGGCACGACAGCGCGATCAGGAGAGGCGCCTGGGTGCCGGACTGGATTTCCTGCAGCGACTGGCCGGTCCATTCGTAACCGAAGCCTGCAGGCAACTGGCCCGCCAGCCGTTGCATCTCGGCGATCGCGTCACCCGAGGAGTAGCCGTGGGCGGCTTCGCCGCTGATACGGACCGACGGGTAGCCGTTGTAGCCGATCGTCTGGGTCGACGCCTTGACCCACTCCACCGTCGCGAAGGCCGACAGGGGCACCATGCCGCCATTGGCGTTGCGGACGTTGAGGTTCAGGAGGTCGGCGGTCTGCATGCGCTGACCTTCGTCCGCCTGCACCGTTACGCGCTGCATGCGTCCGGCATTGGGGAAGTCGTTGACGTAGGACGAGCCGAGGTTGGTCGAGATCGTCGAGTTGATATCGGCGAAGGTCACACCGAAGGTGTTGGCCTTCTCGCGATCGATCGTGACGCTGACCTGAGCCGCATCGGGCATGCCCTCGAAGCGGACGCCGGAGAGCACCTTGCTCTCGGCGGCCATGCCGAGCAGCTGGTCGCGGGCCTGCGACAGCGCCGCCTGGCCGAGACCGCCACGGTCCTGCAGGCGGAACGAGAAGCCGCCGGTGGTGCCGAGGCCCTGGATCGCCGGCGGCGACAGCGCGAAGCTGATCGCATCCTTGATCTGGCTCATCGCCATCGTCGCCCGCATGGCGATCGACTGTGCGGCGTTGTCGGCGTCACGTTCCTTCCAGTCCTTCAGCGTCACGAAGGCGAGCGCTGCGTTCTGGCCGGTACCGAAGAAGGAGAAGCCGTTGATCGCGATGATGCGTTCGACTGCCGTTTCCTGGCCGAAGATCTTCTCGGCCTGCTCCACCACCTCGGTCGTGCGGTTGCCCGTTGCTTCCGACGGCAGCTGCATCATGACGATCACGAAGCCCTGGTCTTCGTCCGGAAGGAACGACGACGGCAGCTTCATGAACAGCCAGCCGAGACCGGCGAGCACCGCGACATAGACGATCATGTAGCGGCCGGTCCGGTGGACCAGGCGCTTCACGATGCCGCTATAGCCGTGCGACGTCTTGTCGAACGAGCGGTTGAACCAGCCGAAGAAGCCACGCTTGGCGTGATGATGACCCTTCGGAACCTGCTTCAGGAAGCTCGCGCAGAGCGCCGGTGTCAGCGACAAAGCGAGAAGTGCGGAGAACAGGATCGAGACGACCATCGTCAGCGAAAACTGGCGATAGATCACACCGACCGCGCCCGGGAAGAAGGCCATCGGAATGAACACCGAGGCGAGAACCAGCGTGATGCCGATGACGGCGCCGGTGATCTGCTTCATCGCCTTGCGGGTGGCTTCTTTCGGCGTTGCCCCTTCCTCGGACATGATGCGTTCGACGTTTTCGACGACGATGATCGCATCGTCGACGAGAATGCCGATCGCCAGCACCATGCCGAACATGGTCAGAACGTTGATCGAGAAGCCCATCGCCAGCATGACCGCGCAGGTGCCCAGGAGCGCCACCGGCACGACGAGCGTCGGGATAATGGTGTAGCGGATGTTCTGCAGGAACAGGAACATCACGATGAACACGAGCGCGACCGCTTCGACCAGCGTCGAAAGCACCTTCTCGATGGAAACGGCGACGAAGGGCGAAGTGTCGTAGGGAACCGAATATTCGAGGCCCTGCGGGAAGAACTTCGCCAGTTCGTCCATGCGTTCCTTGATGGCGGCCGAGGTCGACATGGCGTTGCCGCTCGGCGAAAGCTGGACGGCGATAGCCGCCGACGGCTTGCCGTTCAGGCGCGTCGAGAAGGCGTAGCTTTCGCCACCGATCTCGATGCGGGCAACGTCGCGCAGGCGGACGGAGGAGCCGTCCGGATTGGCGCGGAGCACGATCGCACCGAACTCTTCGGCGCTTTCGAGCTGACCCTTGACGACGACGGGCGCGCTGATCTGCTGGGTGATCGGGTTCGGCTGTGCGCCGATCGAGCCCGAAGCGATCTGGGCGTTCTGCGCCGTGATCGCATTGGTCACGTCCGCAGCCGTCAGGTTCAGACCCAGCATCTTGTCCGGATCGAGCCAGACGCGCATCGAGCGTTCCGTGGCAAACAGCTGCGCACGGCCGACCCCGGGCACGCGCTGAATTTCGCTAAGCACGTTGCGGCTTAGATAGTCGCCGAGACCGATCGCGTCCATCGAGCCGTCGGTCGAGGTGAGCGCCACGATCATCAGGAAGCCGGAGCCGGCTTCATCGACCTGGACACCCTGGCGCTTGACCGAATCGGGCAGGCGCGGCTCGACACGGCGAACGCGGTTCTGGATGTCGACGGCCGCCTGTCCCGGATCGGTGCCCGGTGCAAAGGTGGCGCTGATTTCGACCGAGCCGGAGGCGCTGGAGGTCGACTCGAAATAGAGCAGGCCTTCGACGCCGTTCAGCTCGTCTTCGATCAGTCGCGTGACGCTCTGATAGGTGTCTTGCGACGAGGCGCCGGGGTAGCTCGTGTTGATGGAGATCTGCGGCGGCGCGACGTCAGGATACTGCGATACCGGCAGAAGCGGAATCGCAATGACGCCGGCGACCATGATGAAGATCGCCACCACCCAGGCAAAAATAGGCCTGTCGATGAAAAAACTAGGCATCAATCAAACTCACTTTGTAGCTTCGGCAGGCTTTTCGTCGGCAGCGGCCGTCGTCTGCGCTGCTTCGGCAGTCGGCTTGGCGTCCGGGTTCCAGTCCGTCGGCTCGACAGGGGCACCGGGGCCGATCTTCTGGAAGCCTTCGACGATGACCTTTTCGCCGGCCTTGATGCCGGAGGTCACCTGCCAGCGGGTGCCGATCGTGCGGCCGAGGGTCACGTTGCGGAACTCGACCTTGTTGTCGGCGCCGACGACATAAACCTGCGACTGGCCGGCGTTGTTGCGCTGGACGGCCTGCTGCGGAACGGTGATCGCGTCCTTCTCGACGCCCTGCTGCACAAGTACGCGAACATACATGCCGGGAAGCAGGTCGTTGTCGGGGTTCGGGAATTCGCCGCGCAGGGTCACCTGGCCGGTCGTCGCGTCGACGGCGGCTTCCGAGAACAGGAGCTTGCCCTTGTGCTCATAGGTGGTGCCGTCGTCGAGCACGAGCTGGACTTCGGCTTCCTCGCCGTCGCCGTTCATCATCTGGCCGTCCTCGAGCGCCTTGCGCAGGCGGATGAGGTCGGTCGCCGACTGGGTGAAGTCGGCGTAGAGCGGGTCGAGCTGCTGGATCGTCGCGAGATTTTCCGAGCTGTTGGTGCTGACGAGCGCGCCTTCGGTGATCAGCGCACGGCCGATGCGGCCGCTGATCGGTGCCGTCACGTCGGCATATTGCAGGTCGAGCTTGGCCGCAGCGAGGCCGGCTTCGGCGATCGCGACATCGGCGTCGGCCGTCGCAAGCAGCGCAGCCGCATCTTCCAGCTGCTGCGCGGCGACGACGTTCGCCTTCTTCAGCTGCTCCTGGCGATCGGCCTTCTGCTGGGCCTGCTGGCGAATGGATTGGGCGCGCCGAAGCGTGGCCTCTGCCTTTTCGACCTGGACGCGGAAGGGGGCGGGATCGATGCGGTAGAGCACGTCACCGGCGTTGACCTTGGAGCCCTGCTGGAAGACGCGTTCGACGACAATGCCGGAAACGCGCGGACGAACCTCGGCGACACGGGTCGCGGCGATGCGGCCCGGAAGCTCGTTGGTGATCGGCAGGGTTTCGGTCTTGGTCGTGAAGACCGCGACGGCGGACGGTGGGAATGCGGCGGCGCCCTGTTGTGCTTCCTCTTTCTGGCAGCCGGAAAGAAGAATCACAGTTGCCAAGGCGGCGGCCAGTGTCGGTCGGTTCATGCGCATAGCGATGTCCATATTCGGTGACCGCAGGCGACAGGTGCATCTCGCAAGGTGCCCGTGCGGTCCGGAAGTGAAGGGGAGCGGAACCGGTATCGCTTGGGGAAAATACCGGAAAGCTAATATACAAACACAAATGTATGTTAAATCGCTTTGCAGCGCAACAGAGTCATTCAGCACGGCTATTCAAAAAATAATTCAGCCGCCACAAGGGGTTAGTCCCGTGGCGGCCGGTTTTCACGCAGCTGTGATGAGGCCTTAGCCTCAAAACGCATCAGGCGAGGACGCGGTCGTCGTCGCCGAAACGGTGCATGGCACCGACCGTCGGCGTCGCATAGACGATGTCGTCAGGCGCGTAGCGATGTTCGCCGAAGAGGCGGACGGTGATGGTGCCGACCTGCTCGGAATCGATATAGACGATGGTGTCGGCGCCGAGGTGCTCGACATGCACGACCTTGCCCTTCCAGTCGCCGCTCTCGCGTGAAAGCGCCATGTGCTCCGGGCGGATGCCGATCGTCTTGGCTTTGACATCGCCGAGCCGGGCGCCTTCGATGAAGTTCATCTGCGGCGAGCCGATGAAGCCAGCGACGAAGACGTTGGCCGGGCGATTGTAGAGATCCATCGGCGAGCCGATCTGCTCGATCTGGCCGGCGTTGAGGACGACGATCTTGTCGGCGAGCGTCATCGCCTCCACCTGGTCGTGGGTCACGTAGATCATCGTCGCCTTCAGGCTTCGATGCAGCCGGGCAATCTCAAGCCGGGTGTTGACGCGCAGCGCCGCGTCGAGGTTCGAAAGCGGCTCGTCGAACAGGAAGAGCTTCGGTTCGCGCACGATCGCGCGGCCGATCGCCACGCGCTGACGCTGGCCGCCCGAAAGCTCGGCCGGGCGACGGGCGAGGTAGGGATCGAGCGACAGCATGTTCGCAGCCTTGCCGACCTTGTCCTCGATCTCCGCCTTCGGAGCGCCGGCCTGTTTCAGGCCAAGGCCCATATTGTCCTTCACCGACAGGTGCGGATAGAGCGCGTAGGACTGGAACACCATGGCGATGCCGCGCTTGGCGGGCGGCACGTGGCCGACTTCCGTGCCGTCGATCTGCACGCTGCCGGAGGTCGCGTCCTCGAGGCCAGCGATGGTGCGCAGCAAGGTCGACTTGCCGCAGCCCGACGGGCCGACGAAGATGACGAACTCGCCGTCCTTCACCTCGAGGTCGATGCCCTTCAGCACCTCATGGCTACCGTAGGCCTTGCGGATGGATTTGAGTTGAAGCGATCCCACCTGGTTGCCCCCTTTAAAGTTTGACTGGTCTGCCGGTGCGCACGCTTTCGTCTGCGGCAAGGCAGATGCGTAGCGACTGCACGGCGTCGTTCATGTGACGGTCGAGGTCGATGTTTTCGCGAATGGCCTTCAGCACATAGGCCTGCTCGCGGTCGCAGAGTTCCTGGTGGCCGGGCTCGCCGTCCATCTTCAGGTCCTCGTCGGCTTTCAGGAAACGGCCATCGGGACCGGTTTCGGCATTGTGCAGCCGGATCACCGCGGTTTTGGTGTGCATGTCGATGTCGTCGGACTTGGCATTCTGGTCCATGACGATCGACACCGATCCCTTCGGCGACATCACGTCCTTCACGAAAAAGGCGGTTTCCGAGATCATCGGCCCCCAGCCGGCTTCGTACCAGCCGGCCGAACCATCCTCGAAGATCACCTGCAGGTGACCGTAATTGTACATGTCGGGCGCGATCTCGTCGGAGAGGCGGAGCCCCATGCCGCGCACTTCCACCGGCTTGGCGTCTGTGATCTGGCACATGACGTCGACATAGTGCACGCCGCAATCGACGATCGGCGACGTCGTCTTCATCAGCGACTTGTGCGTCTCCCAGGTCGGTCCGCTGGACTGCTGGTTCAGGTTCATGCGGAAGACATAGGGACCGCCGAGCTTGCGCGCTTCGGCGATCAGCCGGATCCACGAGGGGTGATGGCGCAGGATGTAGCCGATCACCAGCTTGCGGCCGTGCTTCTTCGCAGCCGCGACGACGCGCTCGGCGTCGGCGACGGTGGTTGCGAGCGGCTTTTCGACGAAGACGTCGGCGCCGGCCTCGAACGCCATGACCGCAAAGTCCGCATGGCTGTCCGAATAGGTGCAGATCGAGCAGAGCTCGGGCTTCAACTCGGCCAGGGCCGTCTTGAAGTCCGGATGGATTGTGTAGCCGCTCAGTTCCTCCGGCAGCGGCACCTTCGAGCGGTTGACGAGGCCGACGATCTCGAAGCCGGGATTGTTGTGATAGGCGAGCGCATGGCTGCGCCCCATGTTGCCGAGCCCCGCGACGAGGACCCGGACCGGTTTGCTGCTTGCACTCACTTGACTGCTCCTGCCGTGATGCCGCGGATCAGTTGCCGCGAGAAGATGACGTAGAGGACGAGAACCGGAAGGATGGCGAGCGACAGTGCCGCCAGAACCGCGTTCCAGTTGGTGACGAACTGGCCGATGAAGATCTGCGAGCCGAGCGTCACGGTCTTGGTGGTTTCCGCCGGCGCGAGGATCAGCGGGAACCAGAGGTCGTTCCAGATCGGGATCATCGTGAAGACCGCGACGGTTGCCATGGCCGGACGGACGAGCGGCAGAACCAGGCGGAAGAAGATCGAATACTCCGACAACCCGTCGATGCGCCCGGCGTTCTTCAAGTCATCCGAGACCGTGCGCATGAACTCCGAGAGAATGAAGATCGCGAGCGGCAGGCCTTGGGCCGTATAGACGAGGATCAGTGCCGTCAGCGTGTTGACGAGGTTGGCAGCGACCATGCCCTGCAGAATGGCGACGGTGCCGAGACGGATCGGGATCATGATGCCGATCGCGAGATAAAGGCCCATGAGCGTGTTGCCACGGAAGCGGTATTCCGACAGCGCGAAGGCGGCCATCGCCCCGAAGAGCAGCACCAGCGCGATCGAGACGATCGTGACGATGAAGCTGTTCTGGAAATAGGTGGCGAAGTCCCCCTGGCCAAGGACGGTCTGATAGCCGATCAGGCTGAAGGTCTGCGGCGTCGGGATCGTCAGCGGCGCCCGAAAGATCGCGTTGCGATCCTTGAACGAGTTGATGATCGTCAGGAACACCGGAAACAGCGAGATGAGCGTGTAGGCGATGAGCGCTGCATGCACGAAGCCGGTGCGGAGAAATGAATCGCGTGCTTTCGACATCTCCGGTCTCCTCAGAACTGGTAGCGGCGCATGCGGCGCTGAATGACGAAGAGGTAGAGCGAGACGCCGGCGAGGATGATGAGGAACATCACCGTGGCGATCGTCGCGCCCATCGAGCGGTCGCCGAGCTGCAGCTGGAAACCGAAGAAGGTGCGGTAGAGCAGTGTACCGAGAATGTCGGTCGAGCCGTCGGGACCGGCAAGCGCGCCCTGCACCGTGTAGACCAGGTCGAAGGCGTTGAAGTTGCCGACGAAGGTCAGGATCGAGATGATGCCGATGGCCGGCAGGATCAGCGGCAGCTTGATCTTCCAGAACTGGCTCCAGCCGGTGACGCCGTCGCATTCGGCAGCCTCGATCACCTCATCCGGAATGTTGAGCAGGGCGGCATAGATCAGCATCATCGGGATGCCGACATATTGCCAGACCGAGATCAGCGACACGGTGATGAGCGCCGAGCCCGGCTTGCCGAGCCAGGGGGCAAACAGTGACTTCAGGCCGACGAGGTCGAGCATGCCGGGTGCCACGCCCCAGATCGGCGACAGGATCAGCTTCCAGATGAAGCCGACGATCACGAAGGAGAGCAGCGTCGGCAGGAAGATCGCCGTGCGGTAAAAGGTGACGAAGCGCAGCTTCGGGATCGACAACATGGCGGCGAGCGCAACGCCGATCGGGTTCTGCACGCACATGTGGATGATGAAGAAGATGACGTTGTTCTTCAGCGCATTCCAGAAGTCGTGCGCCCAGCGCTCTTCGCCAAACAGCGTCTGGAAATTCGCAAGGCCGACAAAGGTCGACTGGCCGTCGACCGTGTTGAACAGCGAAAGCCTGAGCGTCTCGATCAACGGCAGGATCATCACCGCCGAATAGACCAGGAAGGCCGGCAGCAGGAAGACGAGGATGTGCCAGCGTTTCGGCCGCCTTGCGGTCGGCTGTCCCTCTTGCACTGAAAGAGCGTCACTCATGGATCCATCCGTTTCTAGAAGACCGGTCCCCAGACAATCATGATGCGCACCGGCGCCACGCGGCCGGTCGCGCCGCATGCCGTCTGCCCCTTTATCGAGGGCTCATGACGAAGGTTAAGTCTATCGCGTTCTTTTGCAAACGACTGCGTCGGTGGCCTCCCACTGTGGGAGGCCGGTGACGCTTCGGCTGGGGGAGTGCCGTGATTCGGCATGTCGCCCCGCCCGGTCCCTACGGCATCCTTAAATCCATCCGGCTAAAGGTGCTCTATGCACGTCCAGAACGTGCGGCGCTGTAGGGCCGACCCTCCCCAAGAAGGGGAGGGAACCTGTTGCGCTTACGTCTTACTTCGCCGGCTTGTACCAGGCGTCGAGGCCCTTCTGCAGCTTCTCGGCGGCAACCTCAGGCGTATCCGTGCCGTTGATCACGTTGGCCGATTCGACCCAGGTCTCATTTTCCAGGCTCGGGGTGCCGCGTGCCAGGATCTGGTAGGTCGAGCGGATCGTCGGCTTGCACTTTTCGCGCCAGGAGACGAATTCCTGGGCGAGCGGATCGGTCATCTTCACCGGGGTCGAGTTGAGGCTGAAGAAGCCCGGCAGTGCGTTGGCGTAGATGTCGGCGAACTCAGGCGAAGCAACCCAGGTCAGGAAGGTCTTGGCCTGCTCGGCATGTGCGCTCTTGGCATTGAGGCCGATACCGATGTCGTTGTGGTCCGAAATGTAGCAGGTGTCGCCAGCGTTTTTGACCGGCGGCGGGAAGGCGCCCATCTTGAACTGAGCCTGGGTGTTGAACAGGCCGATCTCCCACGAGCCGGCCGGATAGATGGCGGCACGGCCGAGGGTGAACAGGTTCTGGCTGTCCGGATAGGTCTGGGCTTCGAAGCCGTCGCCGAGATAATCCTTCCACTTGGCAAGAACGCGGTAGGGCTCGACCCACGGCTCATCGGTCAGCTTCTGCTCGCCCTTGATCAGCGCGGCGCGGCCTTCCTCACCCTTCCAGTAGTTCGGGCCGATGTTCTGGTAGCCCATGGTTGCGGCTTCCCAGAGATCCTTGGTGCCCATCGCCATCGGGATGTAGTTGCCGTCGGCCTTGATCTTGTCGAGGGCAGCGAAGAATTCCGCTTCCGTCGTCGGGATCTGGATGCCGAGCTGGTCGAAGGCGTCCTTGTTGTAGATGAAGCCGTGGATGACCGATGCCATAGGCACGCAGAAGGTGGCCTTGCCGTCATCGGTGGTCCAGGCGGACTTGGCGACCGGCGAGAAGTTTTCCATGCCCGGCAGGCTCGTCAGGTCGGCGAGGTGCTTCTTGTTGTAAAGTTCGAGCGAGACGTCGAACGGACGGCAGGTGACGAGGTCGCCTGCGGAGCCGGCGTCGAGCTTGGCGTTGAGCGCGGCATTGTATTCGGTCGGTGCCATCGGGGCGAACTTGACCTTGATGCCCGGGTTCTTGGCTTCGAAGGCCGGGATCAGCTTTTCCTGCCAGATCGCCAGGTCGTCGTTGCGCCAGCTTTCGATGGTCAGCGTCACGTCCTCGGCGTGCGCCAGCCCGGCCGTGCCGAGAATGCTCGACGCAAGCAGCAGGCCCTTGATAGTCGTACGGGTCATTCAGCTTCTCCCTCTTATGTTGCGCCGTTTTGGCGCGGTTTGAATCCCAGGCTTATGTCAGGCCGTGACGATATCGATCGCCCGGCGCAGGTTCTGTCTGGCCTCTTTCAGTGCCGCCTCCGCGACCGCAACGTCCTTCGCGCCAGAGGCGAGAAGGATTGCGACCTTGACCGAGCCGGAGGCCATGTTGATCAGCCGGCCGGCCTCGCCAGCGCCGATGCCGGTAATGTCGGTAACGATGCGGATTGCGCGGCCGTGCAGCTTGATATTGTCGGCGCGCAGGTTGACCATGTGGCCGTCGAGCACATGCCCGAGTTGAATGCCGACCAGCGTCGAGAACATGTTGAAGGCGATCTTCTGCGCGGTACCGGCGCCCATGCGCGTCGAACCGGAAACCACTTCCGGGGGCGTCTGCAGAAGGATCGAAACGTCGGCGTCCTTGAACAGCGCCGCACCAGGATTGTTGGCGACAGCGATCACCTTGGCGCCCAGCTTGCGGGCCTCGTCGGCCGCGGCGAGCGCGTAAGGGGTGGAGCCGCTGGCGGAAACGGAAACAAGGCAGTCGCCCGCGCCGATGCCGGCCTTGCGGACGTCGTTGCGGGCAAGGTCCATGTCGTCTTCATAGCCGCCCGCAAGGTCGCTCAGGCTGGCGGTGCCGCCGGCAAGCAGAACGACGATCTGGTCCTGGGGAATGCCGTAGGTGCCGGGCAGTTCGAGCGCATCGGCCATCGCCATCAGGCCGGAACTGCCAGCGCCCGCATAGGCGAGACGCCGGCCGGATGCGAGGGATTCGGCCGCGAGCGATGCGGCAGCCGCGATCGACTCGATCGCCGCGTCGACGGCCTTGGCGGCCGCCTGCTGGCCGGACGCGAGCAGCCGGAGCGCCAGCGCCGGATGCATAAGATCCAGGCCCTTGGCGTTGTCGTGGCGCTCTTCGGTCTTGGCTGACGGCATGGGTTGTATCTCCTCTTGGTCAAATTAATGCCAAAAAAATACCAATTGTCCAGCAGAATTTAAGTTTTGACGTCTTAAAAAACTAAACAGCTAAATTAGCCCTTGAATTTCAACGTATTGCAACGAAAACGAAACTGCAGACGGATTCAGGCTTGGTTATTGGTATTTTTTTGGTATCCTCAATGGGCGGAGGTGCTAATGACAAATTACCTGATCGGAATCGATGGCGGCGGAACGAGCTGTCGGGCTGCCGTGGCATCGGCGGATGGGCGCATTCTCGGGCGCGGCAAGGCGGGTGCGGCCAATATCCTGACAGACCCGGAAACCGCGCTTGCCAATATCGGTGAGGCCGCACGCGCCGCCTTTATAGAAGCGGGCCTTGATCCCCAGGGCATAACCGCTGCCAAGGCGATCGTCGGTGTCGCCGGGCACAATGTCGGCGACGCCGTGCATTATGTTAAGCGCCGCCTGCCGTTCGCCGCATCCGATATCGAATCCGATGGCTTGATTGCCCTTCAGGGCGCGCTCGGCAATCGTGACGGTGCGGTCGCCATTCTCGGTACCGGCAGCATCTATATCCTTCGCCAGGGCGAAACCGTCAGCTATGTCGGCGGCTGGGGCTTCACCATCGGCGACCATGGCAGCGGTGCACGCATCGGCCATGCGCTTCTGCAGGAAAGCCTGCTTGCCTTCGACAATATTCATGAAGCCTCGGCGGTCACCGACAGCGTCCTTGCCGAATTCAACAACGAGGCGCGCGACGTCGTCGATTTCGCCCGCCTCGCCAAGCCCGGGGAATTCGGCCGCTATGCGCCGCGTGTTTTCGAAGGCGCCGCCGCCGGCGACCCGGTTGCCGTGCGCATCCTGAAAGCCGCTGCCCTCACAGTGGACGAGGCGCTTGATGTCGTCGTTGCAAGAGGCTGCGAAAGATTGTGCCTTCTTGGCGGATTGGCGCCGCTCTATCGCCCCTGGCTTGCCGATCGGCATCAGGCCCTGCTCGTCGAGGCGGAAGCCGACGCGCTGACCGGATCGGTCGCCGTTGCCGCCCAGCGTTTCGGCACCCAGGCGAGGGCAGGCGCATGACGCATCAGCTCGCTTCCATTCTGCCGCTCGAGGGTCTGCAGTCCGGAGGGTCGGGGCCGCTCTATCTCAAGCTTCGGCAATCGCTCGAAGACGCGATCCAGTCGGGCAAGTTGAACCACGGCGACGCTCTGCCGCCCGAGCGTGATCTTGCCGACTACGCCAACATCAGCCGCGTCACCGTGCGCAAGGCGGTGGACGATCTCGTGCGCGACGGCCTGCTGGTTCGCCGCCACGGCTCCGGCACCTTCGTCGTCAAGCCGGTCTCCAAGGTGCAGCAGTCGCTCTCGCGGCTGACCTCGTTCACCGAAGACATGGCGCGCCGCGGCCTGAACACCCACGCCCGCTGGCTGGAGCGCGGCCTGTTTCACCCCTCTCCGGATGAGATGATGGCGCTCGGCCTTCCGGCCGACGCGCTGGTTGCTCGCCTCGGGCGCCTGCGCATCGCCGACGACATGCCGCTTGCCATCGAGCGCGCCAGCATTTCGGCGGAGTTCCTGCCGGACCCGCAGGCCGTCACCTCGTCGCTCTATACTGCGCTCGACAAGACCCGCTCGCGACCGGTTCGCGCCGTGCAGCGCATCTCCGCCTGCAACATCAAGGATCCGGATGCCTCGATGCTCGGCGTCGCCGTCGGTTCGGCCGGTCTTTCCATCGAACGTGTCTCCTATCTCGCATCGGGACGCGTCGTCGAATTCACCCGCTCGCTCTACCGGGGCGATGCCTATGACTTTGTCGCGGAACTGACGCTGTCGGAATCCTAAAAGCGACGGCTCCGCCAAGAAAGGGAATTGACCATGCAGACCAATATGCGCCGAGAAATCGACGAGATCCCCGAAGCCGCCCAGCGTCTGCTGGAACGCTCCGCCGACCAGCTGAAGGCCGCCGGCGCCGCACTGCGCGCCAAGGATCCGGCCTTCCTCGTCACTATCGCCCGCGGCTCCTCCGACCATGCGGCGCTGTTCCTCAAATATGCGATCGAGCTGCAAGCCGGCGTGCCCGTCGCTTCGCTCGGCCCGTCGCTCGCCTCGATCTACGGTGCCAAGCTGAAGCTCGGCGGTGCCGCGGCGATCGCGATTTCGCAGTCGGGCAAGAGCCCGGATATCGTCGCCATGGCAAAGGCTGCAACCGATGCCGGCGCGGTCTCGATCGCGCTCACCAACACGCTGCCGTCGCCGATTTCAGAGGCCTGCACCAACCCGCTCGACATCTTGGCCGGTCCGGAAATCGCCGTTGCCGCCACGAAGTCATACGTCAATTCGATCGTCGCTGGCCTTGCCGTGCTCGGCGAATGGACCGGCGACGCTGCACTTCAGCGCGCGGTCGCCGACCTGCCGAACCAGTTTGCCAAGGCCGTGAAGCTCGACTGGCAGGCCTTTGCCGACGATCTCGGCGAAGCCGAATCGCTCTATGTGCTCGGCCGCGGCCCGGCGCTCGCCATCGCCAGCGAAGCGGCGCTGAAGTTCAAGGAAACCTCCGGCATGCATGCGGAAGCCTATTCGGCGGCCGAAGTGCTGCACGGGCCGGTGGCGCTCGTCGGCGCCAAGTTCCCGGTGCTCACGCTTGCCGCACGTGATGCGGCCGAGACGTCGGTTGCCGGCATTGCCGACGGTATGGCGGAAAAGGGCGCGGTGGTTCATGCTACTTCGAACCTCGCCGTCAAGGCCAAGCGCCTGCCGTTCGTCGAGACCGGTCACCCGATCACCGACGCGCTGACGCTGATCCTGCCGTTCTACGGTTTCGTCGAGGCCTGGTCGCGTTCGCGCGGTCTCAATCCCGATGCGCCGGCAAGCCTCAAGAAGGTAACGGAGACGAGATGAGCGAGAGGAAGGCAATCACCGGCGCCCGCCTGTTCGACGGCGTCGAATGGCACGACGGCTGCGCCCTCGTCATCGAAGCTGGTCGCGTCAAGGCGATCGTGGCGTCGGCCGACATTCCCGCCGACGCCGAACGGATCGATGCCCACGGCATGCTGCTGGTGCCGGGTTTCATCGACCTGCAGGTCAACGGCGGCGGTGGTGCGCTTCTGAACGAGGAGCCGACCGTCGAAGGCATCCGGCAGATCTGCTCGGCCCATGCCAAGTTCGGCACCACGGCGCTTCTGCCGACGCTGATCACCGATACGCGCGAAATCCGAAGCGCCACCATCAAGGCCGGCCTTGAGGCAAAGGCGGCCGGTGTGCCCGGTTTCCTCGGGCTGCATCTCGAAGGCCCGCATCTTTCGGTCGCGCGCAAGGGTGCTCATGATCCGAAACTGATCCGGTCGATGGACGATGCCGATCTCGCCGAAATGCTCGATTGCGCCAAGGCGCTCGGTGTCCTGATGGTGACTGTGGCGCCGGAAAACGCCACCAGGGAGCAGGTAAAGGCGCTCGCCGATGCCGGTGCCGTCGTCAGCCTCGGCCACACGGATGTCGGCTATGAAACTGCGGTCGCCTACGCCAAGGCGGGTGCACGTACCGTCACTCACCTCTTCAATGCCATGAGCGGTCTCGGCCATCGCGAGCCGGGCGTGGTCGGTGCTGCGCTTGCCACCGGCACGCTGCATGCGGGCCTGATTGCCGACGGCTATCACGTCGAGCCGGCGTCGATGGGCGTGGCGCTGCGCGCCAAGGTGGGGCCGGGCCAGATCTTTCTCGTCACGGACGCGATGTCGCCGATCGGCACCGACATGAAGAGCTTCCAGCTCAATGGCCGCGAAATCCTGCGCGAAGGTGGCCGCTTGACGCTTGCCGACGGCACGCTTGCCGGCGCCGACATCGACATGCTGTCTTCGGTGCGCTTCGTGCACGAGAAGCTTGGCCTCCCGGTCGAGGAAGCCCTTCGCATGGCGTCCGCCTATCCGGCCGATGCCATGGGGCTTGCCACTCACAAGGGACGGCTGAAGCCCGGAGCGGACGCCGATTTCGTGTTGCTCACGCCTGAACTCGGCATGGGCTCCACCTGGATTGGCGGCGACCAGGCCTACGCAGCCTGATTGCCGCTTACGAGAAGATTTGACAAGAAGACCCGGAAAGCGCTCCGCTCTCCGGGTCTTTCCTATGAGGGAAGGAAAGGCGCCGATCAGCGCGGGCTGCGGGCCGCAAGCTTCACCTTCATCGCCCGCACCGTCTCCGGATCGGTGCGGCGCCGATCGGCGGAAACGAAGCCCATATCGACCAAGCGTGGATCCTGAGCCGGCTCACCAATCGAGCAGGAGGAGTGCACTTCGCTGACCGTGAGGTGATCGAGCAGAGCGTCGACCGTCTTCAGCGTGACGCCGGATCCCGGCATGATCGACAGCCTGGCCTTGGCAAGGCCGATGATTTCGCTAAGGCGGTCGATCGCCTGCGGCGCGCTCCTGGCCCCGCCTGAGGTGAGAATGCGCTCGAAGCCAAGGTCGACTGCGATTTCCATCGCCTCGGCGAAATCCGGGACGAGGTCGAAGGCCCGGTGCAGCGTCATGCCGAGTCCGGCTGCATGGCCGCTGAGCTTGGTGAGCATCGATGTGTCGAGCCGGCCATCGGCAAGCGAGGCGCCGAGCACGACGCCGGCCAGACCGGCATCCCGCACCGCGTCGATATCGCGGCGCATCGCGTCGAGGTCAGCGGGTGAGAAAATGAAGTCGCCGGGCCGCGGCCGGATCATCGCGTAGACGGGCACTCGTGGCGGGCCAGCCAGCGCCATAAGGCCGGGATTGGGCGTGAGGCCACCGACGGAAAGGGCGGCGCAAAGCTCGATCCGGTCGGCGCCACCTTCGATGGCCGCGTAAAGCCCGTCGGCATCGTCGACGCAGACTTCGAGTTTGATGTCGCTCATGCCTTGTCTCCTGAAAGCCCGAGCAGCGCCGCGCCAATGAGGCCGGGCTCGATCCGGCATTCGCCGCGTACAACCAACGGCCGGTCGAACCGCCGCAGAATCCGGCTACGCACCGCCTTGTCGATCTCGGCGAGCAGTTCCTCGGCATTGGAAAGGCCGCCGCCGACGGGCACGATCGTCGCACCCGTGATGTTGATGACGAGCGCCAGCGGTGAGCTGACGAGCTCGACGAGCAGGTCGACCGTGCGTTTCGCCTTGGCGTCGCCAACCTTCCAGGCCTCGATGATCTCTTGGCTCGAAAGCGTCTTGCCGTGAGCGGTCTGGTGCAGCCGTTCCAGCCCGCGGGCGCCGCCGACGGTATCGACGCAGCGCTTCTGGCCGCAGCCGCAGGCGTAGGCGGGAATCGCCATTGGTGGATCCCCGGCCTCCGACGCGATCGCCGGGCCATGGCCCCATTCGCCGGCGAATCCGCCATCGGCATTGATCAGCCGGCCGTCGATGACAAGGCCGCCGCCGACCCCGGTGCCGAGGATGGCACCAAAGACGATGCGATGACCGCGCCCTGCACCCGCTCCGGCCTCGGCCAGCGCAAAACAGTCGGCGTCATTGGCGATCTTCACCGGCAGATGCAGCGCCGCCTCGAGTTCAGCAACCAGTTCGAGCCCGTCGATGCAGGGAATGTTGGCGCATTTGATGCGCCGCGTCTCGGGATCGATCACGCCGGTGATCGAGATCGCCACGCAGTCCGGGTGTCCGCCCGCTTCGTCCAGAACCGATTCGAGCGCCTGCACGAACTGGCGGAAATTGGTAAGCGGCGTGGTTCGGCGCGGCAGCGGAAAGATCCGGTCGCGCGAATGCACGATCGCGCCTTTGATTGCAGAGCCGCCGATATCGAAACAGACGATCATGCCTCACCCCGGATGATCGCCTCGGCCGAAAGCGCCACCGAAAGCAGCCGGTCGTCCTGGTGATGCGGGGCCGCAAGCTGGAAGCCGACCGGCATTTCCGCCGCCCCGAGCCCGCAAGGAATGGAGATGCCGCAGAAATCCAGGAAGTTGCCGATCGAGGTGTTGCGCAGCGTCTTGCCGTTGATCTTGAAGAACAGCTCGTCGTCTTCGAGAAGCGGCGCGATCGGCGGGGCGACATGGGGCAGCGTCGGGTGGGCGATGAGTTCGTTCGGCTTCAGACTTTCGACCGTCTCGTGGATCAGCTGGTCGCGCGCGTCGAGGAGCGCGATGTAGTCGGGCATGGAGATCTTCTCGCCGAGCCGCGTGCGGGCGACGACGCGTGGATCCATCGCGTTGGCCTCGGGCCCGGCCAGACGCTCGCGGTGCAGCGCATAGGCCTCCGCCGTCACCAGGGCGCCGTGGCGGGCCATCAGCCCGAACACGGCCGAGAAGGATGGAAAAGCGCGGCGGCTGACGGCAACGCCCGCCTTCTCGAGCCGCTTGATCGCGTCCTCGAAGGCCTCGACGACTTCCGGCTCCGCATCGTCGAACACCACTGTTTCCGGGATCACCAGCGCGATGCTCGAGAGGTCGGCGCGGCGCACGGTCGGCGCCGTCAGCCCGTGCATGGCGGCGTCCACCCAGACGGCATCCTGTACCGTGTGGCAGAGTGGCCCGAGCGAATCGAGGCTTTCAGCCAGCGGAAAAATGCCCTTCATCGCATAGCGGCCGCGCGTCGCCTTGTAGCCGACGATGCCGGTGAAGGCTGCGGGAATGCGGACAGATCCGCCGGTGTCGGTACCGATGGCCGCCGGCACCAGTCCGGCCGCAACCGCGACCGCCGAGCCCGACGACGAGCCGCCGGGAATGCGCTCGACGTCGGTGGCCGCCGGGTTGCGCGGCGTGCCGTAGTGCGGGTTGAGGCCAAGGCCGGAGAAGGCGAATTCACTAAGGTTGGTGCGACCGACACTGACCATGCCGGCGGCGGAAACGGCGGCGACCACAGGCGCGTCGCTCGTTGCCGGCGCGTTCGTCCGAAGCACGGCCGAGCCGGCGGTCGTAACGTTGCCGGCGGTGTCGAACAGGTCCTTCCAGGCGACCGGCAGGCCGTCGAGCAGACCGAGCGAGCGCCCGGCCCTCAGACGCTTCGAGGCAGCCTCCGCATCCCGCGTCGCGCGCTCCGGCGTCAGCTCGACAAAGATGGCGTAATCGCCGTGTGCGTCGATCGCCGCATAGGTTTCCTTGGCGAGCTCCACCGGATCCAGCTTGCCGCTCTGCACCAGCACTGAAAGGCTGGCGAGTGTCTTTTGTTCTGTCATGTCATCCTCCGCGGAGCGCTGCTGCCGGCATCCCGTATGTCTACAATATCGCCGCTCCCGGCGTTTTCCATGCTTCCCTTAGACGAGGCGCATGAATCTTGCATAAAGACGGGTGCCTGCCGGGACTATCTTGTCGCCGGTAGCGCCTCTGCCTACATGCACCATCGAACCTTGGCCCATGCTGGAGAGCGATGATGATCCTGGACGCGGCGCGACTGTCGCTTGCCAATCTGTTTGCACCCGAGACCCGATCGGTCTTCTGGAAGGTGCTGGGCCTGACGATCCTTGCGCTTGTCGCCCTGTGGTTTGCGGTGCGCGAAGTGTTCATCTGGCTCGCCTTGCCCTGGATCGACACGCTGATGCCGGGCACACCCGTCTGGGCCGGCTGGCTGACCTTCGTGCTCGGCATCTTCGCAAGCCTTGGCCTGGCCCTGGCGCTCGCCCTGCTTCTTGCGCCCGTCACCGCACTGATCGCCGGCTTCTTCCTCGACGACGTCGCCGACGTCATCGAGAAGCGTGACTATCCGAACGAGCCCCCGGGACGGCCGCTGCCGCTCGGCGAGGCGGTTGCCGGCTCACTGAAGTTCCTGGGCGTCGTGATCCTCGGCAACCTCCTGGCGCTGGTGCTGCTGCTCGTTCCGGGCGTCAATCTCGTCGCCTTCTTCCTGGTCAACGGCTATCTGCTCGGCCGCGAATTCTTCGAGTTTGCGGCGATGCGCTATCGCGCGCCGGCGGAAGCGCGGCTCTTCCGGGAAAAGCACCGCTCGACCGTCTTTCTCGCCGGTCTGCTGCTCGCGGGCTTCCTGGCTGTGCCCTTCGTCAACCTTTTGACGCCGCTCTTTGCCGCCGGCCTGATGGTGCACCTGCACAAGCGTCTTTCGGCTAGGGGTCCCGGGTTCTCGCTGCGTGTGGCGGCGAAGGCATAAGGCCTTGCTTGACATAAGGCCGGCTGTGGCCAATCTGCCGGCAAACGGCGCCGCGCGCCCATGGAGTTTGCAAGAATGAGCAACACCGACGAACGGATCACCCGCCTCGAGGAGACCGTGGCCCATCAGGCCAAGACCATCGAGGAGCTTTCCGATCAGCTTGCCGAGCAATGGAAGGTGGTCGAGCAGGCGCGCGCCAAGCTCGACCGGCTGACCGAAAGGTTCCTGACGCTCGAAGAGCAGTCGCTCGACGCGCCGGCAATCACGAAGCCGCCGCATTACTGATCGCCGCGCTCACGTCAGGACAAGCAAAAAAATGGCCGCCGGTCCAATGAACCGGCGGCCTTTTTCATGACGCAAGCGCTGCTCTTAGTAAGGGCAGGACTCGTCGCTCATGTAGTCGTGGACCTGGACCTTGCCGGCAATGATTTCGGCCTTCACCTTTTCCACCGCGTCGAGCATCTCCGGCGTGATCAGCGCCTTGTTGTTGTCGTCGAGCGCGTAGCCGACGCCGTCTTCCTTGAGGCCGAGGTTGGAAATGCCGAATTCGAACTTGTCGTTCTTGGCTGCCGTGAAGGCTTCGTAGACGGCGACGTCGACGCGCTTCAGCATCGAGGTCAGGACCTTGCCCGGCTGCAGGGCGTTCTGGTTGCTATCGACGCCGATGCCGAGCTTGCCCGCATCTGCGGCTGCCTGCAGAACGCCGACACCGGTGCCGCCGGCTGCGTGGTAGACGACATCCGAGCCCTGGTCGATCTGGGACTTGGCGATTTCGCCGCCCTTGACCGGGTCGTTCCAGGCGTCCGGCGTCGTGCCGGTGTAGGCTTCCAGAACCTTGACGTCAGCGCCGGTCGACTTGGCGCCGCCAACGTAGCCACAGGCGAACTTGTGGATCAGCGGAACGTCCATGCCGCCGACGAAGCTGACGGTCTTCGACTTGGAAGCGAGACCGGCGAGAACGCCGACGAGGTAGGAGCCTTCCTGTTCCTTGAAGACGACCGACTTGACGTTCGGCTTCTCGACGACCATGTCGATGATCGCGAACTTGATATCCGGATATTCCGGCGCGATCTTCTCGAGCGAAGCCGCCCAGTTGAAGCCGGCCATGACGATCGGGCTGTTGCCGTCGCTGGCGAAGCGGCGCAGCGCCTGTTCACGCTGGGCATCGTTGGCGATTTCGAACTCGCGGTATTCGACGCCCGATTCCGTCTTGAACTTCTCGGCGCCGTTAAAGGCAGCCTCGTTGAAGGATTTGTCGAACTTGCCGCCGAGATCGTAGATGATCGCCGGCTTGATGTCGGCGGCCAGTGCCGTGGCGGACATCATCGAAAAGGCAAAAAGACCGAGAATTGTTTTTTTCATCGTGCAGCCCTGTTGTCGCTATTGATCTTATTGGGTCCTCCCGCCGGCTCCCTGACGGAAGCCTGTCTGCGGAACCCACCCCCTTCTCCTTGGGGCTAGGGTGGCGCATCCTTGCACGGTCACGGCAAAAAAACACTCAAAATTTTTCAGATGGTAAAAATTGAAGCCACGGATACCGGCACTCGTAAGGCACCGGTTCTGTTGCATTTTTTGAGATCACGATAAGGTGTCCCGGTCGGTCCGGTGCGGCCTCAGGGTTGTGGGTATCGCGACCGCGCGCGGGATGCCACCCGTGGGGTATGCGTCTAGTGGCCGATCGGGCAGCTGACGCCGGTGCCGCGCAGGCCGCAATAGCCGCTGGGGTTCTTCGCCAGATATTGCTGGTGGTAGTCCTCGGCGAAATAGAACGGTCCCGCCATGCCGATCTCGGTCGTCACCCTGCCGCCGTGATTGGCGTGCTTCAGCGCCGTCTGGAAAGTGGTGCGCGCGGCCTTGGCGTGCGCCAACTGCTCGTCGTCATAGGCATAGATCGCCGAGCGGTAGGTGGTGCCGATATCGTTGCCCTGGCGCATGCCCTGCGTCGGGTCGTGTTCCTCGAAGAAGGTCCTGAGCAGGCTCGCGAGCTTCACCTTTTCCCGATCATAGACGACCAGGACCACTTCGGCATGGCCGGTAAGCCCTGTCGTCGTTTCCTGGTAGGTCGGGTTCGGCGTCAGCCCGCCGGCATAGCCGACCGCGGTCACGTAGACGCCGGGGATGTTCCACAGCAATCGTTCGGCGCCCCAGAAGCAGCCCATGCCCAGAAGGATGCTCTTGGTGCCGTCGGGGTAGGGGCTTTTCAACGGCCGGCCGGAAACGAAATGTGTCTCGGCCGTCGGGATCGCGGCGTCACGGCCCGGCAGCGCCGTCTGCGCGTCCGGCATGATCGTTTTCTTGTTGAACATGTCGATCAGGAACATCAGCACACTCCTTTCGATGCGAAGGCCGCCTGCAATGCGTCAGGCGGCGAATCGTCCGGCCGCCGGCCGCTTCTTGTATCCGACCATCCATAGCACGAGGGCGATCAGCGCCAGCACCGCAAAGGCCGGCTGCTGCAGCAGCCAATGCAGCATCCCGTGCCAGATCGTCGGTGCGGTATCGGAACGTTGCGCAAACTGGACCCAGCTTGCCGTGTCGGCGCCAAGCGCTTCCAGGTCGTCGCCGAGCGACGTCATGACCAGTTCCGATGCTGCGACCGACTGGATCGCGTCGACGGCACCGGCAAGCACGGCGGCAAACAACGCGACGGCGCTCGCCAGCCTCAATAGAAATCGCATCGGACGGCATTCCCTTCAATTCGCTGGCTGGCGCCGGTCATCGGCTCGGCGCGTCGCCCTGCCGCATCTTCTCCGATCGCCCGTGCCTCGGACAAGGCCCGACAATGAAAATATGCGGCAATCTGGCATGCCGGAGGATGTGGCCGAGACGGGCCGGACGCATCGGACACGCCCTGACGCAAGAGATAAGCCCCTTGCCCGGAGTGCACAATGGGAACCGGGAACCCGCCCGCGTCACAAGATGTCAATAATCTGTCAGAAAGCAGTTGATCCCGGGCAAATCATCGGTATATAGACGCGCGTCCGCCGGTTATCAGCCGGCTGACGCCGAAGGGCCCCGCCCTTCCCATCCAGCCGGATTGACCATCGGCTGCTGACGGATGGACAGGTGGCCGAGTGGTTGAAGGCGCACGCCTGGAACGCGTGTATACGTGAAAGCGTATCGAGGGTTCGAATCCCTCTCTGTCCGCCATTTCCCCCTTGTTCTACTTCCATTACCAATGCGCATTAAGCGCTACCCTTGTCCTGTCTACTGGCGGGTATTGATCTGAAGCGCCGTGACAAAGTCGTTTGGTGCGCAAAGTCGCGTCCCTTCCTCCTCCTGCTGAACAGCGCACTTGTTATTGAGATAAGTCCGTGCTTATGTGTTTGGCATGATCGAGAACGAGATATTCCGAGCCCTGGCTGACCCCACGCGCCGCGCCATCTTCGAGAAGCTTGCTGATGGAAGCATGAATGCCAGCGCTTTGCGGGAAGGTATGGACATAAGCCAGCCGGCCATGTCCCAGCACATTTCGGTGTTGCGGAGTGCCGGGTTGGTGAAGGAGCAGCGGCAAGGTCGGTTCGTAAACTACGAAGTCGACCCGGACGGGCTGGCCCAAATTGCGCAGTGGCTCGCGAAATACCGTGCCTACTGGCCGGCACGCATCGAAGCTCTGAAGATCTTGCTGAAGGATATGGACCAATGAACCGCGAAATCAGCGCCCCGGACGATAACAGCCTTGAGCTGGAATACGAACTCGACGAGGCGCCGCAGAAGGTCTGGCGCGCAATCAGCATCCCGGCGTTTCGCGAGAACTGGCTACCGAAAGAGGCATTGGCCGACCCCGATGGCGCCGTCGTCGTGCCTGGAGAAGAGGTCTGCTACAGGCTGCGCGAAACCGAAGCTCCGTTTCTCGAAAGTACGGTCACATTCCGGATCGCCCCGATTGGTTCGGGCGGCACCCGGCTGCGGATCGTCCACGAACTGCCGAATGTTCGCGGCGGTCGCGTGACCAGGACGGCCGCGAACAGCAACGATACTCTCATGCTCGCCGCCTAGACCGGCGAGCTTCCCCTCAATCTCTGGATAAATGGAGTTCGCCGATGCGCGAAGCGATGCAACTCGTCCCTATGGTCGTCGAGCAGTCGAACGGTGGAGAGCGGTCGTTCGACATCTATTCCCGCCTGCTGCGCGAGCGAATCATCTTTCTCAACGGTGAGGTGAACGACACGGTCTCTGCGCTGGTCTGCGCCCAGATGCTTCTTCTCGAAGCGGAAAACCCGAAGAAGCCCATCCATCTCTATATCAATTCGCCGGGTGGCGTGGTGACCAGCGGTTTCGCCATGTACGACACCATGCGCTACATCCGGGCACCGGTGCATACACTGTGCATGGGGACCGCACGGTCGATGGGTTCGTTTCTGCTGATGGCCGGCACGCCGGGCCAACGGGCCGCCTTGCCCAATGCCAGCATCCTCGTGCACCAGCCATCGGGCGGTTTTCAGGGCCAGGCGTCCGACATGCAGATCCATGCCGAGGAGATCCTTCGCACCAAGCAGCGCATGACGCGCCTCTATGCGGAACATTGCGGACGGACCTACGAGGAGTTCGAACGCGCTATGGACCGGGACCGTTTCATGACCGCAGAAGAAGCATTGGAATGGGGCCTGATCGACACCATCCTGAAGGTTCGCGACGACGGCGAGCCGGCGGCCTCCAGCGGCTTTGCCCTCTAACGGTCTGTCACTGTTCGGCGGGCTACCGGCCGATAACGGATGGTCCGCTGCCGAGCCCCTCGAAGGCGCCCCCCTGCCAAGGGAGTATCCCCGACGTCCGAATCGCCTGGCGCTAAAAAATCGTCGCCCGCGCGATCCGTTTCGCCTCTCCGCTTCGTCTTTGGTGCATCCGCAACGAAGGAGAAGCACCATGACCACTGCACCCGTCACTCTCGTCAACGTTCTGAAGGTCGAACCCGGCAAGCAGGAGCAGTTGATCGCGCTGTTGAAGCGCAACATCGACACCGTCATCCGCACGCTCGGCGGCTGGCGGACGAGCCGGCTGATTGCTGCCAGGGATGGCACCAGCGTCATCATCTATTCGGAATGGGAGACGCCCGCGGCCGTCGAGGCGATGCGCGCCGATGTCAGGATGAAGGCCTATTTCCCACAGATCCTCGAACTGGCGAGCCTCGAATCGGTCATCGGTGAGGTGGTCCTCAGCGATCACAGCTGATGTCGAACGGCCGTCCGTTGCCGGAGCCGGTTTCGATCGGTCAGGCAGCGGACATTTTCTTCAGTCCACGCTATCGTCCGAACCGGCCCCTGGAGATATCCCCATGGAACTCGATATCATGAATACGGAAGACTTCGAGGATCGCTTGAGGGAACTCCGGCCGCGGCTGCACCGCTATTGCGCGCGCATGACCGGCTCGGCCGTGGATGGTGAGGACGTGCTGCAGGACACGCTGATCAAGGCCGTGCAGGCGCGGGCGGATGGCGTGGTGGTGGACAATCTCGAAGGCTGGCTGCTGCGCATCGCCCACAACACCAGTCTGGATTTTGTGCGCCGGCGGTCCAGGCACAAGATCGTCCCGCTGCTCGATGACATGGAAGATGCGCCGCTGCCCGAGGCGGACATCGTCGCGATCGGCTTTCAAACTTTCCTGCAACTGCCGGAACTTCAGCGCTGTGCGGTGATCCTGAAGGATGTGCTCGGCCATTCGATCGAGGAAATCGCCGCTATCGCCGAGTGTACGCCGGCGGCGGCCAAATCGGCGCTGCAGCGCGCCAGGGTGGCGCTCAGGCTCCTGACCGAACGCCCGGAGGATATGCGTCTGCCGCTGATGTCCGACGCGAACCGGCACAAACTGGCAAGTTTCGTGCGCTTCTTTCAGGGCGGCGACTTCGATGCCATCCGCGCCATGCTGGCCGACGATGTAAAACTTGAGCTGGTCAACAGGCTGAAGCTGGAGGGTCGCGAGGGCATCAGCCGCTATTTCACCCGCTATGCGCAGGAGACAAAGTGGCGTTTCGCGCTCGGCGCAATCGAAGGGCGGCCGGCCATGCTGGTTTTCGACAGTGCCGGCCCCATGGAAAAACCGGCGCATTTCGTCGTTCTCGATTGGCGTGGGGACGAGATCGCCGCGATCCGCGATTTTCTCTTCGCCCCCTATGTGCTTGAAACCGTTGATTGGGTTCGCCTGGCTTGAACTGCGAGAGAGCGGCTCTTTGCCAATTGAGGGTCCGTTCTCCGTCAAATGTTGACGGTTCTGCGCTATTCTTGGACTTTCGCTGGTATCGGCAGCCGTTGGGTTTCGGCAGGTTTCCCTGGCCGGTGTGGCACCGGCTCCGAGCATCGCGGGGGACCGGTTGCGTTCTGGGGAGAGGCAGCATGAGTTTGGCGAGCGACGCGCGCTTCTGGGACCGGACGTCGCGGCGATACGCCAAGGGAACGATCGCGGACCCGGCCGCCTATGAACACACGCTCGACCGCACCCGCGCCTTGCTTCTGCCCGATGACCGCGTGCTCGAACTCGGTTGCGGCACGGGAACGACGGCGTTTCGGCTGGCGGGCGATGTGCGCGACTACCTTGCAACCGATTTTTCGACCGAGATGATCGCCATTGCCCGGGAGAGGTACGCCGTCGACCTGGTTCCGAACCTCGCCTTTCGCAGCGCGACGGCCGAAACGCTTGCGGCCGAACGTGGGCAGTTCGATGCGGTGCTGGGCTTCAACTACCTGCATCTCGTGCGCGATCTGCCCGCCACGCTCGACAACATCCATACCCTGCTTGCCTCCAGGGGAGTGTTCATCTCCAAGACGCCCTGCGTCGGCGACATGAACCCGCTCGTCCGGCTCCTGCTGTTGCCGGCGATGCGGGCCGTCGGACTGGCGCCCTATGCGGCAACTTTCAGCGCAGCAGAGCTCAGCCGGGACATCGTCGCCGCCGGCTTCGAGCTTCTGTCGGCGGAAAATCACGCATCGGCGAGCAACGACAACCGCCCCTACATCGTCGCCCGGAAGCGCTGAGGTGTTAGACCAGAGCAGCCGCGCTGCCCTGGTCTCGATGCGTTCCAGACACGCGCTGCCGCGAGGGCTGAGTGGTCCTGCCGAGCCGCCGGTTGTCGACGTTCAACGCCTGCGCGACAGGATCGATACCAGCGCCAGGCCGCCGATCACCGAGACGTGCTCCAGCGCCACGGTCATGTCGCGGAAGGCCTCTTCGCCTTCCTTCAGCCAGAAAGGATGGGCGATCGGGATCGTCAGCACCGTGAAGACGGCGAGCGCCCCGGCGGCAAGCCAGACCCAACGGTTGAGGATGATCAGCAGAGAGGCGCCGATCTGCAGGATTAACGTCATCGAATTGAACAGCCATCCCGGCGTCAGGCCGAAGCCTTCCATGATCGCGACGTTGGCGTTGAAGTCGAAGAGCTTGGCAAGGCCGCTCGACCAGAAGACGAGCGTTAGCAGCACGCGGGCGAGAATGCCGAAGGCGCGCGAATCGAGAATGCTTGCGATAGGGCCTGACATGGATCATCCCTGCCTTGCGGTGAGAAAGGCGACCCTGCGCGCGCTCGCGATCGCCGTTGTCTGTGCGATGGCGGCCAGGCCAGCGAGCCAGCAGGCGGCGCTCGATGCTGCGCCGCCGCCGGGCTCGGCGATGCCCGCAGATGCCGTTCCAGTCCCGGGATTGTCAGTCCTTATCTGGTTTTCCAATGCCACGTCGGCCCCCATTTCCGATTGAACCGACGGGGTTTGTAGAAGCTCAACCAGGCTTGAGGTCAAGAAAACGGCCATGTGACAAATTGGCTGGCGCTGGCGGCGGTCGGGCGACGAATAGTTAGCTCTTGCACTAAGTATTGACGTGTGATACTTAGCCTTATGGAACAGTATTCAGACCGATTGGACGTGATCTTTCAGGCGCTCGCCGATCCCACCCGCCGTGCGGTGCTTGCGCGGCTCGGCGGCGGTCCGGCGAGCATCAGCGATCTCGCCAGACCCTTCGACATGGCCCTGCCGTCCTTCATGAAGCACATCCACTACCTTGAAGGCAGCGGGCTCATCCGCACGCACAAGGAGGGCAGGGTCCGCACCTGCGCCATCGAGAAGGCGCAGTTCGCCGCGGTAGAGAGCTGGCTTTCGGCGCAGCGCGCGCTCTGGGAAGGCCGCGCCGACCGGCTGGAAAAATTCGTCACTGAACACGAGGAGGAATGACCATGATCCGCTCTCCCGATCCTGAACTCGACCTGACGATGGCGCGCATCATCAAGGCGCCGCGCGCGACGGTCTGGCGCGCCTGGAGCGATCCCTCTCGGCTTGAGCAATGGTGGGTTCCTGAGCCGGCAAGATGCAAGGTGATCGACATGGATCTCAGGCCCGGCGGCAGTTTCGTGACGCGGATCAGCGAAGGCGGCGGCGCATTCCTGCCGCATATCGACGCCTGTTTCCTCGCGGTCGACGAACTCTCGCGCATCGTCTTCACCGACACGCTCGTTGCCGGTTGGCGGCCGGCGGAAAACGCCTTCATGACGGCGATCATCACCCTCAGCGACCATCCAGCCGGCACCGAATACGCTGCCCATGTAATGCATCGGAGCGGCGCGGGCCGGAAGATGCACGAGGAGATGGGTTTTCACGACGGCTGGGGAACGGTTGCCGGGCAACTGGCCCGGTTCGTCGAGCAAACTCACTGAGGAGACGATCCCATGCGCAATATCGTGCTGCAGATGATGACGACACTGAATGGCCGCCTCGACGATCCGCTTGCCTGGATGGGGACGGTGGTCGACGAACAATACCGGGCGATCGACCGTCTCTACGCCGGCTACGACACGGTTCTGGTCGGCCGCACCACCTATGAGGAGATGGTCGGCTACTGGCCGGGCGCGCTGAAGGACGAGGCGGGCGGCGAGACCAATCGGGTGATGGCAGGGCGTATGCACGACTATCGCAAGATCGTGTTCTCCCGCACCGAAGATCAGGCGATCAGCCGCTGGCACAATGCCGAGCGGGCGGTGGTTCCTGATGATGCGGCGCTCTCGCGCTACCTGACCGACCTGAAGGCTGAGCCCGGCCGGGATATCCATCTGTCCGGCGGCGCGAGCCTGGCGCAGACGGTGATCGGCCTCGGCCTCGTCGATCGCTACCACTTCTTCGTCTACCCGGTCGTATCGCCGGGCGAACCATGGTTCGCCCGGCTTCGCGACAAGAACGAGCTGCAGCTGATCGGCAGCGAGCACTACGACAACGGCGTCGTTGGGCTCCACTACGCGACGGTACGCGACGCAAAGTCGGCGCGACCGAAAAGCTTCTCGGAGCTCATTGCCTAAGAGCAATTCCAGGAAAAGTGCGAAGCGGTTTTCCGTCCGGAATTGCGCCAGCCAAGCGAGGGATTCCCAGGAAAAGTGCGAAGCGGTTTTCCGTCCGGAATTGCGCGGCTTTTGGGATCACTCCCCGGCTTGCAGGGTGGTGAACAGCCGGTCGTAGGTCGGCGCCAGAAGGCGTAGGCTTGCGGCCGCCTCGGCATCCCTGCGCAGGACCAGCGGATACTGCAGCGCGCCGATCAGCCGTGCCTGTTCGCCGGCGATGGCGGCGGATTTGGCAAGGCCTGCCCGCGCCAGGCAGGACGCCGCATCGCCGGCGCGGCGGGCACCGACACGAACGGCGAAGTGCACGAGGTGAGCCCGCAGGTTCTTGTCGCAATGGTCTTCGATCAGAGCGGCGAGCGCTTCGGCTGCGTCGGCATTGCCAAGGCTGCCCGTCGGCACCAGCCGGTCCGTGGTCATCGAGAGCCAGTGGATCGCGGCCGGCACCGAGGCGCGGATTGCCTCGACCTCGCTCACGTCGGCGACACGAGAGAATCCCCATCGCATGGTGTAGGGGTCGCCGTAGCTCAGCGTCTCGGCGCCCCAGGCCGTCATGAAATCGTGGAGCGGCAGGGAGGCGTAGGGATATCCTTGCGGGTCGTGCATCAGCACGCGCGTCTCGTCGATCGCGAGGACCACGACGTAGTGATCGGCCTCGATCGGTCCCGTCATGCCGGGCTGGTGCCTCAGATGCCCCATCTCCACCGGGCCGACCCAGACGGGACCATCCTTCAGTGCCGAGCGCAGGCGGGAAAGCGCGTCCTCGGGCTCGCCGCCGCTGCTGACCT
This sequence comes from Ensifer sp. YR511, assembly GCF_900103045.1. Taxonomy (NCBI): domain Bacteria; kingdom Pseudomonadati; phylum Pseudomonadota; class Alphaproteobacteria; order Hyphomicrobiales; family Rhizobiaceae; genus Ensifer; species Ensifer sp. YR511. The sequence goes on from NZ_FNGR01000007.1 coordinate 105,438, forward strand.
GCGACGTCCAGCCGAGCGCCTTCAGCGCGCCGTCGAACCCGGCCTCCGGATCCCAGCCGTAGGGGTCGAAGAACGGCAGGGTACCGCCGACGATCTGCATGCCGAAGGGGCTACCGGTGGCAAGCTCAATGGTCGAGGTCGAGGGCGCGGCTTCGCCGAACATCATTGCAAATGAGTTGGCGTAGCAATAGGGGCCGGAGCCCACATAGGAAAAGTGCTGCATCGGTTGGTCCTTGAGTGATTGGAGCGTGCGGGGATTGGGTTAGCGCACGATGGGGTAGGCGACATCGAAGCGGGTACCGCCGCTGCCGGGATAGATTTCGTAAGGGCTGCCGAAGCAGCTGAGATCGTCGCTTTGCTCGAACCAGGCTTCGATCGCGTCATAGACGCGGAGCACGGCCGGAAAGGTTTCGAACGGTTCGGCCACGGCCAGGAACGCTTCGCGTCCCGCCGGCTGAAGGCGGATGCGCAGATCACCAGTGGGTTCGAGGCTGCCGTCATAGCCGATCGCCACCTCGACGAGACCCTTGCCGTCGTGATTGACCGGCTCGTGGAAATGCAGCGTCATCTGCCCATCGTCGCTCTTGCCCGATTGCGCAAGATAGCCGCGGATCTCCGCTTCGGCGCTTTCGGTGAAGGCCTCGAGCGCATCCACCGTCACATGGTGCTGGCGATAGACGATTTTCGAAGGCGCGACGTCGCGCACGGCAACGGCCCTGACCAGCGGATCGTCGCCGCCGCTCGATTGCCGGATGATTGCCTCCACCAGCTCGCGCTGATCCTCGAGTCGTTTGCTCTGCACCTCCAGCCAGGCGCGCAGCTCCGTGAGGCGAACGTCGGGCTGAAGATCTATCAGCCGTGCGATCCGGGCGATCGGCAGGCCCAGCTGCCGCAGCCGGGCAATCAGCCTGGCGCGGCTTGCCTGCGTGGCGGCGTAATAGCGGTAACCGGTCGCGGGATCGACACGGGCAGGCACCAGCAGGCCCTGCTCGGCATAGAGCCTGAGTGCTTTCGGCGACAATCGTGTGGCGGCGCCGAAGCGGCCTGCGAGGAAGTAGGAATCGGTCATGAAGGTAGTCTGGGGCCAGCCCCAGGGGCGAGGTCAAGGGGCATGCTGCCGCCTTTCCTGTCGAAGACCTCCCGGAGCAGGCGACCGCTCCGGGAGGGGCAAGGCTATCGATTTTCGCGCCGGTTGAGAGACGCCAGCGCCAGCAGCGTGATCGTCGCCATGCCGAGGCAATAGCCGACGAGCGGCCAGGCCGTATCACCGCCAAGCAGGAGAACGGCGCCGGTGCCAATAAGGCTGACGATCAGGCTCTGGATCGAGAAGTAGAGCGCGACCGCCGTCCCGGCGATGGCATCGAAGGCCTTGAGCGCTCCGTTGGCGGTGACCGAGGCGCTCATGACGATGCCGAAGGCGATCACCCACATTGGCAGCACGAAGCTCTGGAACGACGGCACCGCCGAGGCTTCGCCCGCGCCAAGCAGCAGCCCGCCGAGGATGATCAAGGCCATGCCGCGGGCCAGGCAACCGGAGGTCCCGTAGCGGGTGACGAAGCCCCTGGCGAAGCGCGTGGCGATGATCATCACGACGGCGGCGGTGGCGAATGCCAGGCTGAAGCCCAGCTGCGAATAGCCGGCGCGATCGATAAGCAGGCGTGGCGCCGTGGAGAAGAACACGAAAAACGCGCCCATCGCTGTGCTGAAGCCAAGCGTATAGGTCCAGAAGGCGCTACTTGCGAGCATGGGTCTGAAGCTCGGCTTTGACGGTGCTGCGGCGTCGGGCCGGGTTTCCGACCACTGCGGCAAGGCCTGGCCGAGTGCTGCAAGGCCAAGCATGGCAAGCGTCAGGAAGATCGCCCGCCATCCGAAAGCGCCTGATATCAGCGCGCCGGCGATCGGCCCGAGCGCCGGCACGAAGGAGAGCATGGCGCTGAAGAGGCCATAGATGGTCACACCCTCCGGACGTGCGCCATAAACGTCGCGCACGGTCGCGAAGGTCGCGACCAGTGCGGCCGAGGCGCCGGCCGCCTGGACAAGCCGCAAGGCGACGAAGACCGGTGCCGAGGTGGTTGCGGCCAGTCCCAGCGAGGCCAGCGCAAACAGCGTCGCGCCACCGAGAAGAACGGGACGGCGGCCGACGCGGTCGGACAGCGGGCCGAACAGCAGCTGACCCAGCCCCAAAAGCAGCATGTAGAGGCTGAGCGTGAGCTGGACGACTGCGGGCGACGTGCCGAGGATCGCCGGCATGTCGGGCACGACGGGCAGGTAAATGTCCATGGCGAGCGACGCCAGGATATCGAAGGGCGCCATCAGCAAAAGGGCTGCCGGCAGCGAATAGGACCAGGTGAGGGAATTACGATCGGGCATGATGAAACATCCGCGCAAATGAAAACCATTCGGCGGCGATCTGCCACTTCATCAAATCTTCTGAATGTGAGCCGACAGACGCCGCAACAACTTATTCAACCGTTGTTGCGGCTTACCTGGTTGCTGACGGGTCGGTCCTCATCTGCGGCTCCTATGGCGGCTCTCCAGCGATACCGCCAAGCCAGCCGAAATCTCATGCCGGCATGTCCTATCATCGGGATTTCCGGACGGCAACTCCTGGCTCAGCTATCAGCCTCGGCCGCGCCCGGCATCACCGCCAGCCGGTTCTCGACGCTGGTGACGCCGATCACCGATGCTGCGGCATCGCCGGCGCAGGCGATATCGGATGCCTGCGCCACATGACCGGAAAGCACCACGATCCCGCCGAGCGCCATCACCGAGATCTCGCGCGTATCGATCATCGCCGCATACTGGATGTAGCGCAGCACCTTGTCGGCGAGCGCATCGTCGATGAGATGCGGATCGTCGTCTTTGTGCGCGTAAATGGACTTCTCTGTCGGCATGGCTCGTTCCTCATGCTGTTTCGGAACGCCTGCGGCCGGGGAATGTTCCCCTCCCTGTGCCCGCTGCTCGCGCGCTTGCGGCGCGGGTGCGAACAACGTTATTGCTGGCAGGACCATTCCAGGAGCGGAAAGAGGAAAGCATCTGCGGTCTTCCGCCCGTCTCCCGCTCTACCTCATGAGAACAGACCCCGAAGAACTTGGATCGATCCGCTCCAAGGTCATCGCGATCCAGGGCCCGCGCATGTCCGACATCTTCCAGAACGTCCTGCCCATCTTCATCCTGATCCTTGCCGGCTGGTTGCTGGTGCGCCTGGGTTACCTGAAACCGGCCGTCGGCGAAGCCTTGGGCGATTTTGTCTTTCGCGTCGCCGTGCCCATCCTGCTGTTTCGCACGATTGCGGAAGCGGATTTCAAGGACGGTTCGCCCTGGCCGCTCTGGGTCGCCTATTTCTCGGGCGTCGCGGTGACCTGGACGTTGGGACACGTGGCGGCGACGCTCGTCTTCGGGCGGGATGCGCGCATGGGCGTTCTCGCTGGCGTCTCCTCCGCCTTCGCCAACACGGTCTTCATCGGCCTGCCGCTGGTGTCGCGAATCGTCGGCGAGGAGGGCATCGTTGCGATCTCGATCCTGCTTTCGGTGCATCTGCCAGTCATGATGATAGCGGGCACGCTCTTGATGGAGCGTGCGGAGCGGCGCGCCGGCGGCAAGCCGGGGCAAAGCCCGCTGCAGCTCTTGGCCGGTGTCGCCCGCAATCTGGTGCGCAACCCGCTGGTGATCGGCCTTGCCTGCGGCGCCGCCTTCCACCTTATCGGCCAGCCGCTTGGCGGTCCGGTCAAGACCGTCGTCGATCAACTGGCGTCGATGGCGGCACCCGCAGCGCTGATCTCGATCGGCATGGCGCTGGATAAATACGGCCTTGCCGGCAATCTCGGGCTCGCTTCGATGACGAGCGTCTTGAAGCTCGCCGTCATGCCCGCGGTCGTCTATGCGAGCTGCCACTTGCTCGGCCTCAACGACAACTGGACGACGGCGCTGGTGCTGACGTCGGCCGTGCCGACGGGTGTCAATGCCTGGCTGATCGCCAACCATTTCAATGTCGGCCATGGGCTGGCGTCCTCGACGATCACGCTGACGACCGCGCTCGGCGTCATCAGCGTTTCGGTCTGGGCCTATCTGCTGATGTGATTACCACTCTCTCCGGCAAACTGTTTCGCCGCAGAGGCTTGGATCCGCCTGAACGTTCCGTGCGCAACATCTCCGCCTATCCCCGAATACGAAAAGGCCCGGCGCGAGCCGGGCCTTTTGCATGGGATCGTTTCCGACCGCTGAACTTATTGAGCCGGTGCCGGCTGACCTTCGGCAGGCTTGGCTTCGGTTGCCGGCGCTTCGGCCGGCTTTGCACCTTCGGCGCCAGCAGCCGGTGCCGCTTCGCCGGCAGCCGGTGCGGCTTCGGCAGAACCGGCAGATGCGTCCGGCAGTGCTGCCGGAGCGTCGGCCTGCTCTCGCAGCCAGGCGATCAGGTTGGCGCGCTCGTCGGGCTTCTTGACGCCGGCAAAGCCCATGGCGGTGCCCGGAACGTGCTTCTTCGGTGCTTCGATGAAGTAGCTGAGGTGGTCGTAGTCCCAGACGACCTTGCCGCCTTCGGCAAACGTCTTCATGCCGGCCGAGTAGCTGAAGCCCTCATGCGAAGCGATCGGACGGTTGACGAGGCCCCAGAGGTTCGGACCGACTTTGTTTGCGCCGCCCTTGTCGGCGGTGTGACAGCTTGCGCATTTCTTGAACACGGCTTCACCGGCAGAAGCGTCGGCCTTGAGCAGCAGCGGCTTGATGTCGACTTCGACTTCCGCGGCACCACCGGCACCTGCTTCAGACGTGCCTTCTTCCGCAACGATCGTAAAGCCTTCCTTCTCGGGAGCTTCGGAATGGAAAATGCCTTCCGATGCAATGGACACGGACATCAGAACGAAGACCGTTCCCAGAAAGGCGCCCACGCCCATGTTCACATATGAATTCATCTGCAAACGCTCCCTTTGCCACCGGCGCAAACAAAAACCCGGCCTATCTTGAAATCGCGCGGAACCTATGTCTTTTGGCTCTGCGTTGCAACAGTGATTATCGGCCCCTAACTGAGACTTATTGACACTTTCGGCGGGGTTTTTGAAGGCCAGATCATGAATCGCGAAAATTCAGTTAAAGTCATCGTGCTCATTCCGGCGCGCATGGCCTCGACACGCCTACCCGGAAAGCCGCTCGCCGATATTTGCGGCCTGCCGATGATTGTTCAGGTCGCGACCCGAGCGCAGGAAGCGGACGTCGGCCGCGTCGTCGTTGCCGTTGACGACCAGCAGGTCTTTGACGTCGTGCGCGAGGCCGGCTTCGAAGCGATAATGACCCGCATCGACCACCAGTCCGGCTCCGACCGGATCTACGAAGCGCTGCAGAAGGCCGATCCGAACGGCGAAGCCGAGATCGTCATCAACGTCCAGGGTGACCTTCCGACGGTCGAACCGGCATCGATCCGCGCGGCGCTGAACCCGCTCGAAAATGCTGCCACCGATATCGCCACGCTGACGGTGGCGATCACCGAGGAGAGCGAGAAGACCAACCCGAACATCGTCAAGGTCGTCGGTTCGCCGCTTTCCGACACGCGCCTGCGTGCGCTCTATTTTACCCGCGCGACCGCGCCTCATGGCGAAGGCCCGCTCTATCATCACATCGGGCTCTATGCCTATCGACGGCAGGCGCTGGAACGCTTCGTCTCGCTTCAGCCCTCCGTGCTCGAACGCCGCGAATCGCTGGAGCAGCTGCGTGCGCTCGAAGCCGGCATGCGCATTGATGTCGAGATCGTCGATTCGGTCCCGCTTGGTGTGGACACGCCGGTGGAGCTGGAAAAGGCCCGCCGCATCCTGTCTGCCCGTACCCGCTGATATCAGAACCTGAGAAGGACGCTACCGTGACCGCCAAGACCAACAGGATTTCCTTCCAGGGCGACTATGGCGCCAATTCCGACATGGCCTGCCGCGACATGTTCCCATCGATGGAGCCGCTGCCCTGCCAGACCTTCGAGGATGCCTTCGTCGCGGTCGAGAACGGCGACGCCGATCTGGCGATGATCCCGATCGAGAACACGATCGCCGGCCGGGTCGCCGACATCCATCACCTCCTGCCGGAATCGCGGCTGCACATCGTCGGCGAATATTTCATGCCGATCCGTTTTCAGCTGATGGTGCTTCCGGGTGTCACGCGTGACGAGATCCGCACCGTGCACAGCCACATCCATGCGCTCGGCCAGTGCCGCAAGATCGTGCGCTCCAACGGCTGGAAGCCGGTCGTCGCCGGCGATACGGCGGGCGCGGCAAAGCTCGTCTCCGAAAAGGGCGACCGCTCGATGGCAGCGCTCGCGCCGCGGCTTGCCGCCGATCTCTATGGCCTCGAAATCATCGCCGAGAACGTCGAGGATACCGAGAGCAACGTCACCCGTTTCGTCGTGCTGTCCAGGGAAGAGCAGCGCATCGCCCGCACCAGCGACGAAGAGCTGATCATCACCACCTTCGTCTTCAATGTCCGCAACATCCCGGCAGCGCTCTACAAGGCCATGGGCGGTTTCGCCACCAACGGCATCAACATGACCAAGCTCGAGAGCTACCAGCTTGGCGGCCGGTTCGTGGCGACGCAGTTCTATGCGGATATCGAAGGCCACCCGGATGATGTCGGCGTGCGCCATGCCATGGACGAGCTTCGCTTCTTCTCCGAAAAGGTCCGCATCCTCGGAACCTATAACGCGCACCCGATGCGCGGCGTTCTCTGAACAGGCCGCTCCGGCGCCAAGCTGTTGAGAAAGGCCTGCGCAGGCGGGCCTCGACCGCCTCCCAAAGTGGTGAGGCGGTCGCTATCGTTAGCACGCTGCTTGGCCCCTCAGCTCCGCCTGAAGGCCGCGAATGCGCCTGATTTCTGACCAAAATGAAGCCTGCGGTTGTGGTCTTCTCGCGCCGCACATATCTGATCCTGCCATCTGGCTAAGGTTTTCAGAGCATCACGTTTAAGTCCTGAGCGTACCGTTCGCGGTGATTTTCCGAGAGAATCATTGGTTTCGCCACGCCCTACGGGGGTGAAAGTGGCAAAAATTCGTTAACCGGCTACGCGTCTGGCGCATGCCTAGTTTGCAATCGTGGCGCTACACAAATTTTAGGCAAATGCCTATTTGACGCTCGTCAAGTAAGGAGTGTTAAAGATGAAGATCCGTCAGAAGATCATGGAATATGCGAAGACCCGCCGTGCGATCCGCGAGCTGAATGCTCTCGACGATCACGCACTGAGCGACATCGGTCTGTCCCGTTCGCAGATCCAGGCCGCCGTTTACGGCCGCTAATTCCGTACCATTCGCGCATCCCGCCGCTTCAGGCTGGCGGGATGCGCGCAGCATACCCTCTCGCTCAAGAATCGTAGAGGCAGACGCGCAGCCGGTGACCATCCGGATCGAGCGCGACGAAAGTCGGACCGAAATCCATTTCGGTCAATTCCTGCGCAATCGGCAGGCCTTTCCCCTTCCAATCCTCGTAACGTGCGCGCACCGCGCTCTCGTCTTCCACCATGAAGGCCAGTTCCGACCGGCTGCCCGATGCCGCCGGCTCTGGCGCGACCGTATGTTCGGCCCAGAGCCCGAGCGTGAAGCCGCCGGGCAGCTCGAAGGACGAGAAGGTCTGGTAGGTGACGCTTGGTTCCTGCGCGAGAAGCGCGCGGTAGAAGGTCACGCTTGCGAGCGGGTCCTTGACGTAGAGAACGATGAGATTTGCCTTGGCCATGCTGTTCCTCCTTGTTGCGGAAGGTGCAGGCTAGGGCTGGCCGCTGCCAGTTTCTGTCAGCATCGGCGCACCAACACCCGTCAGGAGCCGACCGTCTCTCGCTTCGATGCCGCCATGTTCTGGCTCGCGCGCCAATCCTTCATCAGCACCTGCCGGCGGCGGGGATAGCGCGCCTCCGTCACCGTCATCTTCTGCATGCGGTCGGCGCGAAAGTGCCGGAAGTCCAGGCGCAGCTCGCACCAGGCCATGACCATGCGCACGTTCTCAAAGAAGCCGAGGGCAAAGGGCCAGACGGTGCGCTGCGTCGCGCTGCCGTCATTGTCGACGTAGTCGAGCTCCACCTTGCGCTCGTTGCGGATTGCGCGCCTAAGCGCGGCGATGTCGATGCCGTTGGTGGCCGGCGGGCTCGGGCCGACGAGCAGGGTCGAACTGTCGAGCTCGTCGCGAAGTTCGGCGGGCAGCACCGCGGCAATCTTGGCGAGCGCATTGGCGGCAGCGCCGGCGAGATCATCGTCAGTACGCTTGGAGACCCAGCGCGAGCCGAGCACCAAGGCTTCGATCTCCTCGGCGGAAAACATCATCGGTGGCAGCATGAAGCCGGGCTTGAGCACATAGCCGAGCCCCGGCTCGCCCTCGATATCAGCGCCCTGCGCCTGGAGGCTGGCGATATCGCGGTAGAGCGTTCTGAGGCTGACGCCGGATTCTTCCGCCAGTCGCTGGCCGCTCACCGGCTGGCGGTAGCGCCGGAGCACCTGCAGAAGGTCGAGCAGCCGTTCGGAGCGGGACACGGTCGATCTCCCTGTATCCGTCGCCTTATGTCCGCTCGCCCCAGGCGAGCCAGTCACGCATCAGCTGGTGCGCGATCGCGCCCTTCGGCGGCGGAATATGCGCGTCGCCGGTGTCGGCGACCCCGGTCGACCTTTCGAGCATCGCGATCGTTTCATCGCGCGTGAACCAGCGCACGTCTTCCAGCTCGTGCTCGTCGCGCTTGATGACGGTTGATTTCGCCTCCGCATAGCAGCCGATCATCAGCGTGTGCGGCATCGGCCAGGGCTGCGAGGCATGGTAGCGTACCCGGCCGATATGGATGCCGGACTCCTCGAGCGTTTCCCGCCGCACGGCGTTTTCGATCGTCTCTCCCGGCTCGACGAAGCCGGCAAGGCAAGAATACATGCCCGGCGCGAAATGCGGGCTGCGGCCGAGCAGGCAAAGATCGCGCTCAAGGTCGATCGTCATCATGATGACGACAGGGTCGGTGCGCGGGAAGACCATATGGCCGCAGGCGGTGCAGACCCGGCGATAGCCGCCGGCCTTGCCTTCCATCGGGCCTGCGCAGCGACCGCAGAAGCGGTTGTTGGCATTCCAGGTAATCAAGCTCGAGCCTTGCGCGAACTGGCCGAGCAGTTCCTCCGGCAGCATCTGCTGGCGATAGAGGGTGCGGCCGTCGGCGATCTTGAAGGGCTCGGTGATCGTCTCGTCCGTCAGGCCCGTCGGCACGGCCAGCCGGGGCTCGCCGTTGGCGAGGTAGCCGAGCAGGATCGTCTCGTCGAGAACGGGTTCGAGACCTTCAAGCTCATAAGGCGCAAACAGTGGGTCGATGATCTTCTCGTCATGCTTGACGATCAGCTTCGGTCCGGAGAAGGCCAGGAAATGCGCACCCGGGTGCTTCAGTGCCACCTGGACGCAATCGTCGGCCCGGTGCTCCGACTGGCGATCCAGATGATTCTCTGAGAAGGCGACGAGGGTGCTTGGCTCTGGATGCGGGCTGCGAAGGTCAAAGATCGATTTCGTCATGTTCAGAGGTTTTCCAGAATGCGGGCTGCGAAGGCCTGATGTTCTTTTTCGTCCCACGGCTCCGCCTTGCCGAAGCCCCAGACCGGCCCCGGCCAGTTCGGGTCGCCGTCGCTGCGGGCGATGATATGCACGTGAAGCTGCCGGACGATGTTACCCAATGCGCCGATATTGATTTTCTCGGCGCCCGTGACCTTCTTCAGCGCCGTCGCTGCCATGGTCGTCTCGAAGGTCAGCATCGTCTGGTCGAGCGGGGTGAGGTCGAAGATCTCAGAAATGCCTTCACGCTGAGGAATGAGCACGAGCCAGGGCCAGCGGCGGTCGTTCATCAGCCGCATCTGGCAAAGCCCGATCGAGGCGATCGGAATGCCGTCGCGCTCGAGCCGCTCGTCGAGGGTGAAGGTCGTCAACTGGGTCTCCTCGGCTATTGAGAATGACGGATTCGCCTTGTTTTGCATATCGATATCAGTTTTTTGACGGCTTGGCTTGCATTTGCTTTCGATATTGCCGATATGGAAGCCGGGAGGTTGGTGGTGGACGAGCCACTCGCCAACCGGGTCAGGTCCGGAAGGAAGCAGCCCCAACGAGCTCCGGCACGGGTCATCGTGCCAGCCTCCCACCTTCTCCGTCCTGTCGGGACAAGAGTTCGAACAGCGGCAGGGTCGATGAGCGACGATACGTCCATTTCATCCGTTGAGAAACCAGCCGCCTACCGTGTTCTGGCGCGCAAGTATCGCCCCAAGGATTTCTCCGACCTGATGGTCGGCCAGGAACCGATGGTGCGCACGCTCACCAACGCGTTCGAAACCGGCCGCATCGCCCAAGCCTACATGCTGACCGGGGTGCGCGGGGTCGGCAAGACCACCACCGCCCGCATTCTCGCCCGCGCGCTGAACTATAAGACACCGGATATCGATCGGCCGACCATCGACCTGCGCGTTCCCGGCGAACATTGCCAGGCGATCATGGATGGGCGTCACGTCGACGTCATCGAAATGGACGCGGCGTCACACACCGGCATCGACGATATCCGCGAGATCATCGAACAGGTGCGCTACCGCCCGGTTTCGGCCCGCTACAAAGTCTACATCATCGACGAAGTGCACATGCTCTCGACCCAGGCCTTCAACGGCCTGCTGAAGACGCTCGAAGAGCCGCCAGAGCATGTGAAATTCATCTTCGCGACCACCGAAATCCGCAAAGTGCCGATCACGGTTCTGTCGCGCTGCCAGCGCTTCGACCTGCGCCGCATCAGCGCGTCCGATCTCGTCGGCCTGTTTTCGACGATCCTCGGCAAGGAAGGCGTATCCTTCGATCCGGAAGCGCTTGCGATGGTGGCCCGCGCTGCCGAAGGCTCGGCGCGCGACGGTCTGTCGCTGCTCGACCAGGCGATTGCCCATGGCGGCGGCGCTGTGGAAGTCGAAACCGTGCGTTCGATGCTCGGCCTTGCCGACCGAGCCCGCATCGTCGACCTCTTCGAGCACGTCGTCAAAGGCGATGTCGCCGCGGCCCTCAAGGAATTCACCGCACAATACGAGGCCGGCGCCAATCCGACGGTCGTATTGACCGACCTTGCCGATTTCACCCATCTCGTCACCCGGATGAAATACGTACCGGAGGCGGTCAACGACCAGTCCTTGAGCGAGATCGAGCGCACCCGCGGCGCCGTCTTTGCCGAGAGCGTCGCGGTTACGGCGCTCTCGCGCATCTGGCAGATGCTCCTGAAGGGCATTCCGGAAGCCGAAAGCTCGTCGCGCCCGGCGGGTGCCGCCGAAATGGTGCTGATCCGCCTGGCGCATGCGGCACATCTGCCGGCGCCTGAAGAGGCCGCGCGGCGCTTGCTGGAACTTTCCGGCAATGAAGGCGGCGGCGCTCGCCCTGGCCCTTCAGGTGGCAACGGCGGCGGCGCACAGGCCCAGGCTTCCGTGTCCGTGTCGGCGCAGGCATCGCAGCCGATGCCGGTGCAGCGCCCGACGAGCAATGGTGCGACCATGCTGCGCGCCGTCCCGGACGTGGCGCCCCAGGCGGTTGCCGTTGGCCGCATCGAAGAACGCCCGGTGGCGGCGCCTGCGGCCAAGCCGCAGCCGTCGGTGCCGGTCAATTCGATCGCCGACATCGCCGATCTCTGCGCCAAGAACCGCGACATCAAGCTGAAGACGCTGGTGCGCGGCTTTCTGCGGCTCGTGCGGATCGAGCCCGGACGTCTCGACGTCAACGTCTCGGATGACGCGCCGAAGACGCTGCTTGGCGAAGTGGCCGTCAAGCTCAAGGAATGGACCGGCATCCACTGGATCGTCAGCTACAGCCGCGAGGCCGGTGAGCCGACGCTGATCGAGGCGGAACAGCGGGCGCAGGAGCAGCGCGTCAACGACGCGCGCCAGGACCCCGATGTCGCCGCCATTCTCGCCCGGTTCCCGGGCGCCAAGATCACCGACGTGCGCATTCGCGCCGTTGAAGAAGAGGCCGAGAGCCAGGCTCCGGCCACAGCCGAATCCGCCGACGGCGATATCGTCCCTGGCGACGACATCGAATAGTCCCGTCTGCGAGCAGAAACAGAAAGACAGGAGACGACGATGCGCGACATCATGGGGATGATGGGCAAGGTCAAGGAAATGCAGGCCAAGATGGAAAAGATGCAGGCGGAAATCGCCGCGCTCGAAGTCGACGGCACCTCCGGCGGTGGCCTCGTCACCGTTCGCCTCGACGGCAAGGGCACCCTCAAGAGCCTGAAGATCGATCCCTCGCTGTTCAAGGAAGACGACGTCGAGATCCTCGAAGACCTGATCGTCGCCGCCCACAAGGACGCCAAGGACAAGGCCGAAGCTGTGCAGGCGGAAAAGACCCGCGAACTGACTGCCGGCCTGCCGATCCCGCCCGGCATGAAGCTGCCCTTCTGATCGTCTCCGGGCAGTAGGTTCGGGAAGCAGGGCGGTCTGCCGCCCGCAGCATTTGCGCGCCGGCGGTGGTAGCCGCCGGGTACCGCGTCGACACCCGCCGCTTCGCGTGCGGGCGTTTCGAAGGCGATTCCGTTTCGGCGCGATATGGGCTAAAAGCGCCGCATGGCAAAACGAGTCACCGGCCCTGAAATCGAAAAACTCATCCAGCTCCTGGCGAAAGTGCCGGGGCTCGGACCGCGTTCGGCGCGCCGCGCCGCCCTGCATCTCGTCAAGAAGAAGGACCAGTTGCTGGGTCCGCTCGCCGACGCGATGGGCGAAGCGCACCGCAAGGTCCGCATCTGTTCCTGCTGCGGCAATGTCGATACGATCGATCCCTGCACCGTTTGTTCGGACGAGCGTCGCGACCACTCCGTGCTCATCGTTGTCGAGGACGTGTCCGATCTCTGGGCACTGGAACGCGCCGGCGCTATGAACGCCGCCTATCATGTGCTCGGCGGCACGCTCTCGCCGCTCGACGGCGTCGGCCCCGACGATCTCAACATCAAGGGTCTCGTCCAGCGCGTCGCCAATGGCGGCGTCCGCGAGCTGATCATCGCCGTCAATGCCACCGTCGAGGGCCAGACGACGGCGCACTACATCACCGACCAGCTCGAAGGCATGGAGGTGAAGATCACCCGGCTTGCCCATGGCGTGCCGGTCGGCGGCGAGCTCGACTACCTCGACGAAGGCACCTTGGCGGCTGCCCTTCGCGCCCGCACGTCGATCTGAGCGTCATTTCGGACGCTGCAATCCAACCGATGGGGAAGCCTTATGCTGAGACTTCTTTCACTGACGACCTTGCTGCTCTGTGGCTGGCTGGGGCTCGCGCAAGCCTCGACCAAAGCCGACGTCGAGGCGCAGTTTCGTACCTGGCTGCAGAATGATCTCTGGCCGGAGGCGAAGAAGGCCGGCATTTCCGCCGGATCCTTCAAGGCGGCCTTTTCCGACGTGAAGCTCAACTGGGACCTGCCGGATCTGGCGCCGCCCGGCTTCCCGAAGCCGAAGGAACAGAAGCAGAGCCAGGCGGAGTTTTCCTCGCCCGGAAACTACTTCTCGGAAAAGCGTCTGCAGGGGCTCGCCGCCACCGGCCGCAGCCTGGCTTCCACCCATGCGTCGACCCTGAAGAAGATCGAGCGCACCTATGGCGTGCCGGGCTCGGTGATCGTTGCCATCTGGGGCCGCGAATCCGGCTTCGGCCGCGCCAAGATCCCCTATCCGGTGGTCGATGTGCTCGCGACCAAGGCGTTTATGTCGACGCGGCCAGACCTGTTTCGCCGCGAGCTGATCGCGGCACTGCACATTCTCGACAGCGGCGATGTCGACGAGGCGGCGATGCGCGGCTCCTGGGCCGGCGCTATGGGTCAGCCGCAGTTCATGCCGTCGAGCTTCCTGCAATATGCCGTCGATTTCGATGGCGACGGCCGCCGCGACATCTGGAATTCGGTGCCAGACAGCCTGGCGTCGATCGCCAATTATCTGGTCAAGAAGGGCTGGCAGCGCGAGCGTGACTGGGGCTTCGAAGTATCGATTCCCGAAGCCGTCTCCTGTGCGCAGGAAGGGCCGGACCTCGCCCAGCCCCTGTCGAGTTGGGCGAACAAGGGGATCGTCAGGATTTCCGGCAACGCCTTTCCGTCGCACGAATTGTCCGCATCTTCGATGATGCTGGTGCCCGCTGGTCGCCATGGGCCGGAGTTTATCGTCACGCCGAATTTCTACGTGCTCAAGGAATACAACAACTCCGACCTCTACGCGCTCTTCATCGGCAACCTCGCCGACCGCATTGCGACAGGCGGCGGCGCGTTCCGCGGCACGTGGGGCGACGTCGGCAACATGCTGCGCTCGGACGTTCTGAAGATGCAGAAGGCGCTGGTTGCCAAGGGCTACGACGTCGGCAAGGTCGATGGTCTCCCCGGCTACAAGACGCGCCGTTCGCTCGGCGACTGGCAGGCAAAGAGCGGCCTTGCCGCCACCTGCTTCCCCGATGCTTCGCTGAAGGCGAAGCTGCGGTAGAGCCAATTGCAGCCGGAGGCGCTGGTGCGCCGACTGCCGAAAAGAAAAGGCCCCGTCACCGGGGCCTTTTTCGTTGCATGGTCGAGATCGGCGCGAGGGCCGGCACAAGCTAGTGCATGTCCACATTCACCTGGCGCTTGTAGCGCTCGTAATGGGTCGGCACGATCGTCTGGCGCTCGATCATCCGGTGCACGCGCGGTGGTGCTTTGCCGCTATGCAGCGCCGTCAGCCTGTCGCCGACGGCCGCGTCCGCCTGGGTGCGCCGCTGGTTGTGACGCACATATTCGACCCAGGTCGGCACGTGGTAGGTCTCCGTCCAGGTGGTCGGGTTTTCAAGGTCGCGCATCAGCGCCCAGTGTCCGGCGCCGTCACGGATGCGGATACGCCGCCGTTCCGCCATGGTGGTCAGGAACTCCGGGATGTCGTCGTCGGCGATTTCGTAGTCGATCATGATGACGATCGGGCCGCTGCGCGGTTTCAGGTCCAGTTCGAGCGGCGGCTCGTTGAAGCGGTTCAGCGGATCGAGGTTGAGCGAGGTGAATTCCGGCAAGGGCAGGCGGAAGCCGACCACGACGCCGGCGAACATCAGCAGACAGGAGCCCATCAACGCGTTGGCCGCGCCATATTGCTCGGCGGCCGTACCCCAGAGCCAGCTGCCGCCGGCAATGCCGCCGAAGGTCATGGTCTGGTAGAGCGAAAGGGCCCGGCCAACCACCCAGCGCGGCGTCGACAGCTGCACCGTGGTGTTGAACAGCGACAGCGCCAGCACCCAACAGGCGCCGGAGATGAGCAGCACGAGACAGCTCAGCCAGGCATAGGTGCTCCAGGCCGTGATCGCGGCGCTGGCGGCAAATCCGGTGAAGGCGATGCGCACGATCGCTTCGCTCGAAAGCTTCTCGCGCAGGCGGGCGGAGAGCAGCGCCCCGCCGATCGCGCCAAGGCCGAAGGCGCCGAGCATCAGACCGTAGGTGAGCGGCCCACCCTGAACGAGGTCGCGGGCGACGAGCGGCAGAAGAGCGAGGATGGCGCTTGCCGAAAGGCCGAAGAGGAAGCCGCGCAAGAGAACCTTGCCGATGTTCGGCGACATTGCGACGTAGCGCAGGCCAGCCGAAATGGCGCGCCCCAGCGTCTCGCGCGGCAACGTGCTCGTCGGCACCTCGCGACGCCAGCGCACCAGCGCAAAAAGGATGGCGAAATAGCTGAGCGTATTGGCGAAGAAGGCAGCCGCCGCACCGAGTGCCGCGACGATGGCGCCGCCGATCGCCGGGCCGACGCTTCGGGTGATGTTGAAGCCCATGCTGTTGAGCGCGACCGCTGCCGGCAGGTCTTCGCGCGGAACCATGTCGCCGACCGACGCCTGCCAGGATGGGTTGTTGAGCGCCGTGCCGCAGCCGATGAGGAAGGTGAAGAGCAGGAGCAGCCAGGGCGTGATCAGCCCGACATAGGCACAGATCGTCAAGAGCGCCGAGACGAAGAGCATGAAACACTGCGCCACCAGCATGATCCGCCGCCGGTCGAAATTGTCGGCAAGCGCGCCAGAGACAAGCGAGAAAAGCATGATCGGCAGCGAGGTCGAAGCCTGCACCAGCGCCACCATGTTCGCCGACGAGGAAATGGAGGTCATCAGCCAGGCGGCCCCGACCGATTGAATAAGGCCGCCGAAATTGGAGGCGAGGCTCGCGATCCATATCGTGCGGAAGATGTCGTGCTTGAAGGGGGCAAGCGGCGAAATACGGGTTGGCACCTCGTCTTCTCTCTTCGTTTCTTGATTGTCGTCTCGAAGCGGTTCGTCTCCTGTTATAGGCCCGACAACGCGAAGTGCCACCCGCTGAAACTGACCTTGTTGGCGAAGATGCTCGCCGGCGGTTCGTCCGGCCATTTGCGTCGGACGGCCCAATGCCTTGCAATTTGTGGCGATGGGGCGTATATGAGCCTCAAATTCTTGATCGGTAGATGAAGAGTGGGCCCGTCAGGACCCGCTCTTTTTTATTAGCCGGTCCGATGAGGAGATGATCGTTTGTCCGATACGACAACGGCTGAAAATGCAAATGAACCCCGCCTGATCACCGAAACCGGTCTCGACCAACGCGTCGCCGACATCATCGAGCCGGTGATCGTGCCGATGGGCTACCAGCTCGTGCGCGTGCGCATGTCGGGCCAGAACGGCATGACGCTGCAGATCATGGCAGAGCGCACCGACGGCACCATGACCGTCGAGGACTGCGAAGAGATCTCCAAGGCCATTTCGCCGGTGCTCGATGTGGAAGATCCGATCGACAAGGCGTATCATCTCGAAGTGTCGTCGCCGGGCATCGACCGCCCGATGGTGCGCAAGTCCGACTTCTTCCGCTGGCAGGGTCACCTGCTGAAATGCGAGACGTCGGTTCTGGTCGATGGCCGCAAGCGGTTCCGCGGCAAGATCGTTTCTGTCGATGACGACGGTTTCCGGCTTGAGCGCGACCAGGTGGCCTATGGCGAGGAGCCCGTCGTCGTGATCCCGTTCACCACGCTTTCCGAAGCGCGGCTGATCCTGACCGACGATCTGATCCGCGATGCGCTGACGGCCGACAAGAAGGCCAAGGCTGCGCGTGCCGCGAACGAGAATTTCGAAGACGAAGATTCACCTATTGAGGAATAAGTCGGGCGGAGCTTGAAAGCCCCCTGCAACCCAACGGAGACAAGACATGGCAGTCAGTGCTAACCGGCTCGAGCTTCTGCAGATCGCGGATGCTGTCGCGCGTGAAAAGGTGATCGACCGCGAGATCGTTCTGGCCGCGATGGCCGACGCGATCCAGAAGGCCGCCCGCTCGCGCTATGGGTCGGAATCGAACATCCGCGCCGACATCAACTCCAAGACTGGCGAAATCCGCCTGCAGCGTCTTCTGGAAGTGGTCGAGAAGGCTGACGACTACTCCACGCAGATCCCGCTCGAGCTTGCTCGCGATCGCAATCCGGACGCCAAGCTCGGTGACTTCATCGCCGACCCGCTGCCGCCGATGGATTTTGGCCGCATCGCCGCCCAGTCGGCCAAGCAGGTCATCGTGCAGAAGGTGCGTGAGGCCGAGCGCGACCGTCAGTTCGACGAGTTCAAGGATCGCGTCGGCGAAATCGTCAACGGCACGGTCAAGCGCGTCGAATACGGCAACGTCATCGTCGACCTCGGCCGTGGCGAAGGCATCATCCGTCGCGACGAGATGATCCCGCGCGAAAACATGCGCTACGGTGATCGCGTCCGCTCCTTCGTCTACGACGTTCGCCGCGAACAGCGCGGCCCGCAGATCTTCCTGTCGCGTACCCATCCGCAGTTCATGGTGAAGCTCTTCACCATGGAAGTGCCTGAAATTTACGACGGCATCATCCAGATCAAGTCGGTTGCCCGCGACCCGGGTTCGCGCGCCAAGATCGCGGTCGTCTCCAACGATAGCTCGATCGATCCGGTCGGCGCCTGCGTCGGTATGCGCGGTTCGCGCGTTCAGGCCGTCGTCGGCGAGTTGCAGGGCGAAAAGATCGACATCATTCCGTGGTCGCAGGATCCGGCGTCGTTCATCGTCAACGCGCTGCAGCCGGCGGAAGTCGCCAAGGTCGTTCTCGACGAAGACGCCGAGCGCATCGAAGTGGTCGTTCCCGACGAGCAGCTGTCGCTCGCCATCGGCCGACGCGGCCAGAACGTTCGCCTCGCTTCGCAGCTGACCGGCTGGGATATCGACATCCTGACCGAGCAGGAAGAGAGCGAGCGCCGCCAGAAGGAATTCACCGAGCGCACCAACCTCTTCATGGATGCGCTCGACGTCGACGAAATGGTCGGTCAGGTGCTGGCTTCGGAAGGCTTTGCCGCCGTTGAGGAGCTTGCCTATGTCGATCTCGACGAAATTGCGTCGATCGACGGTTTCGACGACGAGACCGCCAACGAAATCCAGACCCGCGCTCGCGAGTACCTGGACCGGATCGAGGCGGAAATGGATGCCAAGCGCCGCGAACTCGGCGTTGCCGACGAACTGCGCTCAATCGACGGCCTGACGAGCCAGATGCTCGTTGCGCTGGGCGAAGAAGGCATCAAGACGGTCGAGGACTTTGCTGGTTGCGCCGCTGACGATCTCGTCGGCTGGAGCGAACGCAAGGACGGCGAGACCAAGCGTTTCGAAGGCACCTTCTCGAAGTTCGACGTCTCGCGCGCCGAAGCCGAAGCCATGATCGTTCAGGCCCGCCTCGCAGCCGGCTGGATCACGCAAGAGGACCTGGCAAGCGAAGAGGTCGAAGGTGAAGAGCCGATCGACGTTGCCGAAGGCGCCGAGCAGGACGCTTAAGGACGATGATCGCCTCTGATCATGCCGACAGCCTGCCTTCGGACGCCCTGCCCACGGATGGGGGGCCGAAGGATCGCAGCGGCGGCACGCGGACCTGCATCGTCACTCGTGAAAGCGGTTCGCCAGACGAGTTGATCCGCTTCGTGGCTGGGCCAGACGGTCGCGTCGTTCCCGATCTGAAGCGTCAGCTTCCGGGGCGCGGCTGCTGGGTCAAGGCCGAGCGGGCGCTGATTGAGAAGGCGGTGGCGAAGAAGTTCTTCGCCCGCGCCCTGAAGGCGGACGTCAAGGCCGACGCGACGCTCGCCGACGATGTCGACCGGCTGCTCGCCGAGCAACTGGCCGGAATGATGAACATGGCGCGCAAGGCGGCCCAGTTCATCTCCGGCGCAACGAAGACGGAGCAGGCCGTCAGGGGACTGGCGGCACTCGCCGTGTTTCATGCGTCCGACGCTGCGGCCGACGGCGTGCGCAAGATAGACCAGGCCCGCAAGGCGATGAGCTTTGTGGCCGACGATGAAATGGAAATACCTTCGTTCCGTCCCTTCACCGGGGCGGAAATGGAGGGCCTTTTAGGAAGTAATGCTTTTATCCATGCCGCAGCGCTTGCAGGGCAGGCGGGTGAAGGTGTAGTGAAGCGCGCAATCATGCTCGAAAAGTACCGAGGATCCGTCCCGGTCCGGGCCGACGGCGGCGCTGGCAAGCCACAGCAATGACCCGCGTCACCGGCACAGTCTGGCATCGCGTACATTGTTTGAGACAATTTGGAAGACAGGGTCAGGTGATACGCATCCGGCCCTGATCGCTAGGAACGGAACGGAATGACCGACAACAACGACGACAAGACAGGCAGCGCAGCGGGCAAGAAGACGCTGACCCTGAAGCCCCACGGGGTTTCGCAGGGGACCGTGCGTCAGGACATGGGCCGTGGCCGCACCAAGGCGGTCGTGGTCGAAACCAAGAAACGCCCCTTCCACCGCCCCAAGGACGAGCGTCCGATCACACCGGTTGCTGCAGCTCCCGCTGCGCGCCCGGCCGATCAGCGCCCGGCTCAGCCGCAGCCTTCGGGTCGCCCGGCACCGCAGCCGCAGCAGCATTCGACGCGTCAGGAAGCCAACCAGGCCAATCGTCCGCGCGTCGGTGTCGTTCTGAATCAGCTATCCGCCGGTGAGATCGATGCGCGCCGCCGTGCTCTGGCCGAAGCCCAGATCCGGGACGCCGAAGAAGCGGTCATCCGCGCTGAGAACGAAGCACGCCGCAAGCGTGAGGAAGAAGCCCGTCTCCAGCAGGAGAAGGAAGAAGCCGCACGCCGCGCTGCCGAGGAAGCAGCCCGCGCGGCGGCCGAGCCCGAAGCCAAAGCCGAAGTTAAGGCCGCAGAGGTTGTTGAAGAGCGCCCCGTGGCTGCTCGCGCACCGGCTTCCACCGAGCGTCGCGTTGACAGCCGCCCGCAGGCCGGACGGCCCGCCGACCAGGCAGGTGGACTTCCGACCCCGGCTCCGGCCGGCGCACTGCGCGGCCGTAAGGTCGACAACGAAAAGGATGACGATCGTGGTCCGCGTCCCGGCGCAGGTCCGGCGCGCGGCAAGGTCGTGCGTCCCGAGCCTGCCAAGGTTCCGGCCCGCCCGAAGGGCGACGACGGTCGCCGCCAGGGCAAGCTGACACTGACCACCGCTGCCGACGAGGATAGCGGCCAGCGCGCCCGTTCGCTGTCGGCCATGCGTCGCCGCCAGGAGAAGTTCAAGCGCAGCCAGATGCAGGAAACCCGCGAGAAGATTTCGCGCGAAGTCATCCTGCCCGAGACCATCACCATTCAGGAGCTGTCGCAGCGCATGTCTGAGCGCGCCGTTGACGTCATCAAGTTCCTGATGAAGGAAGGTCAGATGATGAAGCCCGGCGATCTGATCGATGCCGACCTGGCCGAACTCATCGCCGGCGAATTCGGCCACACGGTCAAGCGCGTTTCGGAATCCGACGTCGAAGAGGGCATCTTCAACGTTTCGGACACGGACGAAGAAATGGAACCGCGTCCGCCGATCGTCACGATCATGGGGCACGTCGACCACGGCAAGACCTCGCTGCTCGATGCGATCCGCCACGCCAACGTGGTGGCCGGCGAAGCCGGTGGCATCACCCAGCACATCGGCGCCTACCAGGTCGAGCAGAACGGCAACAAGATCACCTTCATCGACACCCCCGGCCACGCGGCGTTCACCGCCATGCGTGCTCGCGGTGCCCAGGCGACCGACATCGCGATCCTGGTGGTTGCGGCTGACGACAGCGTGATGCCGCAGACGATCGAATCGATCAACCACGCCAAGGCGGCCGGTGTTCCGATCATCGTGGCGATCAACAAGGTCGACAAGCCGTCGGCAAATCCGCAGAAGGTTCGCACCGAGCTGCTGCAGCACGAAGTCTTCGTCGAATCCATGGGCGGTGAAGTCCTCGACGTGGAAGTGTCCGCCAAGAACGGCACCAACCTCGACAAGCTGCTCGAAGCGATCCTGCTTCAGGCAGAAATCCTCGACCTGCGCGCCAATCCGAATCGGACGGCCGAAGGTACGGTCGTGGAAGCCGAGCTTGACCGCGGTCGCGGTGCGGTTGCCACCGTCCTCGTACAGAAGGGCACGTTGCGTCCGGGCCAGATCATCGTCGCCGGTGATCAGTGGGGCCGTGTGCGCGCGCTCGTCAACGACAAGGGCGAACACGTCAAGGAAGCCGGTCCGTCCATGCCGGTCGAGGTTCTCGGCCTGTCCGGTACGCCGGCAGCCGGCGACAAGTTCGCCGTCGTCGAGAACGAAAGCCGTGCTCGCGAGATCTCCGAGTACCGCCAGCGTCTCGCCCGCGAGAAGCAGGTTGCCCGTCAGTCCGGCTCGCGCGGTTCGCTCGAGCAGATGATGACCCAGCTCCAGACCTCCGGCCTCAAGGAGTTCCCGCTGGTCATCAAGGGCGACGTGCAGGGTTCGATCGAAGCGATCGCCGGTGCTCTCGACAAGCTCGGAACCGACGAAGTGCGTGCGCGCATCGTGCATTCGGGTGCCGGCGGTATCACCGAGTCCGATATCTCGCTCGCCGAGGCATCGAACGCCGCGATCATCGGCTTCAACGTCCGCGCCAACTCGCAGGCCCGTTCGGCCGCCGAGCGTGCCGGCATCGAAATCCGCTACTACAACATCATCTACGATCTGGTAGATGACGTGAAGGCGGCGATGTCGGGCCTGCTCTCGCCGGAGCGTCGCGAAACCTTCCTCGGCAACGCCGAGATCCTGGAGGTGTTCAACATCACCAAGGTCGGCAAGGTCGCGGGTTGCCGCGTCACCGAAGGCAAGGTCGAGCGTGGCGTCGGTGTCCGTCTGGTTCGCGACAACGTCGTTATCCACGAAGGCAAGCTCAAGACCCTCAAGCGCTTCAAGGACGAAGTCTCGGAAGTCAATGTCGGTCAGGAATGCGGCATGGCCTTCGAGAACTACGAAGACATCCGCGCCGGCGATACGATCGAGTGCTTCCGCGTCGAGCATATCACCCGGACGCTCTAATGGGCCTGAAAGCCCGGCAAATCTGCACAACGGCGGCCCTGGCCGCTGTTGTGTCGTTTTGGTGGACGCCGGCCTTCGCGGAAGTCTGCGACAAGATCTATCCCGAATGGGATGGTCAGAAATTCTCGGTTCTCAACGAGGTGGCCGCTTTTCTGACCATTGGGTCGGCCTGGCGGCGCTTTTCTGTCTCGTTACCGGTTCAGCGGTTTTGCGCCTTCGGGCGCTGCTTTGGGTCGGGAGCCTTCTCGGCAGCCTCCTCCTCCTGGTGGCCATCACGTCCTGGGGAGATGCCGAGCACCAGTTATGGCAGTCGGCCATCAATGAGGGTTGCGCACATCCGCAGTTCGAACTGATCCAACTGCTGTCCGCGCTCGTGTTGACGGCTACGGGTGTCTTTCTGGGACTGCGTCGAAGAAAGCGGGCGCAGGCAATCAGAGCTACCCGTGCCTGAGGCACGGAAGGTATATTACGCTGAAGAGTAAAACGGTTTGCCGCCCCGAGCGGGCGCAATACCTTGGAAAGCAACGACCATGAGCAAAGCCACATCCTCTGCCCCCTCCCAGCGCATGCTGCGCGTCGGCGAACAGGTGCGCGCTGCCATCACCCAGGTTCTGCAACGCGGCGAGGTCCGCGATCCGGTGATCGAGAAGACCGTCATCGCGATTTCGGAGGTGCGCATGTCACCAGATCTGAAGATCGCCACGGCCTATGTCACGCCGCTTGGCGTGCCCAACCATGCCGAGGTCATCGACGCGCTCAACCGCAATGCCAAGTACATTCGCGGCCGCCTCGGTCCGCAGCTCCGGCAGATGAAATACATGCCCGACGTTCGTTTCCGCGACGATACGAGCTTCGACAATTACAAGAAGATCGACGAGCTCTTGCGTTCGCCGGAAGTCAGCCGCGATCTCGACCAGACCAGCGAAGACGAAGAATAGTAGATTTCATGTCCAAACCGCGTAAGCCCAAGGGCCGCCCGATCTCGGGCTGGCTGATCCTCGACAAGCCGCTCGACTTCGGCTCCACCGAAGCCGTCTCGAAGATCAAGTGGCTGTTCAAGGCCCAGAAGGCCGGCCATGCCGGCACGCTCGATCCGCTGGCCTCCGGCATGTTGCCGATCGCGCTTGGCGATGCGACGAAGACCGTTCCTTACGTCATGGACGGCCGCAAGATCTACGAATTCACCGTCGCCTGGGGCGAGGAACGCTCCACCGACGATCTCGAAGGCGAAGCAACCCATTCCTCGGCCGAACGGCCGAACGAAGAGGCAATCCGCGCGCTTCTGCCGAAATACACCGGCGTCATCAGCCAGGTGCCGCCGCAGTTCTCGGCGATCAAGATCGATGGCGAGCGCGCCTATGATCTCGCCCGCGACGGCGAGACGGTCGAAATCCCGGCCCGCGAGGTCGAGGTCCACCGGCTGACTCTGCTGGGTGCCGCACCCAACCTGGCCCACTTCGAAATCGAATGCGGCAAGGGCACTTATGTGCGCTCGCTCGCCCGCGACATGGGCCGCGACCTCGGCTGTTTCGGCCACATCGCGTCGCTGCGACGCACCTTCGTCGCGCCCTTCGGCGAAGAGGACATGGTGCCGCTTTCTGACCTGGTGGCGTTGGAAAAGATCGAGGACGACCAGGAACGTCTGGCGGCACTCGACGCCTATCTGATCGAGACCGGCGAGGCGCTTTCCAGCCTGCCGCACGTGCCTGTCAATGACGACCAGGCGCACCGTCTCAGGATGGGCAATCCCATTATCCTGCGCGGCCGCGACGCACCGCTGGCGACGCCCGAGGCCTATGCCACGGCGCGCGGCAAGCTGGTCGCGATCGGTGAGATCGCCGAGGGCGAATTCCGCCCCAAGCGCGTCTTCGCCGGAAGCTAAGCACCCGGAACCATTTGCCTTTGCTTTATCCTTGACGCATGATCCCGGCATGGGTTCCCAGTCCATCCGAGGTGATTCCGTTTCCGTATCGCGTTTCGTTGCCGTTTGGCGGTTGCGCCGCTTGCGGCGGCGTGCGCCGAAGGCGTTGATGCCACCGGCAGGGAACCGCAAGGGATGTTGCAGGTGACCGGTGTGACGGAGGAAGGAAAGCGCAGGGCAAGCGATGGCCTGGCGGCGATGGTTGATCGCGCCCGTCATCGGCTGACCCGCCCGTTCAGTTTCTATCTGACGTCGCTGCTGCTGGTCGCCATCGTTCCGGCCTTCATCTTTTCGCTGGTCGTGCTGAAGCGCAGCGTCGACGCGCAGGAACAGGTCATCACCTCGCTGCTGCAGGCCTCGACCGGATCGGTGACGCGCATCGTCGAGCGCGATATCGAGGGCATGTTGACGACGCTGAAGGTGCTGTCGACCTCGCGGGCGATCGAGGACGACAATTTGCAAGCCTTCTACGAGAGAGCCTCGACGGCGCTCGCGCAGACGGATTCCTACCTGATCGTCATCGATCGCAAGCACGAGCAGCGGCTTAACACCCGCGTCCCCTTCGGCACTCAGCTTGGCAAGGGGTCGGATGCGGACTCCATCGAGCGCGCCTTCACCAATAGCGGCGCGCCGCTCGTCTCCAACGTCTTCTTCGGCAAGACCGCCGGAAAATGGGTGTTCAACGTTTATCTGCCGGCAAAACTCTCGACCGGTGAGGAGTATCTGCTGGCGTTGACGCAAAACGCTGAGAACATGGCCAAGGCCGTCAACCGCGATACGCTGTCGCCTGGTTGGAACGCGGCCCTCGTCGACGGCGCGGGAAAGGTCATCATCTCCTCGGACGCGGCGGTCAAGGCCGGGGAGCCGTTCTTCCTCGACAAGGTTCCGGCGATCAGCATCGGCGTTCGCAACATCAAGGAGAACGGCACGGAGTACCGGGTGGCGACCGAATTCTCGGTGATCACCGGCTGGCGGATCATCGCCTGGGCGCCGCGGGCGATCGTCGATGCGCCGGCCGTCTGGTCGTTCCTGTGGCTTTCGCTCGGCGGCATCATCTTTGCCGGCATCGCGATCGCCGGTTCGCTGGCAATCGCGCGGCTGTTGTCGCAGGGCGTCAAGCTCGTGGCGCAGGATGCCCGCCGCCTTGGCGCCGGCGAGCGGATCGAGCCGCGCCCGCATATGATCGCCGAGGTCGAACAGGTCTCGGCAGCTCTGGCCCGTGCGGCGGCCGCGCGCACCAAGGCGGAGAGCGAAATCCGTTTCTTGATGCGCGAGGTGGCGCACCGCTCGAAGAACCAGCTGACGGTGATCCAGTCCATGCTGAACCAGTCGGTCTATTCGGCCGAGAGTGCCGCTGATTTCGCCGACAGTTTCCGCAAGCGCATCGCCGGGCTCGCCCGCTCCACCGACCTTATGATCGCCAACGCCGCCCAAGGGGTCGATTTCCGGGAACTGGCCCAGAACCAGCTGCAGCCATTCACGCCTGACGATCCGAGGCGGGTGATCCTGTCCGGCCCGCCCTTGCGGCTCGAGACCCAGATCGCCCAGACGCTCGGCATGGCGCTGCACGAGCTCGCGACCAATGCGACCAAATATGGCGCGCTCGCCAACACCTCAGGCGTCGTCAAGCTGAGCTGGTCGCTGGAGGATGAGGGCATTGCCATACGCTGGCGGGAGGAGGGGGCCGATCTCGCGGGCAAGCCCTCTGATCCGATCCGCAAGGGGTTTGGCACGCTCGTGCTCGAACGCATGCTCGGCATGGCCCTGAATGCGGGGCTCGAGCGGATGATGCATGCCGACGGCATCGAGTGGCGGATCACCGTGCCGCGACCGGCCGAAGGGGATGACGCGCCATGACCTGCCGCCGTCACTTTTTGTCCCTCGATCGGGGCCGAACTCCTCCCGATCGCGGCCGAATGAAATCGCCGCCGATGCACCCGTTCCCGACCGGCAATTGAGGCCTTCCGCCGGCCCTCCCGGGCGCCGGTCCATGACCCTTTCCTTTTTCATCCAATTCGTTTATAGGCACGCCAGCAAAAGGCGCATGCCCGTTGCATTCACGGCCGCAGCTGGACGACATCCCGGCTGACGGCGTCCCGAAATCCTCGAAATCGAAAGGATCATCCGATGTCGATTGCTGCAGAGCGTAAGGCTCAGCTCATCAAGGAATTTGCAACCGTTGAAGGCGACACCGGTTCTCCGGAAGTCCAGGTTGCTATCCTGACGGAACGGATCAACAACCTGACCGAACACTTCAAGGGCCACAAGAAGGATAACCATTCCCGCCGTGGTCTGCTCGCGATGGTTTCCAGCCGTCGTTCGCTCCTCGACTATCTGAAGAAGAAAGACGAAGCGCGCTACACCAAGCTGATCGGTGCCCTGGGCATCCGTCGCTAAGCGACTTATCCGGCGGGTCTTTGCGGCCCGCCGGCTTTTTTATGGAGCGTTGAACGCTCGACGATTAAACTCTCCAGCCGCATAGGAACGTGGCTAAACGAGAGAATCCAGCGAGCCGGATGGGCCGGTATCGCGGATCAACCGATGGCCCGTCATGGGGCAGGATTGCAGGATGCTTCGGCCCCTGCTTGCCGGAAACGCCGCTGAAAGCGGATGGTCGGGCAAAGCGGAAAACAGCCGATTAAAGCGTGAAGCCTCCCGTTGTCTTGCCCGTGATGCGCCATTTCATGCGGCCCTTCGACCGCCCGCGCTGTAACAGCCGCGGAGAGGTCCGCCGCACACGAAGGACAGAACATGTTCGATACCCACAAGGTTGAAATCGAATGGGCTGGGCGTCCGCTCAAGCTCGAAACCGGCAAGATCGCCCGTCAGGCTGACGGCGCCGTTCTCGCCACCTACGGCGAAACCGTCGTTCTCGCCACCGTCGTTTCGGCCAAGTCGCCGAAGCCGGGCCAGGACTTCTTCCCGCTGACCGTCAACTACCAGGAAAAGACCTACGCCGCCGGCAAGATCCCGGGTGGCTACTTCAAGCGCGAAGGTCGTCCGAGCGAAAACGAAACGCTCGTCTCGCGCCTGATCGACCGTCCGATCCGTCCGCTGTTCCCCGATGGCTACAAGAACGACACCCAGGTCATCGTCACGGTCATGCAGCATGACCTCGAAAACAACCCCGACGTCCTGTCGATGGTCGCCGCTTCTGCAGCGCTGACGCTGTCGGGCATCCCCTTCATGGGCCCGATCGGTGGCGCGCGCGTCGGCTACATCAACGGCCAGTACGTTCTGAACCCGCATCTCGACGAGATGGACGAATCGACCCTCGACCTCGTCGTCGCCGGCACCCAGGAAGCGGTGCTGATGGTCGAATCCGAAGCCAAGGAACTGCCGGAAGACGTTATGCTCGGCGCCGTCGTCTTCGGTCAGAAGGGCTTCCAGCCGGTCATCGACGCCATCATCAAGCTCGCTGAAGTCGCTGCCAAGGAGCCGCGCGAATTCGAAGCCGAAGATCATTCCGCTCTCGAAAACGCCATGCTCTCGCTTGCCGAAGACGAGCTGCGCAACGCCTACAAGATCACCGAGAAGGCTGCCCGTTACGCTGCCGTCGACGCCGTCAAGGCCAAGGTGAAGGCACACTTCCTGCCCGAGGGCATCGAGAACCCGGCCCATTCGGCCGAAGAAATCGGCGCCGTCTTCAAGCACCTGCAGGCCAAGATCGTTCGCTGGAACATCCTCGACACCAAGAGCCGCATCGACGGCCGCGATCTGGAAACCGTTCGCCCGATCGTGTCGGAAGTCGGCGTTCTGCCGCGCACCCACGGTTCGGCGCTGTTCACCCGCGGCGAAACGCAGGCGATCGTCGTTGCCACGCTCGGCACCGGCGAAGACGAACAGTACGTCGACAGCCTGACCGGCATGTACAAAGAACGCTTCATGCTGCACTACAACTTCCCGCCCTTCTCGGTCGGCGAAACCGGCCGCATGGGCTCCCCGGGCCGCCGCGAAATCGGTCACGGCAAGCTCGCCTGGCGCGCTATCCGCCCGATGCTCCCGGAAGCCGAGCAGTTCCCCTACACGCTGCGCGTCGTTTCCGAGATCACCGAGTCCAACGGCTCGTCCTCGATGGCCACCGTCTGCGGCACCTCGCTCGCTCTCATGGACGCCGGCGTTCCGCTCGCAAAGCCGGTTGCCGGTATCGCCATGGGCCTGATCAAGGAAGATGAGCGCTTCGCCGTTCTCTCCGACATTCTCGGCGACGAAGACCACCTCGGCGACATGGACTTCAAGGTTGCCGGTACCGACGCCGGCATCACCTCGCTCCAGATGGACATCAAGATCGAGGGCATCACCGAAGAGATCATGGGCATCGCGCTCAACCAGGCCAAGGGCGGCCGTCTCCACATCCTCGGCGAAATGGCCAAGGCCATTTCCGAAAGCCGTGGCCAGCTCGGCGAGTTCGCCCCGCGCATCGAAGTCATGAACATTCCGGTCGACAAGATCCGCGAAGTCATCGGTTCGGGCGGCAAGGTCATCCGCGAAATCGTCGAAAAGACCGGCGCCAAGATCAACATCGAAGACGACGGCACCGTGAAGATCGCCTCCTCGTCCGGCAAGGAAATCGAAGCGGCCCGCAAGTGGATCCACTCGATCGTTGCCGAACCGGAAGTCGGCCAGGTCTACGAAGGTACCGTTGTGAAGACCGCCGACTTCGGCGCCTTCGTCAACTTCTTCGGCGCCCGTGACGGTCTCGTCCACATCTCGCAGCTCGCCTCCGAGCGCGTCGCCAAGACGACCGACGTCGTCAAGGAAGGCGACAAGGTTTGGGTCAAGCTCATGGGCTTCGACGAGCGCGGCAAGGTTCGCCTGTCGATGAAGGTCGTTGACCAGGCCACCGGCAAGGAAATCGTTGCCGAAAAGTCTGAAAAGAAGGGCGACGGCGAAGCCGCTGAATAAGCGCGCTTCACCCGAATGCATTCGGGGCGCGGGGCGGATCGCTCCGCGCCCCTTTCTTGTAGGAAGATGACGGATAGACCGATGAGCCGAGATTCGTTGAAGACCCTGTTTTACCCGTTCGACAGCGGCGTGATCGACCCGCCGGGCGAGGGCGAGCGCGTGCTGTTCCTCGGCGCCGAGGCGGGCTACAGGCTGCCGCAGGGCTTCGAGGCGTCGATCTCGGCGGTGCAGCCGCTGCGGCCGCTCTATCGCGCCCTGGAAGCCGCCCGCGCCGACGTGGCGCCTGAAATCACCGGCGAGGACTACGACGTCACGCTGATCCTCTGCGGCAAGCACAAGGGCGAGAACGAAGACCGGATCGCCGAGGCGCTGAAGCGCACGCGCGAGGGCGGTCTGATCGTCGTTGCCGGCGGCAAGGAAGACGGCATCCAGTCGCTGAAGAAGCGCATCGCCAAGTTCGAATGGGACGGCGACCATCTGCCGAAGTATCACGGCGTCGCCTTCTGGTTCACTCGCCCGGAAGATGTCACCGACGCAGTACAAAAGCTTGCCAAGGTGCCGGTACGCGTCGACGGTCTGTTCGAGGCCTCGCCCGGCATGTTCTCGCACGACCGCATCGATGCGGGCTCCGAGCTGCTGGCGTCGCGTCTTCCGAACGATTTCCATGGCCACGCCGCCGATTTCGGCGCTGGCTGGGGCTATCTCGCAGCCAAGCTTGCTGAAGCTTCACCGGGTACCAAGGGGGTCGATCTCTTCGAGGCCGATCACGAGGCGCTCGAGGCGGCCCGCGTCAACATGATGGCGAACGCGCCGCGCATGCCGGCCCGTTTCTACTGGTTCGACCTGACGAGCGAAGAGCCGCGCGACAAGTACGACCTCATCGTCATGAACCCGCCCTTCCATGAAGGCCACGCGGCTGAGCCGTCGCTCGGCGTCGCCATCATCAAGACGGCGCTGAAGGCGCTGAAGCAGGGTGGCAAGCTGATGATGGTCGCCAATCGTGGCCTTCCCTACGAGCAGGTGCTGGCGGAAAATTCCAAGGAATACGGCGAGACCTGCCGCAACGCCCGATTCAAGGTGCTCTGGGCCAAGCGCTGAGACGCCGCAGGACGCATTTTGCGCCATCCGAGAATGGAAAAAGCCGGGCAGATGACCCGGCTTTTTTGCATCTGGCTGCAAGTCAGACTTAGCCCGTTGCCTTCGTCGCAGATCCGGCTCACCATGTGCCCGGTTTTACTGCCGGAGGATGAGTTCCATGACGTCGGGAGTGAACAGGCCGCCCTTGAGCGAGGATGCGGCCGAAGCTATTGCCAAGGACATCAAGCAGGGCGAGGGACATGGCGCGACCTCCGAGGTGCCCATGTCGTTCTTGCAGAGCCTCTATCGCTCGCCGCTTGACCCGGCACGCCGGACCCATACGGGCTTCGTCGTGCTGGCGGTCATCGTGGCTCTGCTCGTGCTGTTCGTCCTGATTTGAGCTTGCCGGCAAAAGGCAGGCGGACCGGCGCGCGCCTCAGCCGCGCCTTCTCGCGACGACCAATAGCCCCGCAAGGACGGCGCAGAGCAGGCCGAGTGACAACGGCAACCCGTGGTGTCCCGTCACTTGCATGACAAGTCCCGTTGCTGGCGAGCCAACCATGCCGCCAAGGCCCCAGGCGAAGGCAAAGGCGGCGTTGCCAGCGATCAGGGTCAGGCCGCTGAACCGCTCGCCGAGCTGGATCAGCGACAGAGTATAGATCCCGAACGTCACCCCGCCCCAGACGAAAACAAGCGGCCAGATGAGCCAGCTTTCGAACAGCCATGGCAGCAGCAGGCAGCCGGCCAGGGAGGAAAGCACGCAGAACAGCATCGTCTGCGTCGATCCCCTGCGTTCGGAGAGGCGCCCGAGCAGGATCTGCAACGACGCGTTGCCGGCAATGAAGCAGGTCATGAGCGGCGCGACGCGCTCCTCATTGCTGCCAAGCGCTGCGCCATAGACCGCAAGCAGCGAAAGCAGGGTCTGCTCGAAGGCCGCAGCCGTTGCGACCGCAAACAGCAGCAAAGGCGCCAGCGCGAAAAACCCGGCGACGGACGTTGCTTCCCCATCCTGCGGCACCGCCGGCAGGCGCGACACGAGGGCAAGCAAGATCAGGCCGCAGGCGACAAAGGCCACGATGCCGATCAGGAACGGCGACCAGCCCGCCGTTCCGACCATCCCGAGCGACAGCGGCCCTATGGCGAAACCGGCTGAAACGACCGAGGAATAGAGACCCATGATGCGGCCCCGGCGGGACGCGGGCGCAATGGCCACCAGCCAGGTCTCGCTGATCACGGATAGCGGATTGGCGAAGACGCCCAGCAGAAAGCGAAGCGGCATCCAGGCCCAGACGTCCTCAGTCCACGCAATGGCGGCAAGCGTGCTGGCGGCCAGCACCGAACAGAGGATCGCGAGCCGGGCACCGCCCAGCCGCCGCGAAAGCATCGGGATCAGAGGCGCCGACAGGATGAACCCCAGCGGCGTCATGGCCGCTGACAGGCCGATCAGGGCGGGTGCCGTCCGCTGCCGCTCCAGGATGAAGCTGAGCAGCGGATAGGTGAGCCCCTGCGCCACGGCAAAGACGGTAACGGTGGCGATGATACCCGCCATCGCCGCCCAGGGGGCCTGATCCTCGCGGAACGTCGTGATCACCTCGCCAAGGGTCGGCGCCGGTGGCGGTCGCTGGTCCGATGTCATTGCGCGGCTCATCTCAAAGCACTTGCCAGAAGGGCCTGGCGAGCTCCTCCTCGACTTGACGTCGCGTCAGGCCGATATCGTCGATCAGATGCGGATCGCCCTTGAGCTTTCGATCGAGCTCTAGGTGAAATTGGTTCCGTTCACGCCAGGCGGCGACCATCCGTTTCAGCGTCTCGACAGGGGAATGCGAACGCGTCGGGCTCCTCGGCGTCTCAGGCGCCGCGGCCTGAGGCGATGCAATGGGAGAAAAGGGGGCGTTGTTCATGACAACCTCGCTATCGGCTTTGAGGGTCGGGGGGACCCTCGATCTGAAGGAGGTTGGATTCTGCGGAATAGGATCGGCGCCGTACTTAAGCCCTTCCAAAAAGTTCTCAAAAACTTCCAAACGGGCTATAGATCGCCGCATGCAGGATACACGGTTTGCCTTTGGTCCGTTCGTGCTTGATCCGGGTGCGGGAACGCTCCTGCGGAACGATGATCCGGTTGCGGTCGGGCATCGCGGCGTGAAGCTGCTTGCGGCGCTCGTGGAAAGGCCGGGCGAAATCCTCGCCAAGACCGAGCTGATGGACGCGGCCTGGCCGGGTACGGCCGTCGAGGAAGGCAATCTCACCGTACAGATCGCACAGCTCAGGAAGCTGCTCGGCCGGGCTGCCGACGGCGGCGAGTGGATTTCAACGGTTCCGCGCATCGGCTACCGTTTCATGGGCAGTATCGAGCGGCTGGCAGGCGGGCGAAAGCCGCTGCCGTTGCCGGGCCGGCCTTCGATCGCGGTGCTGCCCTTCGTCAATCTCAGCAACGATCCCGATCAGGATTCCTTCGCGGACGGGCTGACGGAGGATCTGATCACCGATCTCTCCCGGAGCGGTGGTCTGTTCGTCATCGCCCGCAATTCCACCTTTGCCTACAAGGGCAGGGCGATGGATGTACGCGCGATCGCCGAAGACCTCGGCGTGCGCTACCTTCTGGAAGGAAGCGCAAGGCGCGCCTCCGGACGCGTGCGCATCAACGCCCAGCTGGTCGATGCGCTGAGCGGAGAGCACCTCTGGGCCGAACGCTTCGACCGCAACCTGGAAGACATCTTTGCCGTTCAGGACGAGGTGACGGCCAAGATCGTCGAGGCGTTGCTCGGTCGGCTGCGTACCCCGCCGTCACGCAATCGCCCCAGGAGCCTCGAGGCCTATGATCTCTGCGTGCGGGCGCGCAAGCTGATCGACGATTCGCCGCAGACCGCCCGGGAAGCGCATCTGATGCTCACTCGCGCCGTTTCGCTCGACCCTGATTATGCCGAGGCCTATCGCTGGCTCGCCATGAACCACTGGATGGGGTGGGTGCACTGGGGCGAGCCAATCGTACCGACCCGCGGCATCGCCCTGGAATTGGCGCGCAAAGCCGTCGCGATCGATCCCAACGACGCAGGTTGCCGCTGGGTGCTGGCCAATCTGCTTGCCTATGAGCGCAACTTCGCCGAGGCCGACGCGGAATTTGCCAGGGCCATCGAGCTTGACCCGAACGAAGCCGACACCTGGGCGACATTGTCCGACATCACGATCCTGGCAGGCCGGGTCGAGGAAGGGCTGGAGCACATTCGCAAGGCGTTCCGGCTGAACCCCTATCCGGCAAGCTGGTACTATCTGACACTCGGCCAGGCGCAGTATGCGGCCGGAGACTACGAAGCCGCGGTCGAGACGCTGCGCAAGGACGAGACCTACCGCACCAGCTCGCGTCGCTTCCTGGCGGCGAGCCTCGCGCAATTGGGGCGGTTCGACGAGGCACGCGCCGAGGTCGACCTGTTCCTCGTCGCCAACCCGCATTTCACGACCGGTTTCTGGGCGACGACCGAGCCGTTTCGTGACGCAGCGACGCTCGCGCACTTCGTGGACGGATTCCACAAGGCCGGCCTTCCGGACTGATGTTGTCTCAGGCCGTCGGGCCTTGCCGACCTCAAAAAAGAAACCCCGGCGAGGTGTCTCGCCGGGGTTTTCTAGAGAAGCTGGGTCGTCAGTCAGCGGCTTTGCCGCTGCCGTCACTCTGCGTCGGCGGTCCTGAGCGCATCGAGTGCCGGCATCGACGTAATGTTGTAGCCGGAATCGACGTAGTGGATTTCGCCGGTCACGCCGCGCGAAAGGTCCGAAAGAAGGTAGAGGGCCGAGCTGCCGACATCGTCGATCGTGACAGTGCGGCGCAGCGGCGAGTTCTTCTGCTGCCAGGAAAGCATCGCCCGGGCGTCGGAAATGCCGGCGCCGGCAAGCGTGCGGATCGGGCCCGCCGAGATCGCGTTGACGCGAATGCCGCGAACGCCATAGTCGGCGGCGAGATAGCGCACCGACGCCTCGAGCGCTGCCTTGGCGACACCCATGACGTTGTAGTTCGGCATGACGCGCATCGAGCCGCCATAGGTGAGCGTCAGCATCGAGCCGCCCTCATCCATCAGTTCGGCAGCCCGCTTGGCGATCTCGGTGAAGGAGAAGCAGGAGATCACCATCGTGCGGCTGAAGTTGTCGCGCGAGGTGTCGGCGTAGAGGCCCTTCAGCTCGTTCTTGTCCGAAAAGCCGATGGCATGAACGATGAAGTCGAGCTTGCCCCAGCGTTCCTTGATCGCATCGATGACCGCATCGACAGACGCAATGTCTTCGACATCGCAAGGAAGCAGGAAGTCGGAACCGAGCTCGGCCGCCAGCGGCTTGACGCGCTTACCCAGCGCCTCGCCCTGAAAGGTGAAGGCCAGTTCCGCGCCTTGCGCTGCAAGCGCCTTGGAGATGCCCCAGGCAATAGAATGGTTGTTGGCCACACCCATGATGAGGCCACGCTTTCCAGTCATCAGTCCCGTCATGGTGTTATCCGTTGTAGCGCTGGAAGACGAGCGTTGCGTTGGTGCCGCCGAAGCCGAAGGAGTTCGAAAGAACCGTATCGATCTTGGCATTGTCGATGCGCTTACGAACGATCGGAACGCCATCGAATTCCGGGTCGAGTTCGCTGATATGCGCGCTTTCGCCGATGAAGCCCGCCTGCATCATCAACAGGCCGTAGATCGATTCCTGCACGCCGGCCGCACCGAGCGAGTGACCCGTGAGCGACTTGGTCGACTGGATGTGCGGCATCTTGCTGCCGAACACTTCGCGGATCGCGCCGATTTCCTTGCTGTCGCCAACCGGGGTGGAGGTGCCGTGGGTGTTGATGTAGTCGACCTCGCCCTTCACGGTCGAGAGCGCCTGACGCATGCAGCGGATCGCGCCTTCGCCCGACGGAGCCACCATGTCGTAGCCGTCGGAGGTGGCGCCGTAGCCGACGATTTCGGCGTAGATCTTCGCGCCGCGGGCCTTGGCGTGCTCCAGCTCTTCGAGAACGAGAACGCCTGCGCCACCGGCAATGACGAAGCCGTCGCGGTTGGCGTCATAGGCGCGCGAAGCCGTCGCCGGCGTTTCGTTGTACTTCGACGACATGGCGCCCATGGCGTCGAACAGGTTGGACATTGTCCAGTCGAGGTCTTCGTGACCCCCGGCAAACATCACGTCCTGTTTGCCCCACTGGATCATCTCGGCGGCGTTGCCGATGCAATGGGCCGAGGTCGAGCAGGCCGACGAGATCGAATAGTTGACGCCGTGGATCTGGAACCAGGTGGCAAGCGTCGCCGACGCCGTCGAAGACATCGCCTTCGGAACGGCGAACGGGCCGATGCGCTTCGGGCTGACGTTCTTGCGGGTGATGTCGGCCGCTTCAACGATGGTGCGGGTGGACGGTCCGCCCGAGCCCATGATGATGCCGGTACGCTCGTTGCGGGCGATGACGGCTTCTTCCAGACCGGAGTCGGCGATCGCCTGCTTCATCGCCACGTGGTTCCAGGCGCCGCCCTGAGACAGGAAGCGCATGGCACGGCGATCGACGAGTTCGGTCGGATCGAGCGACGGCGCGCCCCAGACCTGGCACTTGAAGCCATTCTCGGCGAAATCGGGAGAAAACGTGATGCCCGACTTGGCATCGCGCAACGACGCCGTAACTTCGTCTGCATTGTTCCCGATCGAGGAAACGATGCCGAGGCCCGTGACAACAACCCGTCTCATGGTACTGACCTTTTCTTTATTTCGTTGGCTGCGGAAAGGCCTGGATTTTACTCGGCCTTATCCTTCGACAGGCCGACGCGGAGGTCGGTTGCCTGATAGATAGTCTCGCCATCGGCTTTCAACCAGCCGTCGGCCGTGCCGAGCACGAGCCGGCCGCGCATGACGCGCTTGAAGTCGATGCCGTACTCGAGAAGCTTGGTATGGGGACGCACCATGCCCTTGAACTTCACTTCGCCGGTGGAAAGCGCCATGCCGCGGCCGGGCTCGCCAAGCCAGCCGAGGTAAAAGCCGGTCAGCTGCCACATACCGTCGAGGCCGAGGCAGCCGGGCATGATCGGGTTGCCCTGGAAGTGGCAGGGAAAATACCAGTCGTCCGGCCGCACGTCGTATTCGGCGCGCAGGTAACCCTTGTCGAAGGCGCCGCCGGTCTCGGAGATTTCGGTGATGCGGTGGACCATCAGCATCGGCGGCAGCGGCAGCTGGGCATTGCCGGGGCCAAACAACTCACCACGGCCGCAGGCCAGGATTTCCTCATAGCTGAAGCTGGATTGTCTGGTCGTCATGAATAGATGTTTCCCCGCGTAACAAATTGTGTTGTCCGACCTGCTTTAGAGCAAGTTCGGCTTGAAATGAAGCGTGGCGACCCGGATCTTGCGGTTTTCCGTCCGGTCTCCATCGCTTCTGATGGCGATTTCACTCCGCCGTCGCTTACAGGATCAATGTGGGCGCGACCAGAGTTAATTGCCAGCATTCCCCGAGTTTGACCGGTTTTTCGGGCTTTGCAACGCCTGTCAGGGCTGGAATCTATTGAAAGGCGAGGACGTAAAAGTTATATCGCGGAGGAAGTATTGTGAATTTCGCCGGGATACATGGAACGACCCTTGATGACGAAAGCAACAGAAGTGAGTTCGGAAGAAAGGCTACGCCACTCAGGCCTGCGTCCGACCCGTCAACGCGTTGCCCTCGCCGATCTGATCTTTGCCAAGGGTGATCGCCACCTGACCGTCGAAGAACTGCACGAAGAGGCCGTCATGGCCGGCGTGCCGGTGTCGCTGGCGACCGTCTACAACACGCTGCACCAGTTTACCGAAGCCGGCATGATCCGCGTGCTGGCGGTGGAAAGCGCCAAGACCTATTTCGACACCAACGTGTCGGACCATCATCACTTCTTCGTCGAGGGCCAGAACGAGGTTCTCGATATTCCGGTCAGCAACATCCACATCGACAACCTGCCGGAACCGCCCGAGGGCATGGAGATCGCCCATGTCGACGTGGTCATTCGTCTGCGCCGTAAAAACGACCGCTGATCCGGCGGCCACCGTCATGGTGGCCGCGATGGCGATCGATCGCCGCTATTCCGTCACCGTCAGATTGGCGCGCATGCCGGCCTCGTAGTGTCCTTTGATGTTGCAAAGGAGCACGTAGCTGCCCGGCGCGAGCTTGGCTTTCAGCTGGCCGTCGGCTCCGGGCTTCAGCTCGGAAACCTCGCCGAGGCTCTTGAGCTGCTTTTCGTCGACCCGATGCTTGGCCGCGATGAGATTGATCTTCTGGTCGGCTGATTTCAGCTTCACCAGCACCATCTCGTGCTCTTCCGTCATGGCGTCGTTGTGCACCAGGAAGACAGTCTCTCCGGCCTTTATCGTCGACTGGTCGAGTGTCAGTGTCATCGGGCCGCCCGCTTCACCACCTTCGACGACCTTGACGGTCGTGGCGGCAAATGCCGGCGAGGCCATGCAAAGAAGGGCGAGTGCGGCAAGCTTGTTGCTGAAGAAACGCATGCTGTATCCCTTTCGCTGAAGCCGCCCGGGTGGCGGCCGACACCGCATCAACTACGATACCGGCGCTGTCCGCCGCCTGT
The DNA here is from genome assembly GCF_900103045.1 of Ensifer sp. YR511. Classification (NCBI taxonomy): domain Bacteria; kingdom Pseudomonadati; phylum Pseudomonadota; class Alphaproteobacteria; order Hyphomicrobiales; family Rhizobiaceae; genus Ensifer; species Ensifer sp. YR511. The sequence continues at coordinate 143,161 of NZ_FNGR01000007.1, forward strand.
CATAGGCACGCACGTGCGAAAGGCTCACATCACGTCGTCCGGATCGCGGCCCGGCAGCGCCTTGCCGGTCGGCAGCGTCCATCCGAACTTGAGCGCACCGGCACGCACGGCAAAGGCCGAGGCCACGCCGAGCGTTGAGGCGGCCACAAGTGGTAGTCCTACCATCGTCGCCAGCACGTAGGCACTGGCACCGATCAGCGCTGCCGTCACATAGACTTCCGGCCGCAGCAGCACCGAGGGTTCTCCGGCCAGCAGATCGCGAAGCACGCCGCCGAACGTCGCCGTCAGCATGCCGGTAACGAGCGCGACGCTCGGCGACCCCGTCGCTGCATAGCCTTTCGCCGCACCCATCACGCAATAGGCCGACAGCCCGATCGCATCGAGCCAGACGAGGACCCGGTAGCGGGAATCGAAGAGATGGGCGGTGAAGAACAGGAGAACGGCGACCGTCGCGCAGACCAGAAGATAGGTCGGATTGGTGACCCAGAAGACGGGCGTTGCGCCGAGCACGACGTCACGCATCGTGCCGCCGCCGATGCCGGTGACCGAGGCCAGGAACAGATAGCCGATGATGTCGAGTTGCTTGCGCGAGGCCGACAGCGCCCCGGTTGCGGCAAACACGGCCACACCGGCATAGTCGAGGATTTCGAGGATCGGCATGGGCGCTCCGTTTCAGCCCGATTGGCTCCCGCAGATCATTAGCGCACCGTCGGGATGAAGTCAGGAGGCGCGCTGCCGTTTGCTGCACTGGGGCGTGTCATGGTCGTCTAGCGCGGCAGCACCGTCTGAGTGCGGCCGAGCAGGTAATAGGCGACGAGCCCGGTCCATTCCTTGGCGGCCGTCGTCGTCAGCTGCGCGTTCAGTGAGGGCTGGGTGAAATCGAAGCCAAGCCACACCTTGCCGCTGGTGCGGTAGTCGGTCGGCCAGGGCAGGACGTCGATGTCGTTGGCGCGGAACAGCCCGACGGAGCGCGGCATGTGATACGCCGAGGTGACGAGCGCACATTGCGTCAGCCCGTTTGCGGCCAGAAGATCCTTGGTGTAGCGCGCGTTCTCGAAGGTGGTGCGCGAATCTTCCTCGCGGATCACCCGATCGGCCGCAATGCCGAAGATGTCGAAGAACGCCTTCGAGGCCAGCGCATCGCCCTCGTAGGCGCCGCTGATCGAGCCATCGCCGCCGGAGACGAGGATTCGTGCTTCGGGATAGCGCTTGGCGAGGCTCGCTGTCTCGATGAAGCGGTCTGCTGCCTGGTTGAGCTCCGTGCCGCCGCGGCTTGCCATGACTTCGTTTTCGAAGGCCCCGCCGAGCACAATGATGCAGGAAAGCGCTGTCGGCGGCGTCGGGCGCACAAATCGATCCTCAAGCGCTTGCAGGGCATAGGGGCCAACGGTGGTGAACAGGCTGACGAAAAGAACCAGCGCGCCCAGGCTGCCGAGAACGGCGCCGATGCGTCGCCAGCCGATGGCCGTCGCAAGCAGCCCGGCGATGACGGCGAGCAGCGAGAACGACAGCGGCTGCACAATGAGCCAGAAGATTTTCGAGATCAGAAACATGGCACCAGCTTCTGCGTTCCGCTGCTTAACAAATCATGAATGCATGGCGCGCGGCCGGATGTTGCGCGCGAAACGGCTGTTCGCGTTCGCGCAAGGTAACGCATGCATCATGTTCATCCGAACGTTGCGTGGGCGGCCCCGGCCACCACTTTCATTTGAAGCCGAAAGGAGTATCATCCGCGAGATGACCACGATAGCCGGCTTCCGATCGCAGCTGTTTCGTGCCGCCAACGAGGTCCATGACCTCACCCCGGTGCAGGCACAGCGTTTGCTTGAAGGCGCAGTGGCGCTGATCCGCTGCATGCGCGAGCAGACGGGCATGGAACCGAACACCGAAGCGCCGGACGTGACCAACATCCTTCTGGATATTGCCGGTTCCATACCCAAACGGTCCGAGCGCGAAATCCGCAATGCTCTGCTCGAATCCGCCGACATCATCCGGTTGCTGACGATGATCCTGGATTCGCTGGACGAAATGGCCGCGAACGAAGGTCCCTGAGGACTGGGTACTGATCAATCGAAGGAAGGTTTTGGTGGAGCTAAGCGGGATCGAACCGCTGACCTCTTGCATGCCATGCAAGCGCTCTCCCAGCTGAGCTATAGCCCCATATCGGGTTCCGGCGAGGCCGGTCCGGGAAGCTCGTCGAGCTGTTGTGCTCGGCGAGTGGCGGCTTATTACTTCCCCTTTTTGAGGATGGCAAGCCGAAAAATGCGTGGCCCGTGGATTTATTTATTGTCCGGGCCGTTTTTCTCCCGTCCGGGCCACTTTGGCCGAGGACGGGAGCATTTCTTTGTCATTTGAAGCGCTTAGACGTCTTCTTCGTCGTCCGACACGCCGATGAGGTCGCTCATGTCGTCGTCATCGTCTTCGTCGTCGGTCTGCAGGAAGGTGTCGTCATCGTCGTCGCCGTCGATTTCGACGTCGTCGTCGCCGAGATCCGGCAGGTCGTCGCCGCCCGCTGCCTCATCATCGGCATCCTCGAGCGAAACGAGTTCGACTTCGGTGTTCTCTGCGTCGACTTCCGTTACCTCTTCTTCTTCTTCCTTCTCGAGCACCTTGGCGACCGAGGTTTCTTCGAAGAAGGACAGCGGATAGGACTTGCCGGTGTAAGGCGAAACGATCGGATCACTGTTCAGATCGTAGAATTTGCGCCCCGTTTCCGGGTCGATGCGCTTTGTTCCAAGTTCCGGTTTTGCCACAGTCAAAGCCTCTTGAATGGCCGGCCGAGCCGGCGCTTGCCGGAAAGCCGGCGGGTGGAAAGGGTATCAAGCTTATGATGATTAGCCGGTCCCCATAATCGTCTTGGCCGCATCTGTCAAAGACAAATCGCCAAAGCCCCGGCGTTGCTGGCTTTCCGGCTCTTGCCCGCCCCTTGTGGCGCTCCTCGAGCGGCCGCAATTTATGGAAACACGCAGCGAGGGTGTGATAGGAGTGCCGCGGTGCGGGCGCGGTTGTGCCCTTCGGTGAGAACGCCCTTTCGGGCCAGAGGATGCCGCATGTCTCATGGATCGGGCCCGAGACCCGCCACTGCCCGAAAGTCCGCCGATCTGCGCGGCTCGATCCGCATCCCCGGCGACAAGTCGATCTCGCACCGGGCGCTGATGCTGGGCGGGCTTGCTAGCGGCGAGACGCGCATTACCGGCCTGCTACAAGGCGCGGACGTGCTGGCCACCGGCCGCGCGATGCAGGCGATGGGGGCCCGCATTCGTAAGGAGGCCGATACCTTTATCGTCGATGGTGTCGGCAACGGTGCACTGCTTGCGCCGGAAGCGCCGCTCGATTTCGGCAATGCTGGCACAGGCTGCCGTCTGGCGATGGGGTTGGCGGGCGTCTACGACTTCGAAACGACATTCCTTGGCGATGCTTCGCTCAGCCGCCGGCCGATGGCGCGGGTTCTCGAGCCCTTGCGTGAAATGGGCACGCAGGTGAGGGCCGCCGCAGGCGATCGCCTGCCGGTGACCCTACGCGGACCGAAGACGCCTGCCCCGATCACCTATCGCGTGCCCGTCGCCTCCGCACAGGTGAAGTCGGCGGTCCTGCTTGCCGGTCTCAACGCGCCCGGCATCACCACTGTCATCGAACCGGTCATGACGCGCGATCATACGGAACGGATGCTGGAGGCATTTGGCGCCGCGCTCTCTGTCGAGACCGACGTCAGCGGCGTCCGTACGATCCGCCTTGACGGTCGCGGCAAGCTTACCGGCCAGGAGATCGACGTGCCCGGCGATCCCTCGTCCGCGGCTTTCCCGCTGGTCGCAGCCCTGATCGTCCCAGGCTCGGACATCACGATCACCAACGTGCTGATGAACCCGACGCGCACGGGCCTGATCCTGACGCTTAAGGAGATGGGAGGGGATATCGAGGTGATCGGCAGCAGACAGGTTGGCGGGGAGGACGTGGCGGATCTGCGCGTACGGCACTCGGAACTCAGCGGTGTCACCGTTCCCGAAGAGCGCGCCGCCTCGCTGATCGACGAGTACCCGGCTCTCGCCATCGCCGCCGCCTTCGCCGAAGGGAATACCGTCATGGCCGGGCTCGACGAACTGCGTGTGAAGGAGTCCGATCGCCTCGCCGCCATCGCCGCGGGCCTGAAGCGCAATGGCGTCGATTGCGAGGAGGGCGCCTCGTCGCTGGTCGTGCGCGGCCGTCGCGACGGTAAGGGGCTCGGAAGCGCTGCCGGCGCGACCGTAAACACCCATCTCGATCACCGCATCGCCATGAGCTTCCTTATTTTCGGGCTTGCATCCGAACATCCGGTCACCGTCGACGACGTGTCGATGGTCGCGACAAGCTTTCCTGAATTCATGCACCTCATGACCAGCCTCGGCGCGAGGATCGCGTGAGACCCACGATTCCGGCGGTAACAATGAGATGGCTGCTGACACTCGCGGTCGTGGTTCTTCTGACGTTGCTGACGCAGGTCGGCGGCGCCGTCTGGATCGTCACTCTTGGGCTCCTGCGTCGAAGGAGAGCCGGCGTTGCCGTATTTCTGGCGCTCTTTCTCGGCCTCTATGCGGCAGGGACCGCGCTCAGCTATGCCATTGCGCCGATCTTCGGCCGCGTTCCTCTGCCCTGTTTCGACGACGGCACGTCGCGGCTGAAAATGCAGTCGCCGCTCTTCTGTGTCCTGAACCGCCAATATGTCGTTCCGGAACTGAAGGAAGCGGCCGCTGCCCTGTCACGCCATGTGGATCAGGTATTCCCCGGAACGACCACCTTGGCGCTCGACGCCAACTTTCCGTTCTTCGACGGTTTTCCGCTCTTCCCGCATTTGTCCCATTCGGACGGTCGGAAGCTCGATGTCGCGTTCTTCTATCAGGATGCCGAGGCCGATTATAAGGATAAGGCGACCCGCTCGCCGATCGGCTATTTTGCCTTCGAGCAGCCGCGACCGGACAGCATTCTCCCATGCCGGGATCGCGAAGACCTCTTGACCTTGCGCTGGGACTTGGACTTCTTGCAATCGCTGTGGCGGCCCTTGCCGCTGGAAGAAGGCCGGACCGCAGAGGCGCTCCGCTGGCTCTCGGCCGAGGGGAGCGGTTTCGGCATCGAGAAGATTTTCGTGGAGCCGCATCTGGCGCAGAGACTTGGCGTCGAAGCGGGGTCCATTCGGTTTCAGGGTTGCCGGGCCGCCAGGCACGACGACCACATACATATGCAGGTTGGAAAATGACGTTCACCATCGCTATCGACGGACCGGCCGCAGCCGGCAAGGGCACGCTCTCGCGCCGCATCGCCGAGGAATACGGCTTCCATCATCTCGATACCGGCCTCACCTACCGCGCCACCGCCAAGGCGCTGCTCGATGGCGGCTTGCCGCTCGACGACGAGGCGGTCGCCGAGAAGGTGGCGCGCGAGGTTGAACTGGCCGGGCTCGATCGCTCGGTGCTTTCCGCCCACGCGATCGGCGAGGCAGCCTCGAAGATTGCGGTCATGCCGGCCGTGCGCCGGGCGCTGGTCGAGGCGCAGCGGGCTTTTTCGCTGCGCGAGCCCGGCACGGTGCTCGACGGCCGCGACATCGGCACGGTCGTCTGCCCGGATGCGCCGGTGAAACTCTACGTCACGGCGTCACCGGAAGTCCGGGCGAAACGTCGCTATGACGAGATCATCGGCAACGGCCAGCCGGCCGATTTGGGGGCCATTTTCGAAGATGTGAAGAAGCGCGACGAGCGTGATATGGGCCGCGCCGACAGTCCTTTGCGCCCGGCCGACGACGCGCACTTGCTTGATACGTCTGAAATGAGTATAGAGGCGGCGTTTCAGGCCGCGAAGTCTTTGATCGATGCGGCCCTGATCAAGAAGATCTGAAGAAGAGCCCATCCCCGACACTGTCAGGATCGCTCTTCTTGCATAAGCCTGAAATTCCGTCCACGCGCCGGATTGTCCCTTCGATGGGGCGGACTGGGTTCAGGCCTGTTCAACACCAGCCCCCGGCGCATATGCGTCTCCCCCGTGAGATGCATGCAGGAGATTCCATGTCTGCTACCAACCCAACCCGTGACGATTTCGCAGCGCTTCTCGAAGAATCCTTCGCGAAGACCGATCTCGCCGAAGGCTATGTTGCCAAGGGCATTGTCACGGCCATCGAAAAGGACGTCGCCGTTGTCGACGTCGGTCTGAAGGTCGAAGGCCGCATCGCTCTGAAGGAATTCGGCGCGAAGGCGAAGGACGGCTCGCTCAAGGTCGGCGACGAAGTCGAAGTCTACGTTGAGCGCATCGAAAACGCGCTCGGCGAAGCTGTTCTGTCGCGCGAAAAGGCTCGCCGCGAAGAAAGCTGGATGCGCCTGGAAGTGAAGTTCGAAGCCGGCGAACGCGTCGAAGGCATCATCTTCAACCAGGTCAAGGGTGGCTTCACCGTCGATCTCGACGGCGCCGTTGCCTTCCTTCCGCGCTCGCAGGTCGACATCCGTCCGATCCGCGACGTCACCCCGCTGATGCACAACCCGCAGCCCTTCGAAATCCTCAAGATGGACAAGCGCCGCGGCAACATCGTCGTATCGCGTCGTACGGTTCTCGAAGAGTCCCGCGCCGAGCAGCGTTCTGAAATCGTTCAGAACCTTGAAGAAGGCCAGGTTGTCGAAGGCGTCGTCAAGAACATCACCGACTACGGTGCGTTCGTCGACCTCGGCGGCATCGACGGTCTGCTCCATGTCACCGACATGGCATGGCGCCGCGTGAACCATCCGTCGGAGATCCTGAACATCGGCCAGCAGGTCAAGGTTCAGATCATCCGCATCAACCAGGAAACCCACCGCATCTCGCTCGGCATGAAGCAGCTCGAGTCGGATCCGTGGGATGGCATCGGTGCGAAGTACCCGGTCGGCAAGAAGATCTCCGGTACCGTCACGAACATCACCGACTACGGTGCGTTCGTCGAGCTGGAGCCGGGCATCGAAGGCCTGATCCACATCTCCGAAATGTCCTGGACCAAGAAGAACGTACACCCCGGCAAGATCCTGTCCACGAGCCAGGAAGTCGACGTTGTCGTTCTCGAAGTCGATCCGACCAAGCGTCGTATCTCGCTCGGCCTCAAGCAGACGCTCGAGAACCCGTGGCAGGCATTCGCGCATAGCCATCCGGCTGGCACCGAAGTCGAAGGCGAAGTCAAGAACAAGACCGAATTCGGCCTGTTCATCGGCCTCGACGGCGACGTTGACGGCATGGTTCACCTTTCCGACCTCGACTGGAACCGTCCGGGCGAGCAGGTCATCGAAGAGTTCAACAAGGGCGACGTCGTTCGCGCTGTTGTTCTCGACGTCGACGTCGAGAAGGAGCGCATCTCGCTCGGCATCAAGCAGCTCGGCAAGGATGCAGTCGGCGACGCCGCTGCTTCGGGCGAACTGCGCAAGAACGCCGTTGTTTCGGCCGAGATCATCGCGATCAACGATGGCGGCATCGAAGTGAAGCTCGTCAACCACGAAGACATCACCTCGTTCATCCGCCGCGCTGACCTGTCGCGTGATCGTGACGAACAGCGTCCGGAGCGTTTCTCGGTTGGTCAGGTTGTCGACGCTCGCGTCACCAACTTCTCCAAGAAGGACCGCAAGATCCAGCTGTCGATCAAGGCTCTGGAAATCGCTGAAGAGAAGGAAGCCGTTGCTCAGTTCGGTTCGTCCGACTCGGGCGCTTCGCTCGGCGACATCCTCGGCGCTGCTCTGAAGAACCGCCAGAACAACGAGTAATCGTTGCCTGACGTTTGAATTGGAAAACCCGCGGAGAGCGATCTCCGCGGGTTTTTCTTTCCAACCAAGTCCGAATTGTGAAATCGGCCCCCAGCCCTGGATGGGGCTAGCCCGAGCTTAAGGCTGAACCGGCGTCTTAGCCGAGACCGCCGAGCCTGCGGTAAAGATCGTAGGCGTCGGGCGTTTCCGGTGCCTCGCCCTCCGGCATGGCTTCGCCGGTCGGCTCTCCATCGTCCGGATTTCCGTCGCCTCCCTCTTGTGCCGTTTCTTCCTCACCCGCTGCATCTTCGCCCGCGCCTCCGGGCATGCCGCGCGAATGGTCTTCGCCTTCCACCTCGCCGGCGGTCACTGGATAGGGGATCATCGCGAAGGGGATGGCCTCGCGTGGCAGGCCGTTTTCCACCAGCCTGGCGATCATCTGCTGCACCGTCTGCTCGTCCGTGGCGCGTTGCGGGCGAATGTCCGTGGGTCCGCGCGGTGGTGCAGCGGTCTCATCGGAGCGATCGTCGAGCAGCGACGGCAAGGTCGTGCCGGCGTCCGTTACGGCGCGCTGGCGGGCGGCGGCATCAGCGACGCGCATTCCAGCTTCCTTGGCGGTGGGCTGGGGCTGCGTAGCCGGCTCGTCCGTCTGCTGCGCCGCCGATCCCGGATCGCCATCGGCCGCGCCGGCAGGCAAGGCCACGCTGTCGCGGATGAGCGTCTTGATGGCCTCGGAGAGCACCCGTGCCGAGCGCACCTCCGGATCGTTGCGACCGGCAGCGGTGGTCCTATGGCCGTCTTCTTCGTCGGCATCGGGCAGCGGGCCGTAGGTGCCGTCGGGATCCTCGCCTTCGATCGTGTCGGCAGCCTCCATTTCATCGGCGCCATGCGCTTCAAGCGGTGTTGCGGCACTGTCTTCGGCGGGCGCTTCCGTCTCGCCGTGTCCGACTTCGCCGGATTGCAGGGCCTGCTCGGCCTCGGCGATGGGGCCGGCAAGCGATGCCGCTTCCGCGACCTCGCCTTCGCCCGCAAGCAGAGAGGCAGCGCTTCCGATCGGCCTGTCGCCCAATGGAGCGCTCTTCGCGGCGTTCGCGCGCGCGTCGCCCCGCTCCGTGGGCTTTTCGCTTCGGCTCTTTGATGGTGCTTCGGTTCCGACCTGTTCCAGATCCTCGCCCTGCGGCTCGGTCACATCGTTGCCGACGCTAAAGGTCTTGCGCAGCACAGCCTGTAGAAGTGCAACTTCACCACCGAGCGGCGTTCGTGCCGCGGCCTGGCTGAACGGCAGCGCCGGCTGGAGCGAGGGGTTGCGCAGGATGATGTCGCGCGCCTGCGCCGGCATGGGTGTCGCTGTGCCGTCCGGCGCGCTCGTGCCGTTGCGGATCGCCGGCAGGTCCGCTAGCAGGCCGACGCGGATTGCGAGATTGCGCCCGCCAAGCTGACGCTCCAGAAGCAGCCGGTCGGACGTCGGCATCGATTCGAGGAAGGCCACCAACCGCCGGACGAAATCGCGCCCCCCCTCCTGCGGGAGTGGCGGGAACTTCAGGATGCGCGCGAGATCCTCCATCAGCCGCACCAGCGCGTCCTTCGAAAGGATCTCACGACCGGAAAGATGCCGCGTCAGCGCATCGAGGATCTTCTGTATGGCTTCGCCACGCTGGCTGGCGGTCAATGGTGCTGCAGGCTGCAGCGTCCTTGCGCTCGTCTCTTCCGTGGCGGCCGCGGTTCGAGCCGCCTGGATGGGTATCAGCATTCTGGTCTCCATCTCGCTTGACCTCGGTTTGACCATTCGTCGTGGAACGACGAAACGCGCTCGGGCGCGGTCCGATTTTTCGGCTTGCGCGCGACTTTCTGTTCATGACTTGCGGGTTGGCGCCTCATGCGCGTCGTGGCGAATGGCCAGACAGCCGCGGCTCGGCCGCGGATAGGAGAATCGGCATGATGGTTTGAGGTTAGGGCAAAGAGGTTTATGAATTCTTAACCATGTTTCGGCGCCCGGCATGTCGCAGCCCGGCTTGCGGACGGGTCTGCAAGGCCTATCTTTAAGGGAGCCGCTCTGCAGGCTCGAATGGTGTCTGTGCAGGAGTTTCGGATGACAGTCCGTCCCCCAAAAGCCCTAGGCCCGAACTTCTCGACGGCCGGCGCCTTCAACGTGCTCGAATACGAATTGATGTCCGAGCGCGCCGATGCGCTTGGCCGGCATGGCCTCAAGGTCGAAAAGGCGCTTGCAGCGCTTGCGGCATTGAAGGGAGATGTGGCGAGGGATCTACGCGAGCGGGTGCTCGACGAGGCGGCCGATGCCGTATGGGCCTTCCTCATTCAGCGGGAGATTTGCGGCCTGCGTGACAGCCGCGATGTGGTTCGCCGCTATGGCATACCCAAGGAGGTCATGGCGCGGCTCGGCATCGTGCGCCGAACGCCGTCAGAGGCTTAGCGCAGCGAGCCTATAGAGGCCGTTGTCGTCGAAGCGCAAAAAGGGGTCGGCTGCCGTGCGTTGGTCGGCAATATCTTCCATCTCGTCCTTGAGGTGGAGCGCCCGCAGATGCTGCTCCTCTTCGTCGAGCGACAGCTTGTCGGTTCTGCGCGTCGGGTCACCGCGCAGGCTGTTGAGCTGGGCTTCCTCGGTCGACGCAGGCTCCGTCGCGCTCTTCAGGCGGTCGACGGCATTTGCGGCTTGTGCAGCGCTTTGAGGTCCCTTGTCACTCGTCTCGCCGAGCGCAACCTTCAGTGCGTCGTTTTCCGGGCCGCCGGGGTTTTTGAGCGCCTCGACCAGCTCCGTAAGCGACAGTCCGAGCTTGTCGAGCCCCAGTTCTTCCTCGATTTTCGCAATGGCGGGCGATTCCAGCTGCTTCAGCTGGTTCTCGATTTCCCTTGCAAAGGCGGAATCGGACTTGAACGTTTCGCGCTCGATGTCGAAAAATTTTCCGACCTCACGGATGAGCACGGCGCGGTTGTTGTTGGCGTCGTTGCGAGCATGATCGAAGAAATAGCCGTTGATCTTCTCGTTGGCGGCCTTTTGAGCGCCATCGGGCTCGACCTGCGCCCTCAGGAGCCGGTCGTCCTTTGTGCTCTTGGCCTTTTCTTCTTCCTCCGTCTGCCGCTTTTCGATGTCCTTGAGGATCGAGCCGACCAGATTGGTCGTCGCGGTGGCGGCAGATTGCTGGGTCGGAAGCAGCATGATTCATCCTGGCAGCACAGTGGATCGTTTTGAAACGGTAGGCTCTTGCAGTTAATGCCGGTTTAACTGGCGCTGCCGAGATGTTGGGGCACGCAAGCGCCGGTGATGGCGCGCAAAACTTCTAACTCCCGCTAATGCGGGGCGGAGAGAAGGTGCGCAGGCGGTATGGCCAGGCCGCGCCCCAATTAGGGCGCTAGAGCGTTTCTCGTGCGTTCATGCGGACGCGCCGCGCTCTAGCGATAGGGCGAATAGCAGACCTTGTAAGCGCCGCCGTAGCTCAAGAACCGGTTGGTTGCCGGATTGTAGGAACGGTAGCGCGACAGGCACCAGCTGACATGGGCGTTGCCGCCACCGACATACCGATCGCGATAGTAGTAGTTGCCGCCGTAGTAACGGCGGGGATAATAGCCGCGATTGTAGCCGTAGCGGGGATAGTAGCCGTAGCGGGGGTAGTATCCGCCGCCATAGTAACCGCCGCCGTAGTATCCGCCCGAGCCGAAGTAGAGGGTCAGGCCGGAGCCGCCATAGTAGGGGCTACCCCATCCGCGTCTGTAATAGGGGCCTCCCCAACCGCCGCGCCAGCCATATCCGCCATATCCGCCGTAACGGCGGTGGTAATACTGCGCATTCTGGACGTCGCCTTGTGCCTTGATCTGAAGGTCGGGCGCCTGAAGCGGCATCGCCTGCGCAGGTCCGACGGGGGTGATCAGGGAGGCGGCGGCCAAGCTGCAGCCGATAACGAAATTGCGAAATCCCGTCATTTTGTCCTCGCTTTCGGAAAGCACTGCCTTCCGGTTGTGTCCCTGTCTGTATTACGTTTGCATTTCTTGGTTTATTCATGGCAATGGGCAGGGAGCGTGCAGAAGGGAGCCTCGGAGCTCCGGCCTTTGGCCAACTTGCCCGGAAAGCGCTTGTCCCGCGTGCGCGCCGTTTTGTTTCTGTCCCTTTTTCGCCCGGCAGCGGGCAGCGGAGAATGCGATGCAGTTGAAGTTTGGTACCAGCGGCCTGCGTGGCCTTTCAGAGGAACTGAGGGGTGAGCCTTCGGCCCGCTACGCGACCGCGTTTGCGCGCTATCTTCTGACGTCCGGGCGCAGCCAGCCGGGTGACCCGATCGTGATCGCCCGCGACTTTCGCGATTCGAGCCCGGAAATCGCGGCAGTCTGTGCCTCGGCACTCGCGCGCGAAGGACTGCGCGTCTTCGATTGCGGCACGGTGCCGACGCCGGCGCTTGCGCTTTATGGCCGCGAATGCGGAGCGGCCGGTCTGATGATCACCGGCTCCCATATCCCGGCCGATCGGAACGGCATCAAGTTTTATCGGCCGGATGGCGAAATCGACAAGGAAGATGAAGTCGCCATCAGCCGGATTGCCGATGAAATCGCCGGGCAGATCGTGCCGGTCGCCAATCAGGGGATTGGTGAGGACCATGCGTCCCGCGCATCCTCGCTCTTCATCCAGCGAAACCGGCAGTTGTTGCCCGCCGGCGCGCTCGCCGGCCTCAAGGTCGGCGTCTACCAGCACAGCACCGTCGCGCGGGATCTTCTCGCCGATCTGATCGCCTTCTTTGGCGCCGAGGTCGTCGCCCTTGGACGTTCGGAACACTTTATCCCCGTCGATACCGAAGCGGTGTCCACCGACACGATCGAACGCCTTCAGGAATGGGCCCGCGAACACCGGCTCGATGCGATTGTCTCGGCGGACGGCGACGGCGACCGGCCGCTGGTCGCGGACGAGAACGGCTTGCCGCTGCGCGGCGATCTCCTCGGGCTGATTGCCTGCGGCTTCCTCGGTGCGACGCTTGTCGTCACGCCGGTCACCTCGAATTCGGGCCTGGAGCGCAGGGAAGGGCTCTCCGTGCTGCGTACCCGCGTCGGGTCGCCCTTCGTGATCGCCGGAATGCAGGAGGCCCTGGACGAGGGGTCGACCAAGGTCGCCGGCTTCGAGGCCAATGGCGGCACGTTGACGGCCAGCCCCTTCGTCGTCAACGGCGCAACCCTCCAGCCGCTGCCCACTCGCGACTGCGTCCTGCCGATCGTCGCCGCACTGGCTGCGGCGGCAGAGGCCAAACTCTCGCTGTCGGTGCTGGCCGCCTCCTATCGGCTTCCCGTGGCGCTCAGCGACCGGCTCGAAAACTTCCCGGTCGAAACCAGCGCCCGCCTGATGGCCTATTTGCGCGGCGGCGACGAAAATCTCGCGGCATTCCTGGCGCCGATCGGCCGGCCGGTCGCCGTCAGCGATATCGACGGGCTGCGGGTGACGCTTGACGACGGTCGCATCGTTCACTTCCGCCCCTCCGGAAATGCACCGGAGATGCGTTGCTATGTCGAGGCGGACACGGCCGAGGCGGCCGAGGGACTGCTGTCGAGCGGTCTATCCACAATCCGGCATTGGGCAAAAACCGCCTCGAACTGAGTTTTTTGTCCTCCGACACGAAAACTTCAAAAAGCCTGTTGACACTTCGACTCGAGCCTTTTACACACCCGCTCGTCGCCCAGATGGCGGAATTGGTAGACGCGCCAGCTTCAGGTGCTGGTACTCGAAAGGGTGTGGAGGTTCGAGTCCTCTTCTGGGCACCAAATTCCCAAACCAAATCTTTGATTTGGTTTTGAAAAACCCCGGTTCGCCGGGGTTTTTTCGTTTCTGGTGTTTGTCCGGATTCCGTGGCGATTTCCTGCCTTCCGAGCCTCGCTCTTCGACCAGGATGGTTGCATGCTCAGGATATTTTCGCGTGGTGCGCCTTGAAGCTTGGGCCGGCAGCATTGATATTCTATCGGCTATGAAGGGCAGGCTTTCCGCGTGAGGGCGGTCCCATGTTATCGTCCGCCGGGGCGGCGGCTTTGAGAAGGACGAAGCGATGTCTGAGACACGTCGCAAGCTGACGACCATATTCTCCGCGGACGTCCAGGACTACACGCGGCTGATGCGCGCCGACGAGGAGGGCACGCTCGCCACGTTGAAGCGCCATCGCGATGCCATGGGAAGGCTCATCGAGGCGCATGAGGGCCGTGTCGTCAACACCTGGGGTGATGGACTGATCGCCGAGTTTCCGAGCGTCGTGGAAGCGCTGCGAACCGCGATCGACGTGCAGAACGAACTCGCCGGCTGCAACGAGAAATGCGCGGCCGACGAGCAGATGCTGTTTCGCATCGGCATCAATCTCGGCGACGTGATCGCCGAGGGCGACGATCTCTACGGCGACGGCGTCAATGTTGCAGCCAGGCTGCAGGCGTCCGCGCCGGCTGGCGGCATCGTCATCTCCAACACCGTGTACGACCAGGTGCGCAACAAGGTCGCCGTCGGTTTCGATTTTCTGGGGCCTCTTGAGGTCAAGAACATCGATGGCGGTGTGCCGAGCTATGCTGTGCGCATCGGCGCGGACGATCCCCGTCCGACCTTTGCCGCCGAGACCTTCGGCCGCCGTGCTGAAGCAGCCGCTGCCGAGGCGGCCAAGCCGCGTCCGGAGCCGGTGGGCGTGATTGCGGCAATCAGGAGCGGATCGCTCCCGGTTCTCTACATCGTTGCCGCTGGCTTGGTCGCTCTCAACCTGTTGACCTGGAACGGAACCTTCTGGTCCGTCTGGCCGCTGCTTGGCCTCGCCATCCTTGCCGGCCTTGCCTGGATCAAGACCAACCCGTGGGTGGACCGCAGCATCGGCATACTGGTGCTCTCGGGATTGGTGCTTCTCACCATCAATCTCTTGACCTGGCGCGGCGTCTTCTGGGCCGTCTGGCCACTGCTCGCCTTCGCCGTGGTCGGCGGCATTCGCTGGGTCACCCGGCAGAACCGCCGCCTCGGCTCCTGACGTCTATTCGCGGCTTTCGGAGCCGGCCGACAAGTTGTCGTGTGTCTTCGGGCCGTCATCGAGGGCTTCCGGCTCTTTCGGCTCCGCGTCCAGCACTTCGTAAATCTCCAGGGCCGAGGCCCGGCCCTTGGCCTGCGCTGTGCCGAGCGGCCGGAAGTGGATCGTGCCACCCGTATGGGCAACGACCGCGCCGCTCGCCATGATCATCGTGCCGTAGTTCTTGTTCATGCCCTCGAGGCGCGAGGCGACGTTCACCGTGTCGCCCATGGCGGTATATTGCAGCCGCTCCTTGGCGCCGACATTGCCGACGACGGCGGTGCCGGTGTGAATGCCGAAGCGTGTGCGGAACTCCGGCAGTCCTTTCTTGCGCTGTGCTTCGTTGAAGATGCTGAGGCGCTGCTGGACCGCGAGCGCGCACCGACAGGCATTCTCGGCGTGTTTGTCGTCCGGTGCCGGGGCGTTCCACATGGCAAAGACCGAATCGCCGAGGAACTGGATGATCGTGCCGTCGTGCTCGCCGACCGTCTCGCTGAAGATATCGAAATACTCCGACAGCATCGCCACCACCTCCTCGGGCGAATGCCGTTCGCTGAGCGTGGTGAAATCGTAGATGTCGGTGAAGAGCGCGGTGACTTCCTGACGCCAGGCGGAGCGGCCGCTGAAATGGCCGGATTCGATGCCCTTGCGCACCAGTTCCTTCGGCACATAGAGCGCAAAGGTGAAGATTGCATCGCGGGCCCGGTTCATGGCGCCGCCGAGGGTCGAGATTTCGCTGACATGCGAGGAAACATCGATCGGGGTGGTGAAGTCGAGGTCCTGCAGCCGGTTGGCGCTGGCGGTCAGCTGGTTGAGCCCCTTGGTAATCAGATGCGCCAGTACCAGCGAGGCGAGTACCGCCAAGGCTACCACGGCCCCGGAAATCGCCAGCCCCTGAACGAGCGTCTTGTTGGCGTCCGCCATCAATTCGTCGAGCGGTGCGGCCACCACGGCGCGGTTGCCGGAGAGAAGCAGCGCGGATTCGAGCGGCGTTACCATGACGAGGTAGGTGCGGTCCCCGACTTGGACGAAGTCGGCCTTGCCGGGCGCTGGTGGATGTTGGCGGATGCTCTGGATCAGCGGGTCGCTGTCGGCCTGCACGATCGGGGCGTCCTTATCCTTGGCAGCCATGATGCGTCGCATCATCACCCGGTCGGAATGGATGATCGGCCGGCCGACGGCATCGAGGATGAAGGACACCGAACCAGCAGTCAGCCGTTCGCGGGCGAGGAAGTCGGTGATCGTATCGAGCACGACATCGGCGCCGATGACGATCTGCGGATTGCCGCGATGCGCCTGCGAGATGGTCATGCCCAGTGTTTCGGTGGTGGCGCTTTCATAGGGTCCAGTCGAGACCGCGGCCTTGCCGTTGACGGCCGCGCGATACCAGGGTCGCGTGCGCGGGTCGAAGCTCGATGGCGGTAGCCGCCGTTCGGAGAATTGCGTGCCGTCCTTGTCGACGAAGAGAACGCGCTGGAGCGGCTTGCCGTTTGAGTCCCTTTCCATCGAGCGCACCGCAATGGCGGCGCCACGGGGCGCGTCGAGCGCCATGCGCCAGGCAACCTGCTTGAGGTCGACGACCTGAAAGAAGGCGCCGTTGGGGTAGCCGACATAGACCCCATCGATGTGCGGCGAGCGGGTGATGCCTTCACGAAGCACCGCCACCTTGTCGTTCATGCGCTCAGGCGGGGGCACGAGGAAGGAATTGGCGACGGAGGAGACGAGATTGACGAGGGCGGAAGTGTCGCCCGAGAGCACGCCCAGCCGGTCGACAAGGCGGTTCATGAAGCCGCGCATGTTGGCCTCGGCATCAGCGATCGCGGCGTTGCGCGAGCGATGGTAGTCGAGCCCGACAAGCGTCGCGGAAACCACGATCAGCATGGCGACCATGACGAGGCTGAACAGCGATCGCAGCGAACTGTTCCAGCCATCGCGTGCTTTGCCTTGTCGAGCGCCGGGCGCCGTGTCTACCATCGCGTTTCTCTGATTCCGTAACGATGCCTCGGCGACGACCTTAACGTGCAAGGTTGATCGCATGTGCAAGAAAAGTTAAATGCGAATCCCATAAAACACGTTAATCGGCGGGATGCACGATCCCGCCGAGATCCGCAGCGAAAAATGTCTCAGTTCACCGTTACCGGCTTCGAGCGCATGCGCGCGACGGTTTCGCGCTCGGCACGCTTGCAGCGCATCGGTGGCAGGCCGCGATCCATCAGGTCCATGTCTTCGAGCACCATGTCGCCCATCTTCTTGAAGGCGCTGTCGAGCGCGCCGGCGCGGTGCGCCGAACGCAGGAAGCCCGGCATGCGGCGAACGGGATGGTCGAGCGGCAGGGGCTCCTCCGGAAAGACGTCGCTCGCCGCCACGATATGGCCGCTTGCGACCGCGGCCATCAGCGCCTCGAAATCGACGACGCCGGCGCGACTGAGGAGAATGAAGGCGGCACCCGGACGCATGCGGGCAAACGCCTTCTCGCCAAGGAAGCCTTCGTTCTCGCTGGTAACGGAAGCAACGACGAAGACGAAGTCGCTTTCGCCCAGCACGGTCTCGAGCGAAGCCGGTTCAACGCCATTGTCCCGCAGGATCGAGGCCGGCATCCAGGGGTCGAAGACGCGGATTTTCGCCCGGAAGCCGGAGAGCAAGCGGTTCAGGGCCTTGCCGAGATCGCCGAAGCCGATGATGCCGATCTCGGAGCCGGAAAGCAGGCGCGCCGAACGGTTGCCATCGCCACCCCAGAGTTCGCGGCCTTCACGGAAGGAAAGGTCGGCGTCGACGACGCCGCGGGCGATGTTGAGCGCCATGGCGAGGCCGAGTTCCGCCACCGGCTCGGCAAAGACCTGCCCGGTGGTCACCACATGGATGCCGCGCTCGAACAGCACCTCATAGGGCATGTTGTTGATCAGGTTGCTTTCGACGTTGAGGATCGCTTTCAGCTGGCTCATGCGCCTGAGGGTGGCGTGGTCGAGCGGGGGCTGGCCGATGATGTAGTGGGCGTTGCCGAGCACGTCGTCGCCAAGGCCGGCGATATCCTCCGGGTCCGCTTCGACGATGCGGTAGCGGCGATGCAGGTCCTTGAGGGTTTCCGGTGTGAAGATGAGATCGAGCGTGCGTGGTGCGGGTGCACTGATGGCAAGCGGCCGGTTGTCGGGCATGGTTCCTCCCACTGCAGGTTTCCTTTGATCGGGTCGATCGAAGGATAAAAACATGCAGCACCTCAAAGCGCTACCGTGACCTTTGCGCGGCGCTGAGACGGAGGACGCCCATGCTCTGGCCGTGAGGCTAGGAACCGTTCCGCCGCTTGCCAAGCGGCGTGGCGGTCCCGATGCTGTCTTCGCACGAGGATTGCTTGTCGTGTTTTTGCTTAGTAGCCGAGACCACGCTTCTGCCGATAGAGCGAAGGCGGCAGGTCGCTGCCCTGGAAGACCGGCCCGTCGCCACGGCGGCAGTTGTAGATCGTGTCGTAGATGGGGCCGCCGCGGGCCGACGATTCGAACGGATAGTTTCGGTCGACAAAGGTCTGCTCGCATACGGTTTGGTCGCCACCACCATTCAACGGATCCATCTGGCGCACGCCCGGCAGGTCCCGATAGGTCTGCGCCGGTGCCGGCATGGCCGTCAGCCCGATCGCCAGCGCGAGCGTGGAGAGAGCGAGGGCGGGTTGAAAAGGCGTCATCGTCAGGACTTTCAAAGGGCAGCCGGCGGGCGGAACGTGACTACGGTATCGCCGACGCCAAACTTGCGCTATAGGCCACACCACTTCGTTTGATCTGGGGATTTTCGATGGCGAATGCAATACGGTTCCATGAAGGCGATATCTCCGCAACCGACGCCGACCGTTATCGAGGCGCAATCGCGATCGACACGGAAACGCTCGGCCTCATCCCCCGCCGTGATCGCCTTTGCGTGGTGCAGCTGTCTCCGGGCGACGGTACGGCCGACGTGATCCGCATCGCAGCCGGCCAGAAGCAAGCGCCGAACCTCGTCGCCATGCTTGCCGATCCGGCCCGCCAGAAGATCTTCCATTTCGGCCGCTTCGATATCGCCGTCCTCTTCCATACCTTCGGGGTGACGACGACGCCGGTCTTCTGCACCAAGATCGCCTCGCGGCTGACCCGCACTTACACCGATCGCCACGGCCTCAAGGACAACCTCAAGGAAATGCTCGACGTCGACATTTCCAAGCAGCAGCAGTCGTCCGACTGGGCAGCAGAGACCCTGTCGCAGGCGCAGCTCGAATATGCCGCCTCCGACGTGCTGCACCTGCATGCGCTGCGCGACAAGCTGACGGCGCGCCTCATCCGCGATGGTCGCATCGAGCATGCCGAAGCCTGCTTCGCCTTCCTGCCGACGCGCTCCAAGCTTGACCTGCTTGGCTGGGACGAGACGGATATCTTCGCGCACAGCTGAGTTGTGCGGGGCTGTTATGGCGTCAGGTAAAGGACGACCGCATAACGTGCGGCCTTGCCGATGGTGACGAACAGCAGGAACAGCAGCAGCTTCATGCGCAGCAATCCGGCGACCAGCGTCAGTGGGTCGCCGATGACCGGCAGCCAGGAAAGAAGCAGCACCGGCTGGCCGTAGCGGGCAAAGAGCGCCTCTGCCTTTTGCCGATTGGTGGGCGAAACTGGAAACCACCGGCGCCCCTCGAAGCGGATCAGAAAACGCCCGAGCGCAAAATTGACGACGGCGCCGAGCACGTTGCCTGATGTCGCGGCGATGAAGAGGGCAGGGCGGCTCGTTTCGCCGTGCAGGGCGGCGGCCACGATCGCAGCTTCCGACATGCCGAAAAGCAACGTCGCCGACAGGAAGGCCGCGGAAAAGACGCCGGCAAGAATTCCGAAATCCAGGATCAGCTCCTGTCCGTATGACCGAGATCGCGCTCCGGCTCGATGATGTCGCGGATGCGCTGCTTCAGTTCCTTCGGCCCGGGGAAACCGCCGTCCCGCTTGCGCTCCCAGATGAGCGCGTCATCGACGCGGATCTCGAAATTGCCGCCGGTGCCGGGAATGAGCGCCACTTCGCCGAGCGACTGCCCGAACGTCTGCAGCAGTTCCTGCGCCATCCAGCCGGCGCGAAGCAGCCAGCTGCACTGGGTGCAGTAAAGGATGGTGATGCGCGGCTTCTGGTCCATCGGGTGTCTCGGATGTGCTTCGGGCGGCGACCATAGCGGTCGCCTCAGTTGGAAACAACTGCGTTCCGGGGCTCATGCTCACGCTGCGCTCACACGATTGTCAACCAATTTAGTCATGTTTTTATCGGCGGATAGCTTGCTTTGCGCTGTCGTCGCGGCGAGACAATGCGGCATTGCACAAATTGTCGCACCCAACCGCCGGAGAGGCCCCTTAATGACCGACGTCACCGTTTCCAGTTCCCGCCCGCGCGCCATCCTGCCGGCGCTGGAAAAGATCTATCTGCCGCTCAATACATCCGCCGAAACGCTGTTGCGTGTGCTCGCCGGCGCTCTGCTTGCGGTTCACGGTTTTGGCAAGATCACCAATCCCTTCGGCGCGATCGGCATGGTCGAGGGCCTCGGCTTCTATCCCGGCGTCTTCTGGTCGCCGCTGCTCGCCGCGACCGAATTCTTCGGCGGCATTTTGATCGCGATCGGTTTGTTGACGCGCCCGGCTGCCTTTGCCGGCATGATCGTTCTGCTCGTCACCGTCTACTTCCATGGCATCGTGCAGGGTGAGGGCCTCTTCGGCGCGGAGAAGTCGATCCTCTGGGCAGCGATCCTGTTCTTCTTCGCCATCCGCGGCGCCAACAGCCAGTCTGTCGACGCCAAGCTCGGCAAGCAGTTCTGATCGAATGAACGACGCTTAGAAAAACGGGGAGGCGGTGAAAACCGGCCTCCCCGTTTTCGTCTTGCAGCTGGTGAGGCTTTCGCCGTCGCGACCTCTCAGGCGCTTTCCTTCGCCGTCACGCTGCGAATGGTCATCCGGTGGACCTTGCCCGACCGGTCCTGCCAGTCGATCGACTGGCCGACGGAGAGCCCGATCAGCGCCGCGCCGACAGGGGTCAGCACAGAGATGCGGCCGGCCTCGATATCGGCCTCGCCGGGATAGACGAGCGTCACCTGCTTGGCAAAACCATTGTCGGCCTCGAAGGCGACGGTGGAGCCCATCTGCACGCTGTTGGCGGGCAGCGCGTCGGGCGCGCCGACCCGGGCGCGGTCGAGTTCAAAGAGCAGTGCCTCGGCCACATCAGGCACGCGCTCGAGCGCGGAGGAGGCGAGCGCCGTCAGCCGCTTGTGGTCTTCGGCATTGATGATGATCGGGGGAAGTTTCTTGCGGGTTGCCGCCATGATGGGACCTGACACGTTCAATCGAAGCGCACGACAGGGCGCAATCGAATAGGTTTTCTGGAGATTAGGCGCTCGTTCAGCCGCGCTCGGAAATTTCTTCTGCCGACGCGAAAGGCTCCCCTGACCCGGAGAGCGCAAGCGTCCGGGCTGGGGTCAGGTTCCTGCGATCGGGCACACCCGGAAGCAGCAATGAGAAGAAATCGTCGGCATCATCATGCCCCAAGGGTCGGAAAGTTCGCTCACGAAGTCAAGGCCCGCATGAACCCGTCCGCATCATCGCATCGCTATGTGACCTCTTGAACAGTGGCCGCGCTCGTGGTCAATCTCCACGGTCGATGCGAAGGGAATGCGATGATGCGGGTGCTGGTGGTTGAAAACATGGCGAAGACCGAGCTCGGCCAGGTCGGCACGGCGCTTCGCGAGGCAAAGGCCGAGATCGAGATCCGCCGCGCCTATCTCGGCGAGGCCGTTCCTGAAACACCGGAAGGATACGACGCACTGGTGGTGCTTGGCGGCGAGCAGAGCGCGCTCGACGATGCCGCCTATCCCTATCTGCCTGATCTTGTCGCGCTGATGCGCCGCTTCGGTGACAGCGGCCGTTCCGTGCTCGGCATCTGCCTCGGCAGCCAGCTTCTCGCCCGCGCCTATGGGGGCCGGAACCTGCTGGGCGAGGCCAAGGAGTTCGGTTGGTGCGAGGTGCAGGTGCGCGGCGAAGGCGCCGAGGACCCGGTCCTTTCCAGCGTCGGTGAGAGCTTCCCGATCTTCCAGTGGCACGGAGACACTTTCACGCTGCCTGAGGGGGCTGTCCATCTCGCCGAAAACGCCGTCACCCGACATCAGGCCTTCCGCGTCGGCCGCGCCGCCTACGGCACCCAATTCCACTTCGAGGCCGACACACACCTGGTCGAAGACTGGAACCGCGCTTTCCCGGACACCATCAAGCGGCTCGATCCCACTTGGCTTGCGCGCTATCGCGAACACGCCGCGCGCCACGGCCGCCAGGCGGATGCCGCGGGCCTGTCTCTTGCTCGCGCCTGGGTCGCGACGATCGTTCGCCATCAGGGCGGCGCGGTGAATGAGGAACCGGCGTTGGAGGAGGTTACCGGATGAGCGAGGCATTAAACGGCGGCTGCTTCTGCGGCAGGATCCGCTATCGGCTGAAGGCGGCGCCGATGTTCGTCAACTGCTGCCATTGCAGCGATTGCCAGCGCCAGGTCGGTAGCGCCTTCGTCGTCAACGGCGTGATCGAGCGCGACAATATCGAACTCATTGAGGGCGAGCCGGTCGTCGTGACGCTTCCGACGGACAGCGGCCGTTCGCATGATGTCTACCGCTGTGCCGAATGCCAGACGGCCCTCTGGAGCGACTACGGCCGGCGCGGCTGGCTTTCCTTCGTCCGGATCGCAAGCCTTGACCGCCCTTCGGACTTCCCGCCGGATGCGCATATCTTCACCCGCTCCAAGGTTGCTTGGCTGTCGCTCGAGGGCGGCGCACCGGCTTTCGAGATTTATTACGACATGAAGACGATGTGGCCGCCGGAAAGCCTGGCACGGCGCGAAGCCGCGGAAGCGAAAGCAAAAGCGTGACAGCCAGCGAACGCGACAAGATGGCAGCCGGAGAATGGTACTCCTGCCTCGTCGACGAACTCGAGGCACTTCGGATGACGGCACGCGTTGCTGTCCATCAGCACAACACCATGGCGCCGATCGAGCGTGGAAACATGGCGTCGGCGCTGCGGGTGCTGTTCGGTGCGGTCGCTGACGACGTCTTCATCGAGGCGCCGTTCCATTGCTCCTACGGCATCAACATCCACCTTGGCGCCCGCGTCTATCTCAATGCCAGCTGCACGATCCTCGACAGCGGCCGCGTGGCGATCGGGGCGGGGACGATGCTGGGGCCGAACGTGCAGATCTATTGCGCCGAGCACCACAGGGATGCCGTGCTTCGCGGCCAAGGCCTCGAAGTCGCCAAGCCGGTGACGATTGGTGCCGATGTCTGGATCGGCGGCGGCGCGATCATTCTCGGCGGTGTCACGATCGGGGATGGCGCGATCGTCGGTGCGGGCTCGGTGGTGACGAAGGACGTGGCGGCCGGCGCCGTGGTCGCCGGCAACCCGGCGCGGCCGCTCCGCCGCGCGTCGACGTAAGACGATTGGAGAAGGACGATTTTTGATGACGATTGAGATGAAGACGATCCACGTGCGCCCGGCGCGGCCAGAAGATGCACCTGCGTTGTGCGCTTTCCTCAACGAGATCATCGCGATCGGTGGCACCACGGCCCATCAGACGCCGTTCACGCCTGAGAGCTTCGTGGCGCACTATCTCGCCGGCCCGGGCTTCGTCAGCTGCTTCGTCGCCGAGGACGATGCGGGTGAGCCTTGCGCCTTCCAGGCGCTCGACCAGTGGGACGGCATACCGCAGGATTGGGCCGACATCGGCACGTTCTCGCGCCCCGACAACAAGGTGCCCGGCGCCGGCACGGCGCTCTTTAATGCCACTTGCGACTTCGCCCGCTCGATCGGCCTGAAAGCCCTCAACGCCACCATCCGTGCGGACAATGTCAGCGGGCTCAGCTATTACGGCAAGATGGGTTTCGTCGACTACAAGGTCGACAAGGCGGTGCCGCTGAAGGACGGGCAGTTGGTGGATCGCATTTCGAAGCGGTACGTGCTTGAGGACGGATGAGGCGAGCACTGCCGCTCTGGCAGCGCCACCCTCCCGGTCTTCATCCCCGGGCCCGAAGTTCAGTCCCGGGAGGCAGCTGACACCATAGGCTGGATCGGTCTTGCGGAGATCGGCCCCACGCCTTGGCGAGAGGCGTCGGCGATAAAAGAGCGCCGACGCTCGCAAAGGGCATCTCTTGAAAGCGTGCCGCTCTAACGGCCGCTTCTGTTCACCATGGCAATGATCGTCTCGTAAAGCTCGTCCTGAGCCTCGTCGGCGGTGATTTCGCCCGTCGCTGCAGCGTGGGACAAGCCATCGGCTGCGCCGAGCATTGCCCAGAAACCGGCCTGTGCGATGCCCCTCTGCCCGATGAACGGGCCCAGCACCTTTCGGCACTTTTCGATATAGACCAGCTGATAGTCCCGTTTGACGGCCGCAAGCTCGGGCGAGCCGGCGAGAGCCGCCAGCACGCCGGGCATCTCGCGACCCTGCGTGAGCACGCAGTCGACATAGGAGGCGGCAATCGTCCTGACTGTCGCTTCCAGCGTTGGGTCGCTCGCGGCGATGGCAGCGTCCATCACCACCGTCTGGCGCACATCAAAATCCTGGTAGAGCGCGGCGAGCAGTCCGTTGCGTGTTCCGAAATGATCATAGACGACCGGCTTGGCGACGGCCGCTTCCTCGGCCAGGCGCGGCAGCGTCAGCACATCGGTCCCTTCCTCGCGAACGAGCCTCCATGCGACGTCCAGCAGCTGGCGTAGCCGCTGCTCGCGGGTGAGGCGAACGCGTTTTGCGGTGACCGTGTCTCTTTCCATGGTGCTTGACATCACTATATACCAAAAGTAACTTACCTTAAGTATATAGAAGATATCACCCAACCGCAACCACCCGCCTGCCTGACGGCCGGCGGCCGAAGCGGCATGCCGACGCATGCCGTTTGCAAAGGATCCGTGCCCAATGACTGACGTCTCACTCCCTCACTCCCAAGGCCGAAGCGCATGGCTCGGCCTCATCGCCGTGCTGCCACTGGTCCTCATCGTGGCCATGGATGGCTCCATCCTCTATCTCGCCATGCCGCGCGTGACCTCGGCTCTCTTGCCCACCGCCGACCAGGCGCTCTGGATCCTCGATATCTACGGTTTCGTCGTCGGTTCGCTGCTGATTGCCTTCGGCAATATCGGCGATCGCTACGGGCGGTTGAAGCTGATCATGATCGGCGCGGTGATCTTCGGTGCAGGATCGCTCGGTGCGGCCTATGCGCAGTCGCCCATGGCGTTGATTGCTTCCCGGGCGCTGATGGGGCTCGGCGGCGCGACATTGCTGCCCTCGGGGCTGGCAATCGTCAGCGCGCTGTTTCCGGATCCACGACTGCGGGCGCAGGCGATCGGCATCTTCGCCGCCACCTTTGCAGCCGGTTTCGCCATCGGTCCGGTTATCGGCGGCATCCTGTTGCAGCGGCTCGAGTGGGGCGTGGTGTTCCTGATCAACGTTCCCGTCGTGCTTGGCTTCCTGGTCGCTGCACCCATTCTGCTTCGCGAGGTGCGCTCCACGACCTATGGCCGCATTGACCTGCCAAGCCTTGTCCTGTCCTTGGCCGGTATCCTGCTCACCACCTATTCGCTGAAGACCGCGGCCGCCTACGGCTTCACGCCGCTGCAGACGCTCTCCGGGATCGTCGGCGTCCTCGCCATCGCGTTGTTTCTTCGCAGGCAAACGCGGATCGCCTATCCGCTGCTCGACCTCGGCCTGTTCCGGGACCGCATCTTTTCCATCGCCATTCTCACCGGCCTCCTGCCGCTGGTCGTCTGGTCCGCCGTCGGTTACCTCTCGGGCATCTATCTGCAATCGGTCCTCGGCTTCGATGTTTTTACCGCAGCACTTTTGACCTTGCCCGGCGCCGTCGTGCTGATGGCGACTTGTGTCGGGACAGCGCGCATCGTCGATGTGGTCGGCCGCAAGACGGCGCTTGTTGCGACGCATTTCCTGATCGCAGCCGGCCTCTTTCTGCTGCTCCTCACGAGCACCGAGGCGGGCGTGGCAGCGCTCATCGCCTCGACTGTGGTTGCGGGCATCGGCTACGGCCTCTCCTTCAGCCTCGTCGCCGAGATCGCCGTGTCGGCGGTGCCTGCCGAACGCGCCGGTGCCGCGGGCTCGATCGCCGAGACCAGCAACGAACTCGGAAATGCGCTCGGTATCACGCTTCTGGGTTCACTGGCGGCACTCAGCTTCCGGCTGCTCGGCCCCGGCGTGGCCGGCACGCTGAACGAAACCCTCGATCAGCCGGGCCTTGCTTCTGAAACGGTGCTGCAGGCCAAGGACGCCTTCCTCACCGGTCTTCACATCGCGGCCGGCGTCGGCGCACTGTCGCTGCTCGCATTGGGTATCATGGCCTGGCTCTGGCTGCCGAAGAAGCTGCCGGAGTAACCGTCGTGAGAGGTCACTGTGAGACGCCGTGGCCCAGAATAACGGAGTAGCTAGTCCGGGAAACCACGCCTGCGTGCGACCAATCTTGCTGCTCCAGCATCGCCTCACCTTCACAAACCAAAAAGGGCGACCCGAGGGCCGCCCTTTACAAACGTTGAAACATGCGGCGCTGCCGCTTACTCGTCGCCCATCTTGAGGGCGGCGATGAAGGCTTCCTGCGGGATCTCCACCTTGCCGAACTGGCGCATGCGCTTCTTGCCGGCCTTCTGCTTTTCGAGCAGCTTGCGCTTGCGGGTGGCGTCGCCGCCGTAGCACTTGGCGGTCACGTCCTTGCGCAGCGCCGAGATGGTTTCGCGGGCAATCACGTTGCCGCCGATGGCCGCCTGGATCGGGATCTTGAACATGTGCTTCGGGATCAGCTCCTTGAGCTTTTCGCACATTTCGCGGCCGCGCTTTTCGGCTGCCATCCGGTGCACCATCATCGACAGCGCATCGACCGGCTCGCCGTTGACGAGGATCGACATCTTCACAAGGTTGCCTTCCTTGTGCTCGGTGATCTGGTAGTCGAACGAGGCATAACCCTTGGAGATCGACTTCAGGCGGTCGTAGAAATCGAACACGACTTCGTTGAGCGGCAGGTCGTAGGTCAGCATCGCGCGGGTGCCGACATAGGTCAGCTCGATCTGGATGCCGCGGCGGTCCTGGCAGAGTTTGAGGATGCCGCCGAGATAGTCGTCGGGCGTCAGGATCGTCGCGCGGATCCACGGCTCGTGGATTTCTGCGATCTTGACGACGTCGGGCATGTCGGCCGGGTTGTGCAACTCGCGTTCCGAGCCGTCCGTCATGAACAGCTTGTAGACGACCGACGGGGCCGTCGCGATCAGGTCGAGGTCGAACTCGCGCTCGAGACGCTCCTGGATGATTTCGAGGTGCAGCAGACCGAGGAAGCCGCAACGGAAGCCGAAGCCGAGTGCTGCCGAGGATTCCATTTCGAACGAGAACGAGGCGTCGTTGAGGCGCAGCTTGCCCATCGCCGAGCGCAGGTCCTCGAAGTCGGCAGCATCGACCGGGAACAGGCCGCAGAAGACCACCGGCTGTGCCGGCTTGAAGCCCGGCAGCGCGGTTGCGGTCGGGCGCTTGTCCTCGGTGATGGTATCGCCGACGCGGGTGTCGGCCACTTCCTTGATCGAGGCGGTGATGAAACCGATCTCGCCGGGGCCGAGCGCATCCATCGCCACCATCTTCGGGGTCAGCACGCCGACACGTTCGATCGTGTACTTGGCGTCGGTGCCCATCATGCGGATGGTCATGCCCTTCTTGAGCGTGCCGTCGATGATGCGCACGAGAACCATGACGCCGAGATAGGTGTCGTACCAGCTGTCGACGAGCAGGGCCTTCAAGGGCGCCGCATCGCCGCCGTCGCTCTTCGGCGCCGGCAGCTTGGTGACGATCGCTTCGAGGACATCAGGGATGCCGAGGCCGGTCTTCGCCGAGATCAGCACGGCGTCGGACGCGTCGATGCCGATCACTTCCTCGATCTGCTCCTTGATGCGGTCCGGTTCGGCCGCCGGCAGGTCGATCTTGTTGAGCACGGTGACGAGTTCGTGGTTGTTGTCGATCGCCTGGTAGACGTTGGCGAGCGTCTGGGCTTCCACGCCCTGCGACGCGTCGACGACAAGCAGCGAGCCTTCGCAGGCCGAAAGCGAGCGCGAGACTTCGTAGGCGAAGTCGACGTGGCCGGGGGTGTCGATCAGGTTCAGCACATAGGTTTCGCCATCATTGGCCTTGTAGTGCAGGCGCACCGTCTGGGCCTTGATGGTGATGCCGCGCTCACGCTCGATATCCATGCTGTCGAGCACCTGCTCGGACATCTCGCGCTCGGCGAGGCCACCGGTGGACTGGATCAGCCGGTCAGCAAGCGTCGACTTGCCGTGGTCGATGTGGGCCACGATCGAGAAGTTGCGGATATGCGAAAGGGGCGTCTTCGAAGATGTTGTGCTCATGGGCCGCATATAGCAGTGCCTTCAACCGCCGCAAAGCGGGAAATGAAGGCTTCGTTCACTATAAATCGGCCTATTCGGCCCCCGCTTCCGCATCGACGAGCGCGCCGGCATTGGGCACCTGCGCGCTCCTGATCTCGAAGCTCTCGCGCTCGGCCGCCGGCACCTCATCACGTTTGCGCAACCTGAGCAGCACGAAGAAGGCATAAAGCGCGGCAACGGCCATCGCCGCATAGATGAACGTGCGCTGCCCGAACACCGGTGTCAGCAGCGTCACCAGCATCGGCACGACGGTCGCAGCAATCGACCAGGCGACCAGCATGGTGCTGGCAAGCGGTACGAAATCGGCGGGATCCGTGCGGTCGTTGGCATGCGCATTGGCGATCGAATAGACGGTCTCGACAGCACCTGCAAAGAGCGCGAAGACCAGCATCAGAAGGAGCAGATTGCTGAACGACGCCGAAAGCGCGAAGAAGCCGGCAGCAAGGATCAACAGGCACGTGCCGATCAACACCAGGCGCCGGTCGATCCGGTCCGACAATGTTCCCATCGGATACTGGATGGCGATGAGGCCGAATTGCATGACGAACATCAGATTGGCGACGTCGCTTTGACTGACATTGTTGGCGGCCGCATAGATCGGCGTGAAGCCCTGCACCACCATCGAAAGGCCGCCGGCGGCAAGCACGCCGATGAAGGCGACGGGGGAATTGCGCCAGACCATCGGGATGTCGATGCTCACTTTGGCCGGCGGCGGTGGCGTCGGCAGCCGCGTCAGCCCGATCGGCAAGAGCGCGAGCGCTGTGAAGAAGATGGTGACGAGCGGCGGCAGGTTGCCGTCGGCCGGGATCTGTCCGAACAGCCAGGCGCCGGTGCCGAGCCCGATGACATAGGCCATGTAGAACAGCGCCATCGCCTTGCCGCGCCAGTGGTTTTCGCTCGCATGGTTGAGCCAGCTTTGGGCGATGATGAAATTGGTGTTGCCGGATGCGCCATAAAGCCCGCGGGCCAGTACCCACAAGAGCGGATGCATGCCGAGCGCGATCGTCAGCGCCGAGAGGATGACGAGCGCCATCGAGCAGGAGAAGGCGCGCGCATGGCCGACACGACGGATCATCGGTCCGGCGATGACGCAGCCGATCAGCCCGCCGAAGGCGATCATCGTGACCGCAGCCCCTGGCACCCAGTCCGGCGCGTCCGAGCGCGTCAGCGCGAAGGGCACATAGGCGAGCATCATGCCGTTGCCGATCGCCACCGCCGTCATCGAGGCGACGATACTGGCGATCGAGGTCAGCGAGGAGGGCTGCTTTGTCATGTCCAACCTGTCGATGAGGCCGCCCGTGCGGGTGCGCTGGCGTGATGGATGAGGGCTGTCTAAAGTATTGAAGTGAAAGCTTTTCTCGTTTCTGTGTCCGAAGCTGCCACCTTAGCCGAAATACCCTTGTTGCGCTGTCGCCAAAGCGGCATCGCATGCCTGTATTTTCGGTCTTTCGCAGTCTTGACTCCACTATATGAGAAATGCAATCTCAAATAATGGAAAACGTCACCGATCCCCTCGAACATGCCATCGGCGAGCGCATTCGCACGCTGCGGACGCAACAGAACCTGACGCTCGACGAGCTTGCTGCAAGTTCCGGTGTCAGCCGGGCGATGATTTCGCGCATCGAGCGCGGCGAGGCGAGCCCGACCGCCCAGCTTCTTGCCAAGCTCTGCAGCGCGCTCTCAACCACGCTTTCAGCACTCTTTGCCTTTGATGCCGAGGAGGCGTCACCGCTTGCCAGGCGCGCCGACCAGCGGCTCTGGCGCGATCCGGAATCCGGCTATCTGCGCCGCTCCGTCTCGCCGGATGGTCTTGGCTCGCCGATCGATATCGTCGAGGTCGAGTTTCCGCCCGGTGCCCGTGTCGTCTTCGAGAGGCAACCCTCCGATCGCGGCATTACACAGCACCTCTGGCTCTTTTCCGGGCGGCTCGAAATGACGACCGAATCCGGCTTCCATTCGCTCGAGCCAGGCGATTGCCTGTTCATGGGGCTGGAGGCGGGACACATCTTTTACAACCCCCACGATGAGCCGGCTCACTACGCCGTCATCCTCTGCCGCACCAAGGTTTGACCATGTCCGATATTCAGATCCGCCTGCTGTCTGCGAATGAAGCGCTGGCCGCCGTCCCTGCGCTCGCCGAGGTGCTGTCCGATTGCGTCGAGGGTGGCGCCTCGGTCGGCTTCATGCAGCCCTATCCGCCCGAGAGCGCGCTTGCCTACTGGCGCGGCGTCGCCGAGGCGGTTGCGGGCGGCGAGACGTTGCTGATGGTGGCCGAGGTTGCAGGCCGCATCCTCGGCACCGTGCAGGTCGGTGTCGCGCAGATGCCGAACCAGCCGCACCGCGGCGATCTGAAGAAGCTGCTGGTGCATCGCGACGCCCGCGGCAAAGGGCTGGCACGCCGGCTGATGGACGCGGTCGAGCGCGAGGCGGCAGCCCGCGGCAAGACGCTGCTGGTGCTCGACACCGCGACCGGCAGCGAGGCCGAGGCGATCTATCCGCGCCTGGGCTGGGAGCGCGTCGGCGTCATCCCCGACTATGCGATGTGGCCGGAAGGCGGCCTCTGCGCCACGACATTCTTCTACAAGCGGATTGCGGCCTAGCGAATGGTCTTCGATCGGCGCAATCGCCCCTCACCCTAACCCTCTCCCCGCAGGCGCGGAGAGGGGCGTGCCCTTAGCGACGCTGCCGAGCGGAGCTTTGGCCCTTCAGAGGTGCTGTTGTCGAGGCGAGCGGGTGCCGCGCGTCTCCGTCGCCCCGCTTGCGGGGAGAAGGTGGCCGGCAGGCCGGATGAGGGGCAACTTGCCAAGCCTGAAACCGCGGGTAGGGTACCGGCACCCATCTGTTGCCCCTTCAGGATACCCCCATGCGCATCTACTACTCCGAAGACCACAAGCTCCGCGACGCCAAGACCGAACTTTTCGGCGGCGAACTCGTGCCGCCTTTCGAGGCGCCGTTCCGCGCCGAATGGATCCTGGCGGCGGTGAAGGAAGCGGGTTTCCTTGATGTCGTAGCACCCGAGCGTCACGGTCTCGATGTCGCTCTCAAGCTGCACGCGCCCGATTACCTCGACTTCCTCGAAACCGCCTGGTCGCGCTGGGTCGCCGATGGCTACAGGGGGGAGGCGATCCCGGCCTGCTTCCCGGCGCGGCGCATGCGCCAGCATCCGCCGAGGGATATCGACGGCGCGCTCGGTTACTATTCCTTCGCGGCGGAAACGGCGATCACTGAGGGTACCTACGCCGCCGCCCGCGCGGCGATGGATTGCGCCATCTCGGCGGCCGACCACATCCACGCCGGGAGCCGTGCCGCCTTCGCGCTCTGCCGCCCGCCCGGCCATCATGCGGCGATCGATCTCTATGGCGGCTATTCCTTCATCAACAATGCTGCGTGCGCCGCCCAGCGCCTAAGGGACTATGGTGCCCAGAAGGTCGCCGTGCTCGATGTCGATTTCCACCATGGCAACGGCACTCAGGATATTTTCTACGAACGCGGCGACGTTTACTTCGCCTCGCTGCATGGCGACCCGGTCGAGGCCTTCCCGCATTTCCTCGGCTTTGCCGACGAGGAGGGTGCCGGTGCCGGGCTCGGCACGACGAAAAACTATCCGCTGCCGCGGGGCACCCTGTTTGATGCCTGGTCGGGCGCCATGGCCGACGCGCTCTCGCGCATCGAGGCCTTCGGTGCCGAAGCCCTGGTCGTCTCGCTCGGCGTCGATACCTTCGAGCGCGACCCGATCTCGTTCTTCGAGCTGAAGTCCGAAGACTATCTGCGCATGGGCGAGGCGTTGCGGCGCACCGGCCTGCCGGTCGTCGTCTGCATGGAGGGGGGCTACGGCGTGCCGGAAATCGGCCTCAACGTCGCCAACGTGCTGAGAGGTATTTCCGGCTAGGATTCCGTCATCGGAAAAGCGTTTTGCCACTATTGACCTCAACTATACTTGAGGTCGTACGACTGCTCTCGTTCAAAAAGAGATGAGAGGAAAAGAGCTATGAGCAGTCAATCAAATAGCGTGGCGCCGCTTTACCGCATCAACAAATACACCGTGCCGGCGGAAGCGCGGCCGCAGTTCGTCGAGCTGGTCGACAAGACGCTGGCCGTCATCCGCAAGCAGGATGGATATGTGAAGGACCTGTTCCTGGAGCAGCACGCCGGTCCTGGCCAGTTTGACTTCATCACCATGATCGAATTCGCCAATGCTGACGTCGCGCCGAAGGTCGCAGCCGCGCTTGTCGAGTTCGACCGCCAGCTCGGCCTCGATCGCGAGGCGCTGATGAAGATGCTCGGCATCCGCACCGACTTTGCCAGCTACCGGGCTTTCGGCGGTCTGGCTGCCTAGAGCAATTCCAGGAAACGTGTACAGCGGTTTCGGTCCGGAATTGCGTGCCACAGATGGTCAGAACGAAAAGGCCCGGCAGTTGGCCGGGCCGATCCACACGCCTGATGAGGTGTCAGGAGACGAAGAACGACGACAGGCCCTGACCGGCGGCAAAGGCCATATAGGCAAGCACGGTGAAGTAGACCGTGGTCGCGATCAGGAAGAGATAGCCCCCGGCCACCATCAGTCCGTCGCGCTGGATGATACCGAGCGAGAGTAAGAGGATCGCGATCCCCGGCAGCGTGTTCGACAGCGGGATCAGGCCGAGCGGGAACATCAGGAGAATGCCGCCGGCCATGATCATCAGGCCGTTGAAGCGGTTCATCAGCGCGCCCTTCGTCAGGAAGCCGAGACGCGGACGGACGTAACGATCCAGCTTGGAAACGAGATCCGCGCCTTTCTGCAGCGTCGGCACCAGCTTCTCGGTTTCGATCCGGCGATCGAGAATGCGCTGCGGCATCCACGGCAGGCGATTGAGCGTGACCGATACGGAAATCAGGATGATCGCTGCGCCGAAGACGGTGCTGACGCCCGGGATCGATACCGGCAGCAGAAACGGCAGTGTCAGCAGGGCGCACAGCAGCAGGAAGCCCTGTTCGCCGATTTCCGTCATCAGCTCGCGTAGCGTGATCGTCTCGCCGCGGATCGAGGCAATCATGCCGTTGAGCGTGTCGCTGAGACTGCGTTGCGTGTCGCCGAACTCGATTGCCATTGGAGCTTGCCTCTCTTTTCTTTGGTGCCCGTCCTATCAAGAGCGTGTGAAGGATCGGTTATTGTGTGCCCTGATGGCCACGCCAGCCGCTGGCGAAGCTGGATTTGCCGGTAAACCTTGGCGTGAATGGGACGCCTCTTCATCTTCCTGCCGCAATCGCTAGTATGAAGCAACTTCGAGCACCAATGGGGACAACTGATTCCATGATCAAGAAATGCGCCATTCTGGCTGTCGCGGCCATCTATCTTTCGGGATGCACCACCACCGATCCCTATACGGGCGAGCAGAAGATGTCGAACACGGCCGGTGGCGCGCTGATCGGCGCAGGCCTCGGCGCGGCGACCGGTCTGCTGGTTGGCGGCAGTGCCGCAGGACGGCGTGACTCCGCACTCGTCGGCGCCGCAATCGGCGGTCTCGGCGGCGGCCTGATCGGCAACTACATGGACAACCAGGAAGCCGAACTGCGCGCCCAGCTGCAGGGCACCGGCGTATCGGTCACGCGCGCCGGCGACCGCATCATCCTCAACATGCCGTCCAACATCACGTTCGCGACCGACCGCGACCAGGTGATCCCGGCCTTCTACGACACGCTGAACTCGGTGGCGATCGTGCTGCGCAAGTTCAACAAGACGATGATCGACGTCGATGGCCACACGGACGCGACCGGCAGCGCCTCCTACAACCAGGGCCTCTCCGAGCGCCGCGCCGCTTCGGTCGCCAACTACCTGGCGGGCCAGGGCGTCGACCAGCGCCGTATGTCGGCCATGGGCTACGGCAAGGAGCGTCCGATCGCCTCCAACGGAAGCGAAGCCGGCCGCGCGCAGAACCGCCGCGTCGAAATCTCGATCGCGCCGATCAAGGCCTGATCGGCCGAAAGCGACCGCTTGCAATCGAAGGGGCTGCGCCGCAAGGCGCGGCCCTTTTCATGCCTTGCCGGGCTAGAAACGGTAGCGCAACAGGCGGCCCATCCGGCGCAGCATCGGCAGGGCGCTGACGACATGCGCCGCTATCCGCGCCATCGGCGACAGGCGTGCGACCTGGCCTGAATCATACTCGCTGATCTCGTCGAGCAACGTCAGCCCGGGCACGTCGCGTTCCAGCGTTTGCGCGTTTTCCAGCCCCCAGCGAAGCTCCGCCCCCGTTGCCCGCAGCGATGGGCTCAGCCGCAAAAGCTCGATACCGAGATGGCTGTAGGCGTCGAAGACGATTTCCCCGCCGGCAAGACAGGAGGTCAGCCGTCGCAAGACGTCGCGGACCTCGTGTTCTGAGAGATAGGGAAACACGCCCTCGGCGACGACGATCGCCGGGCGGTCCGCCGGAACGAGGTCGATCCACTCACGCTCCGTTATCGAGGAGGCGATCGTCGTGCAGCCGACGCGCGCCGGGAAAAGCTGTCGCCGCAAGGCGATCACATCGGGAAAGTCGACATCGAACCAGCCGATGGACGCGGGCGGATCGAGCCGCAATATACGTGTGTCGAGACCGCAGCCGAGGTTGAGCACGATTGCGTCCGGGTGGCGCCCGATAAAGGCGCGCGCCCAGCGGTCGAGCATATGGGCGCGCACGGCAATGCCGATGGTCATGTCGTGGCCGGCATCGGGCGGTTTCGGCCTGCCGGCGAGCCGCCGCATGAGATCGGCGGCAAAGTGATCGTTGAGCAGGGAATCCGGGAACGCGCTCTCTGCGGCTTTGGCCTGGAGCGTGACCAGCAAGGTCTCCCGTACGCCGTGAAGGCCGATCTCCTCGGCTTCCATCCTCTCCTCCCAAGGGCGTGATGCACCCCGCCGCACAGCTTGCATTTTGCAGGCCCTCCACCCCGGGGAAGGTCCGCAAAGGCGCCTATTTCGCCGTTCGGCGCGCCCGCCAGACACGTCCGGCTGTCAGAACGGCCAGCGCCGGCATCAGCGCAAACAGCCAGAAGAGCCAGCGTGTCGCCATCGCCACGCCTTCCGTCGACGGCGTTTCGATGCCGGCGAGATTGGCGGTAAGCCCGGCCAGCGCCGCGCCGAGTGCTGCGGCGAAGAGCTGGACCGTGGTAATCGAGCTCGACGCCTTCTCCGCTTCGCCTTCCGGCGCAAATTCATAGACGGCCGTCACGATGTGCGGCCAGGCAAAGCCCATGCCGAAGCCGACCGCCATGATGCCGACGCTGAGCGGCGCGGCGATCACCATGAATTCCGATCCTGCCATCGGCATGAACAGCGCAATCAGTGCCAGGCCGACAAAGCCGAAGGCCGGGCCGGCAAAGATCGTCTGCTTTGCCCTTTCCCCATGCCAGTGGGCGCTTGTCATCGACCCGGCGGTCCAGCCGATCGACATCAGCGCCGCAATGTAGCCGGCTACCAGCGGCGACAATCCGTGCAGCTCCTGCAGGAGGTACGGCACATAGATTTCCGGCTGCAGGCCGACCATCAGCAGGGTGATCGTAGCATAAAGGGCTGCCAGCGGGGAGGTCGGGGTGAAACTGCCGGAGGGGAGCAGCTTGCCTGTCGCCCGTTTCTCGACGACGAGCAGTGCCAGGAACATGAGGATCGCCGCGCCGACGCAGCCTACCTGCTCCACCGCCGTGGTCAGCGTGCTGGCGATGGAAAGCGCAAGCACGATGGCGACGAGCAGCGCCAGTTGCACCAAGGGAAGCGGCGTGCGTGCGCCTTCGCCGGCAGCCTTGCGCGGCAAGGTCGAGAAGGCGAGGGTCGCCAGCAGCGCCGTCAGCGGCAAGAGCGACCAGAAGGCGACGCGCCAGGTGGAAAACTCCGCGAACATACCGCCGATCGCCGGGCCGACCAGCGTCGCCGTACCCCAGGTGGCCGAAATCAGGCCGATGGCGCGGGTCCAGAGCTCTGGCCGGAAGACCTCACGGATCACGCCATAGGCAAGCGCATAGAGCAGCCCGCCGCCAAAACCCTGGATCGCGCGGCCGGCGAGCAGCATCGCCATCGAGGGGGCCGCAGCGCAGAGGAGTGTGCCCAGCCCGAAGACCAGCGCACCGATCGCATAAGCGCCGCCGGCGCCGACGGCACCAAGCAGCCGGGCCGACAGGGCCGCGCCGAGGATCGAGGCGGCGACGAAGACGGTCGTGCTCCAGGCGTAATATTCGAGCCCGCCGATCTCGCGCACGATCGAAGGCATGATCGTCGTTACGACGTAGATGTTGAGCGCGTGCAGCGCGACGCCGCCGCTGAGCACCAGCGAATGCACGGCGTTTCCGCCGGTCAAAAGCGCGCGCCAGCCGGTTTCCTGGTGGGCTGCGGATGTTTTTTCGAGCATGTCAGTACCTCATGCAGCGGTATTGCCGAAAACGTGCGGCCGGCCCGGCCGGTGGGGAGGATCACGTTTGCAAGGGCGATGCCGCCATTATCAGTGGAGCGCAGCCTCGCCGAAATGCGTGAGCTTGTCCGGGTTGCGCATGATGAAGATGTCGTTGACGTTTCCGTCGCCGTCATAGCCGAAGGCGACGGTTGCCGCGATCTCGTTTTTCGCTTCGTCTCGAAGCAGGATGCCGCGGCCGCCGTTGATGTCGCCGATTTCCCAGACGTAATGCGACCAGTATTCGGTAAGCCGATCGATGATAAAGGCGAGCACCGTCTCCTTGCCCGAGAGCACTCCGAGCACGGTCGCCACCTTGCCGCCGCCGTCGGCTGTCAGCTTCACAT
Organism: Ensifer sp. YR511; assembly: GCF_900103045.1. Classification (NCBI taxonomy): domain Bacteria; kingdom Pseudomonadati; phylum Pseudomonadota; class Alphaproteobacteria; order Hyphomicrobiales; family Rhizobiaceae; genus Ensifer; species Ensifer sp. YR511. The sequence goes on from NZ_FNGR01000007.1 coordinate 180,059, forward strand.
CGGCCGAAAGCAGGGCCGAGAGGCTAGCGACATTGCCGCCGTGGATTGCCTGGTGGAAGGCCGAAAGCAGTTCGTCCTGTCGCTCACGCGGCGTCTGGTGCCGGGCTTTTTCGAGCCCGATATTGGTCTTGGCGCGCGACACCAGCTTGCGGGCGGCGGTTTCCTGCATGTCGAGCGTTTCGGCCACTTCCTCATAGGGCTGGCCGAAGATCTCGTGCAGCAGATAGGCGGCGCGCTCCTTCGGTGTGAGCCGTTCGAGCATCAGCAGGAAGGCCGTCGTCAGTGAGGATGTCAGCGCAAGCTTCTCCTCGGCATTGTCATCGCTCGCCGTATGGATCGGCTCCGGTAGCCATGCGCCGACATAATCGATGCGCTTGCGGTGCGCCGCCTTCAGGAGGTCGAGGCAGCGCCGCGTGCAGGCGGTCGTCAGCCACGCCGCCGGCGTTTCGATCGTTGTCCGGTCGACCTCCTGCCATTTCAGGAACGTATCCTGCACCGCATCTTCCGCATCGGCACGCGAGCCGAGGATGCGGTAGGCAAGGCCGAGAAGGCGCGGGCGCGCCTCCTCGAAGATCTGCATGTGCTGCCGGTCGTTCATGTCAGTGCCTCGAGATCTGGATGCGGTTCCAAAGGTTGATCATCGCCACCGTCGCGGTGATGACGCTGATCTCCTTTTCGCTGAAATGCTGGCGCAGCTCGGCGCGAAGCGGCGCAAAGTCGGTGCGCGGCTCGAGTTCGGTCAGAGCTTCGGTCCAGGCAAGCGCTGCCTTCTCGCGCGGCGTGAAATCATTGACCTGGTCCCAGACGATGATGCGGTCGAGCCGCTCGTTGCTCTCGCCCTCGGTGCGGGATTCCTTGGTGTGCATCTTCACGCAGAAGCCGCAGCGGTTGATCTGCGAGGCGCGCAGCTGCACGAGATTGTGGATCGTGCGGTCGAGCCCGTGCAGGTCCATGGTCTTGTGCACGTCGGCGAGCGCGCCGAGCACGTCGGAGATTTCCTGTTCGTAGCGGACGGCCTTGGTATCGGTCATGGTCTCAACTCCATCGTTGTCGTGTTGCTTATGACCAATTGACGATCGACGCCGGACAGCTGTGACGCGGGCTCGATGATTTTTCTCGCAGGACGCGAAGAAAAATGCATGAGCTGATTATTTTGAAGAAGTTTCAATAATTTGGAGAGTCGCGATTTCTCGCCGTGCATCAGGCTTTCGGTGGATAGCTGTGCTCGCTGCCGCGAAAATCCGTGACGGTGTAGCAGCCGCCGCCCTCGTCCGCGATCGAGGCAGCGCTGATCACCGCCTTGCCGTGCCCGCCAGGAATGTCGAGGATATAGGTCGGCTGGCAGAGGCCGGAGACGCGGCCGCGCAGGGCGGCAACCAGCGCCTGGCCTTCCTCGATCGTCAGGCGAAAATGGCTGGTGCCGGGGGCGAGATCCGGGTGGTGCAGGTAGTAGGGCTTGATCCGCGTTTCGACGAAGGCGCGCATCAGGCTGGCAAGCACCTCGGCATCGTCGTTGACGCCCCTCAAGAGCACCGATTGGCTGATCATGACGATGCCGGCATCGATCAGGCGGGCAGAGGCGGCACGTGCCTCGTCCGTCAGCTCGCGCGGGTGGTTGGCATGCAGCGCCACATAGGTCGCCTTGCCGCTGGCTTTGAGTGCCGCGATCAGGTCGGCGTCGATGCGTGCCGGCTCGACCACGGGCACGCGGGTGTGGAGGCGGACGATCTTCACATGGGGGATCGGCTTCAGCCGTTCCATGAGTTCGGCGAGCCGCCGCGGGGACAGTACCAGCGGATCGCCGCCGGTGAGGATCACCTCCCAGATTTCCTTGTGTTCGGCGATGTAGGCGATCGCCGCATCGAGTTCGGCTGGTGTCAGCGTGCCGAGCCCCTGGGGTCCGACCATTTCGCGGCGGAAGCAGAAGCGGCAATAGACCGGGCAGACATGCACGGCCTTCAGGAGCACTCGGTCGGGATAACGGTGGACGATGCCGGTCACGGGACTGTGCGGCTTGTCGCCGATCGGGTCCTCGCGCTCTTCGGGCAGCAGGGTCAACTCGGCGGCATCCGGCACGAACTGCCGTGCAATCGGGTCATTGGGGTCGTTGGGATCGATGAGACCGGCGATGGCGGGGCTGATCGCAACGGCATAACGCTCGGCAACGGCGGCAACCGCCGCCTCCTTGGCGCTGTCGATGAGGCCAGTTTCGACCAGCTCGCGTGCGGTCTTGATCGGGCGGTGGACGTTCATGCCCGTGTCTCCGCCACCGGCGCCCAGAGCACCTGGTCGATGCGTGAGGCTCCGGTTGCGAGCATCACCAGCCGGTCGAAGCCGAGCGCGATGCCGCTTGCCTCGGGCATGATCGCGAGCGCTGCAAGAAAATCCTCGTCGAGTGGATAGGTCTCGCCGTAGACGCGGGCCTTCTCCGCCATCTCCATCTCGAAGCGACGCCGTTGTTCCGGCGCATCCGTCAGCTCGCCGAAGGCATTGGCAAGCTCAACGCCGCAGGCATAGAGCTCGAAGCGTTCGGCAACGCGAGGGTCGCGTGCGGCAGGACGCGCCAGTGCCGCCTCGGCCGTCGGATATTCGTCGAGGATCGTCGCGCGGCCGAAGCCGAGGTGCGGCTCGACCTTTTCGACGAGCACCCGGCTGAAAAGATCGGCCCAGGTGTCGTCATGGGCGACCCGAAGGCCGGCTGCGGCCATCGTGGCAGCCAGATGGTCGCGGTCGGTTTCGCCGTTGGCGGCGATCGATGCCAGCAGGTCGATGCCGGCAAAGCGCTCGAAGGCGTCCGCCACGCTGAGGCGCTCCGGAGCGGCGAAGGGATCGCAGGCCTGCCCCTGGAAAATAAACTGCTTGGTGCCGGTGGTTTCCGCTGCAAGCGCCAGGATCTCGGCGCAGTCGCGCATCAGCGCCTCGTAGCTTTCGCCGGCGCGGTACCATTCGAGCATGGTGAACTCGGGGTGATGAAGCGGCCCGCGCTCGCGATTGCGGTAGACATGGGCAAAGCAGGCGATGCGCTCTTCGCCGGCGGCCAGCAGCTTCTTGCAGGCAAATTCCGGCGAGGTGTGCAGATAGAGCGGATGGCCGGTTCCGTCGTGGTTGAGCGCCTCGGTCGCGAAGGCATGCAGGTGCGCCTCGTTGCCGGGCGAGACCTGCAGGGTCGCGGTGTCGACCTCGATGAAGTCGCGTGTCTCGAAGAACCGGCGCAATACCGATTGGATCCGGTTGCGGCCGAGAAGAAACGGGCGCCGGTCGGCATGGACATCGGGTGTCCACCAGGGTGAGGCATGCGACATGATCGGTTCAGTCCAGGCTTTCTTCGTGCAGATACCGGCTCAGGCTGGCTATTTGCGCGAAATTAGGGTAGTGGCGGCGCGAAATCCTTCTTTCCGCGTCCTTCAGGGCCCGTGTTTCCGGCCCGCGGTGTCGCGCATACCTCTGTTACAAGGAAGACTAATGGTCAAGGTCATCGCTTCATCTGTCCGTAAGGGCAACGTTCTCGACGTCGACGGCAAGCTCTATGTCGTGCTTACCGCCCAGAACTTCCACCCGGGCAAGGGCACGCCGGTCACCCAGGTCGACATGCGCCGCATTTCCGACGGCGTGAAGGTCTCCGAACGCTACCGCACGACCGAACAGGTCGAGCGCGCCTTCGTCGAAGACCGCGAGCACACCTTCCTCTATGAAGATGCCGAAGGCTTCCACTTCATGAACCCGGAAAGCTATGACCAGCTGGTCATGACCACCGAGGACATCGGCGATCTCAAGGCCTACCTGCAGGAAGGCATGGCCGTCATTCTTTCGATCCACGAAGGCCTGGCGATCGCCATCGACCTGCCGCGCCACGTGACGCTCGAAATCACCGAGACCGAGCCGGTCGTCAAGGGCCAGACGGCTTCGTCGTCCTACAAGCCGGCCATTCTGTCGAACGGCGTCCGCACGCTGGTTCCGCCGCATATCCAGGCCGGCACCCGCGTCATCATCGCGACGGAAGACGGCTCCTACGTCGAGCGCGCCAAGGACTGAGGCATCGACCAGGTCAATTTGGACGGGGACGGCAGCGAAGGTTGCCGTCCCCGTTTTCGTTTCGGGCAGGCCGCATGAGCAACCAGAAATTTAAGGGGCGCATTTCGAAAAACGGGTGCTAGGATGCGGCGCCGATACGACGTGTCACGAGAGGGCCTGCATGTTCCCATTGTCGCATATGATGAAGTCGTTCATTCGCAAGGGTCGCCTGACGGTGATCGATGCCGATGGCAAGAGGCACGTTTATTCCGGGACGCCAGGACCGGAAGTGACGATGCGTCTCACCGACAAGAAGCTTTATCGCAGCCTCGTCTTCAATGCCGAACTGGCCGCCGGCGAAGCCTATATGGACGGCACCATGCGCTTCGAGGAGGGCTCCACCCTCCGCGATTTCCTGACGCTGTTTTCGATCAACCGCCTGTCGCTCGGCTCCTACCCGATCCAGAAGTTGCTGCGCGCGGTAAAAATGCGCTTCCGCAAGCGTCAGCAGGCCAACCCCAAGGGCAAGGCCCAGCAGAACGTCGCGCATCACTACGATCTCGGCAACGAGTTCTACAAGCTGTTCCTCGACGAGAACATGCTCTACTCCTGCGCCTACTTCCGCGAGCCCAACGAGACGCTCGAGACGGCGCAGCGCAACAAGCTGAGGTTGCTTGCCTCCAAGCTTTGCCTGGAGCCCGGCATGAAGGTGCTGGATATTGGCTGCGGCTGGGGCGATCTCGCGATGTACTTGGCGCAGCTGGCGGATGTTCAGGTGCTCGGCGTCACGCTTTCCAAGGAGCAGCAGGCGCTTGCCACCGAACGGGCGCGCAAGGCGGGCCTGTCGGACCGGGTGCGCTTCGAGCTCAAGGACTATCGCGATGTGCAGGGGCCGTTCGACCGCATCGTCTCGGTCGGGATGTTCGAACATGTCGGCGTCCATCACTATGACGAGTTCTTCAAGAAGCTGAACGCGCTGATGCCGGACGACGGCCTGGCGGTGCTGCATTCGATCGGCCACATGAGCCCGCCCGGCATGGCGAGCTCGTGGCTTCGCAAGTACATCTTCCCGGGCGCCTATTCGCCGGCACTGTCGGAGGTCTTCGAGGTCGTCGAGCGCAACAGCCTCTGGGTCAGCGATCTCGAATTCCTGCGGGTGCACTACGCGACGACGCTCGCCCATTGGGGCGCGCGCTTCGACGCGAACCGCGACAAGGTGATCGCCCTGTACGACGAGCGCTTTGCCCGCATGTGGGAGTTCTATCTGATCAGTGCCGAGATGATGTTCCGCACCGGCAGCCAGCTTGTCTTCCACATGCAGCTGTCGCGCTCGCGTGATGCGGCGCCGATCGTTCGCGATTACATCACCGACCGCCAGCGCGATTACATGGCCCGCGAACAGGCGCTCGCTCTCAACCTTTGAACGGGTGTTCTCCGTCACCTTGCCAGCGTAATCGCTTGTAGTCGAAGCCGAACTCCAGCGTCGGCTTGACGATCGCGAAGAACGGCGAGAGGTCGAAATCCCTGGGCGTGTAGAGCGAATGATGGCGGATATGCAGGATCTCCTCGCGTGAATAGGTCGAGGTCGCGGACGCCCGTCCGGGCGCGCGGGTAACCTCGGGCAGGATCGGATAGCGGATCTGCTCGAAGGCGGCCGCAATCAGCGTCGAGCAGATCGCGCGCGTCGGGTCGCCGGAACCGAAGGCAAGCAGGCGCCGCCGCCAGCGCACCGGAACCGGCGGCGTCGGCATGAAATAGCGCAGCATGTCCAAAATGTTCTTCAGGTCGTATTTCATCCCGAGCCTCGAGATCATGAAGCCGACGAGTGCTGTGCGATCATCCGGCGTCAGCGCGATAGGCCGGCAGATGCGGGTGTTGAACGAGGCGTATTTCTTCAACGGCACGGCAACGCAGCCCTCGCCGATGTTTACCTCGATCAGTTGCGGCCGCTCGATGACGGGTAGTGTCGCCTGATCGAGCGTCAGCGGCATCTGGTCACCGGCAAAGAAGGCGGCATGCGACCAGGTCGATTGCGTCAGATACTTGATCGCTGCCGAAACCTTCTGGTTGCCTTCGATCAGGAGAATGTCGCCCGGGCGCAGCGTGCGCGCCAGCGTTTCCTGATCGGATGGCGTGTAGGGCTCGTAGCCCGACGTCTGCGCCTGCAGGCGGGCGGCGAGCCTGGCGCCGACACGATCGAGCAGCGTGTCCTTGCTTTCGGAAAGTGGATAGATGGTCCTCATCGAGGCGATCGCTCCGGGGAGGGGATAGGGATTCGAAACTGGCGGGCATGGTGGCCGAGCCGCGACACTCTGTCGAGCGATTGTTACATGATTGCATAGCTTTGGGCTTGACGGTGCGATCCTGCATTTCTATTTTAGAATTATTCTAAAGAAGGTTTCCTCCCAATGTTTTCCCGTCTCTTCTCCCGTTCCAAACGCCCGTTTTTGTCTCTCAGCGAACAGGAAATCCTGGCGCTCGCCATCTCCTCCGAGGAGGACGACGGGCGCATCTATCTCGCATATGCGGATGCGCTTCGGGCGCAGTACCCCCACTCGGCAAAAGTGTTCGAGGAGATGGCGGAGGAGGAAAGCCACCACAGGCAATGGTTGATCGATCTGCACGTCCAGCGCTTCGGCAACCGCATCCCGCTGATCCGGCGCGAACATGTGCGCGACTTCCCCGAGCGCAAGCCTGACTGGCTGATTGCCGAAATGCCGATCGAAAAGGCACGCGAGGAGGCCGAAGCGATGGAGGAGGCGGCGCACCGCTTCTATGTCGAGGCCGCCACCAGAACCCAGGATGCCGCCACCCGCAAACTGCTCGGCGATCTCGCGATCGCCGAAAAGTCGCATGAATCGCTCGCCCGTCGGCTTGGCGAAGAGCATACGCCTGAGGACGTGCGCGCCGAGGAGGACCAGACCGCGCGCCGCCAGTTCATCCTCACTTACGTTCAGCCCGGTCTCGCCGGCCTGATGGACGGCTCGGTCTCGACGCTGGCCCCGATCTTCGCCGCTGCGTTTGCCACCCAGGATACCTGGCAGACCTTCCTTGTCGGTCTCTCGGCCTCCGTCGGCGCCGGCATCTCCATGGGCTTCACCGAAGCCGCCCATGATGACGGCAAGCTTTCCGGTCGCGGCTCACCGATCAAGCGCGGCCTTGCCTCCGGCATCATGACCGCGCTCGGCGGTCTCGGCCATGCGCTGCCCTATCTGATCCCGCATTTCTGGACGGCGACCGCGACTGCAGCGGTAATCGTCTTCGTCGAGCTTTGGGCGATCGCCTTCATCCAGAACCGCTACATGGAAACGCCGTTCCTCAGGGCCGCATTCCAGGTGGTGCTCGGCGGCGGTCTGGTGCTCGCGGCCGGCATCCTGATCGGCAACGCCTGACGGGCGAGCGGGAGATACGAAAAAGGGCCGGTTCGACCGGCCCTTTTTTGAAACTCTTCGTGTTGTCTTGAGGTCAGTTGCCGACCGAGCCAACGAGGACTTCCGCGCCGTTCTGGATGGTGACCCAGCGGCCGCTGTGGTTCGACGCCTGGCGCTTCAGGTAGCGGTAGGGCGTGTTGGTCCAGAGCTTGACGCCGTTTTCGAGGTTATCGAGGATGAAGTCGCCCTGCGAGGTGCGAACGGTCAGAACCGCATGGCCTTCGCCGTCAGGCTTGCGCACCACGGTGATCAACAGGTCGCTTGCCGAGAAGCCCCTGCTCATCAGGCGCTTGCGCTTTTCGAGCACGAAGTCTTCGCAGTCGCCGGCGCCGTCCGGATAGGACCAGACTTCGTCCCGGCCGTGCAGTTCCAGGTCGGTCATCGGCGTGATCTCGCGGTTGACCGCTGCGTTCACCTGCCGGATCGTTGCCCAGCCTCGTTCGGTCACACGCGCAGCGACGGTTCCCTTGGAGCGTACGTTGCACTCGCTCTTGTACTTCTGGCAGAATTCGTAGTGGCCGATCGGCTGCGAGGTCGCGGAGCCGGTCTGCATCCAGGGAGGCGATCCCGCCTGTGCGGGGATTGCCGTGTTTGCTGAAATGAAAAGTGCGCAGAACGCCGCGATACTTCCCTTAACCCCAGTCCAAGACGCCATACAAGTCCCCTGCGGCGCGGTATGCCGGACGCTCTTTGTCCGGACGCATTCGCGCAATCCTGAGTTGAAGGCAGCTTGTTTAGGTTCGTCCCCGGCGCTGCTCTAATCGTTAATAAAGAGTTAATAACGTCGGGGCTGCGGAGTCAATCTCCGGAATCGGGGCATCGGACTTTATGGTTAAAACCGGAGCGGGGTGCACGCGAACCGTTGCGCCGCAGGGGATCTGCGGCACGGGACGGGTTTTGTCCTTGAGGTTCGGTCGAAAAGGAAGGGCTATTGCGGCATGGGCTCAGGCGAGCATCGTGCCGATCGCCTGTTTCATTTTAGCAATGTCTTCTTCACGCGAGAGGCGATGGTCGCCGTCGCGAATGAGCGTCATGACGACGTCGTCGGCGGGTAGGTGCTCCATCAGCCGCAGGGCGTGGGAGTAGGGGACATCGGGGTCGCGCATGCCCTGCAGGATGTGCACCGGGCAGCCGGTGGAGATCGTGCTGTCGAGCACCCGGTTGGCCCGGCCGTCCTCGATGAGCGCGCGGGTAAAGATGTTCGGCTCGGGGCTGTATTCGGAAGGCTCCTCGAAATAGCCGCTTTCTAAAAGCGAGGCCCGCTCGGCATCCGTCAGGTTGGGCTCGATCAGTTCGGCGGTAAAGTCGGGTGCCGGCGCGATCAGGACGAGACCGGCGAGCCGGTTTCCGTCGCCCCGGCGCCTGAGCTCCTGGATGACCCGCAAGGCAATCCAGCCGCCCATCGACGAACCGATCAGCACCACGCGCCCCGGTGCCGCCTGATCGATGACGGCGAGGCTTTCTTCCAACCAGCGCGAGATCGTGCCGTCGGTGAAGGCGCCGCCGGAGGAGCCATGGCCGGAATAATCGAAGCGCACGCAGCTAGCCCCCCGTTCCATGGCATAGCGCTCGACTTCGACCGCCTTGGTGCCGGTCATGTCCGAGCGGTAGCCGCCGAGCCAGACCAGCGTCGGCTGCGCATCCGCCGGTTTGTCGGCGTGCCGCACGCGCATCGCGATCTTGCGCGCGGCCTCCGCTGCGCCGACCTCGATGAAGCTGATTTCCGTCTCGGCTGGCGTATCCTGCATGCAAATTCTCTCCAAGGGCCCGTTTCGCTGGCGATTTTCTTTCTAAAACAGATTCGTCTTGCTATCGACAGGTGGTGATTTTCCTTGCAAGCCGTGCTATTGACTCTCCCGTCGCAATTCACACATTGCCGTCGGTGACAGATTCAGGCGCTTCGTTTGGGATCGCGCCGGCGAACGAATTAAACAACATTTTTCGAAATAGCTCGAGGAGAGTACGACCATTCGCAGACCGTTCAAAGCGGACGCCCCCGTCAAGGAGGGGCCGCGCTCAAACAAGGAAATCCGGGTGCCCCGGGTTCAGCTTATCGACGCCGAAGGCCAGAACATCGGCGCCGTCCCGATCGACCAGGCGCTCCGTATGGCGGAGGAAGCCGGTCTTGATCTGGTGGAAATCGCGCCGAACTCCGAACCGCCGGTGTGCAAGATCCTCGATCTTGGCAAGCTGAAGTTCGCCAACCAGAAGAAGGCGGCCGAAGCGCGCAAGAAGCAGAAGATCGTCGAAATCAAAGAAATCAAGATGCGTCCCAACATCGACACGCACGATTATGACGTGAAGATGCGGGCGATGAACCGGTTCTTCGAGGACGGCGACAAGGTCAAGGTCACGCTGAAGTTCCGCGGTCGCGAAATGGCCCACCAGGAACTCGGCATGAAGCTTCTGCTGCAGGTCAAGGACGACACCCAGGCGATTGCCAAGGTGGAAGCCGAGCCGAAGCTCGAAGGCCGCCAGATGATGATGGTTCTCGCGCCGCGCTAAGCGCGTGCCGCCCATCCGTCGAGATGACGAAAGCCGCCTCCGGGCGGCTTTTTTCGTTTGCGGGATCCTTCGGGCTTTGCTGACAGAATGCTGACAATCGCCCTCAGCGAGCTGTCAGGCGTCCCGTGCCATTCTCTCCGCATCGCATCGGGAGAAGGAGCCGAGATCATGACTTCAGTACTGCGCAAGGCCTTGCTCGTTTCTACGGTCGCCGTCTGCGGCCTCGTTTCGGCGCCGATTGGCGCTTCCCTCGTTGCCACCGGAGCGTCGAATCCCTTCTCGACCACGGCGCTCGCCGACGATGACGATGACGGCGACGATAACGGCGGTCGTGGTGGCGGCAATGACGACCGCGACGACGATCGGGACGACGGTCGTCACAACGATCGAGACGATGACGATGATCGTGGCCCCGGTCATCGCGACGACGATGATGATGATGATGACCGCTTCGACGACATCGACGACGACTTCGATGATGCCCGAGATGATCATGAGATTGAACTGCGGGTGACCGACGAAAATCTCCGGGGCCTGCGCAATGGTTCGCTGGTTGCCGTCGACAATCTCGGCCGTGTGCTCGAGGTCGAGGTGGAATACGAACATGGCGTTCGCGTCGTGACGGTCGAGCCGCACGACAGCGATATCCGCCGCAATCCGGGACCGGTCGGCAGCGTCTCCATCCGGCCGGCATTCTGATCAGGTCACAATTTGCCCGGCGCATTCGCCCCACACCATGCGCCGGAGCGATGGTCGGCCGTCACCAGCCCGCCCGGCGGCCCGACCCGGCAAGCGCATGCCCCCTGTGCCCGAAACGGCGCCGGGGGCATGCGCGTCGCTGGCGTTCTCGCCAAGGCTGGCATAGGCTCGCCCCGAACGATGCCCGCGGCGTCGCCGCAGACGAAGCACCTGGCGGATGCTTGCGCAAGCGCATTTGGAAGGACCCGACGCTGAGGAGCAGTTGCGACAGGATGAAGCCATGGCGATGACACGACGAGACCTGATCGCGCTCTTCTGCTGCTCGCTCCTGCTTTCGCTCGCGCCGCAGCCCGGCGGCATGGCGGCTCTCGCCAAGGATGACGACGACGATGATGACGGTGGCTCGCATGGCGGCGGCGGGCACGGCAACGACGATGACGACGATGATGACGAAGACGAAGACGATGATGATGATGATGACGACGAAGACCTAGGGCCGGATGGTGCCGGCGGTATCCGTCGAAGCGATCAGGAGCGGGCGCGCGACGGCGTCGAAAAGGGCGACATCCTGCCGCTGAAGGAGGTTCTCCGGCTGGTCGACGAAGACAGATACGGCCAGGTCATTGCGGTCGATCTCAAGCGATCGGGTGGCAGCGAGATTTACCGGCTCCGCACCCGCGACGAGCAGGGCACGATCCGCAACCTGCGCATCAATGCTCGAACCGGCAAGTTCGTGAACATTTTCGGGTTCTAGAGGAACGACATGCGGATTCTTCTGGCGGAGGACGATCCCAACATCGCGGCCCATGTGGCAAGCCGGCTGGAGGCGGAAGGCTACGGCGTCGATACGCTCACCCATGGCCCGGATGTCTGGGAGCAAGGGGAGAGCGGTAACTACGCCCTGGTCATCCTCGATCTCGGCCTGCCGGGCATGGACGGGCTGTCGATCCTGAAGCGTTGGCGGCAGGCGGGGCTGGAGACGCCGGTTCTGGTTCTGACGGCGCGCGGCTCCTGGATGGAGCGCGTCGACGGTTTCGATGCCGGGGCGGACGACTATCTGCCGAAACCCTTTCGGGCCGAGGAGCTTCTGGCGCGGCTGCGCGCCCTTCTGCGGCGCGCCGGTCCGCGTGTTGGGTCGGTGCGTGCTGCCGGACGCTTCACCCTCGACGAGGCGGGGCGCCGGGTGACCTTCGACGGGCTGCCGCTCGACCTCAGCCCGCTCGAATACCGCATGCTTGCACTGTTCGTGGAGCGCAAGGGGCAGGTTGTCACGCCGCTCGAGCTGGCAAGCCACGTTCAGGGCCGCGACGACGATGCCGCCAAGAATGCGGTGGAAGCGATGATTGCCCGTCTGCGCAAAAAGACGGAGAGCGGTGCGATCGAAACGCGGCGCGGATTTGGCTATGTCCTGCCGGACGGTGGCGCATGATCCGCTCGTTGCGGCTGAGGCTGGCAATCGGCGCATCGGTCGCCATCTGCCTGGTTCTGCTGGTGGTCTGGCTCTCCTTGAGTCGGCTTTTTACCGACTACGTTGCCGGGCGCTACCGCGCCGAAATGGCAACGCTCGTCGATACGGTTGCCGCCCAGGTGCGGGTGCGCAACGGTGAATTGGTGCTGCCGCGCGCGCCGGCCGATCCGCGCCTGAGCCTGCCGGCCGGCGGCCGCTACTGGCAGCTCGACCGCGACGGCGGCACTCCTCTGCGTTCGCGCTCCCTGTGGGACACGGTAATCGATGCCGATCGCCCGTCGGCGCCGCACCACCTGGGCTTCCTCGAAGCGGAGGGGCCGGATGGCGCGCCGATCCTTGTCTACCGCCAGGCCCTGACGCTTGGCGAAGGCGCGGATGCCAGGCAGTTCGCGGTTACTGCCGGCTTTGCGCGCAGCGAACTCGATGACGCTCTTTCCGCCTTTCACGGCCGTATCCGGCTGATGCTGCTGGCGACGGCCGTCGTGCTTGCCGGCGCCGCATTCCTGCAGGGTGCCCTCGGCCTTCTGCCACTGGTGCGGCTGCGGGAGCGAGCCGCCCGCGTCCGGTCCGGCGAGGAGAAGGATTTTGGCCTGGCCGGGCCAAGTGAGGTGCAGCCGCTCGTCAGCGAAATCAATCTTCTGCTTGCGGAGCGCGCGACGGCGCTGGCGCAGGCCCGGGCGCGCGCCAGCGACCTCGCCCACGGGCTGAAGACGCCGCTGACGGTGCTGGCGCAACTCGCCGAAGGCCTGCCGAAACACCAGCGCGACATCGCGCTCGAACAGGTCGACCTCGTACGCCAGCGCGCCGACCGCCAGCTTCAGGCGGCCCGCATGGGCGTCGAGCGCATGGCAACGACCTTACTCGCCGATCTCGGCAACAAGCTGGTCAGCGTCCTGCGTCCCGTGACCGCGGAGCGCGACGTCGTCTGGGAGGTCGACATCGATCCGTCGATTTCACTCGACGTCGACCCGGCCGACCTTGCCGAATGTCTCGGCAATCTGCTCGACAATGCCGCCAAATGGGCGCGGGCGCGGATCCGGCTATCGGCCGAGGTGGTCGACGGGCGCGTGCGGATCACGGTCGGTGACGATGGGCCGGGGGTTGCCGAGGGCGACCGCGAGCAGGCGATGCGCCGCGGGGGGCATAGTGCCAATGCAGCGCCGGGCCACGCCTCCGGCAATGGCCTGGGGCTGGCGATCAGCGCCGATATAGCGGAGGCCTATGGCGCGACCATGTCGCTCGGGCAGTCGGCCCTGGGCGGTCTCGAGGTCGCGCTGATCTTCGACGTCGGCGGCGGCAGCCGGCGTCCGCGCGATCCGACCTGAGGCGCAATGCGTCGTCGCAAAAAAAAGGCGGCATGCGCAGGCGGCGAAGGCACTGGATCGCCGCTTGCAGCCCGCTCTTTCGATTCCCCAGTTGCGCTTTTCGGGATGTGCGGTTATAAGCCCCCGTCCGAACGGTCCGGCAGGGCATGCCGTGGCCGTTCTTAACGCTGGAAATGGACCTCGTCTGTCCGTTTCGATTCTTAAGAACAATGGAGTAGCAAAATGCCCAAGATGAAGACGAAATCGTCTGCCAAGAAGCGGTTCAAGATCACCGCGACCGGCAAGGTTCGTGCAGCAGCTGCTGGCAAGCGCCACGGCATGATCAAGCGTTCCAACAAGTTCATCCGCGACGCACGTGGAACCATGGTTCTCGCGGAGCCTGATGGCAAGAAGGTCATCAAGAACTACCTGCCCAACGGTCTCTAAGACTTTCAGGCATATTGGACACGTTAAGGAGATCATGACATGGCACGTGTAAAACGCGGCGTAACCGCTCACGCCAAGCACAAGAAGACGCTCAAGGCAGCCAAGGGCTTCTATGGCCGTCGCAAGAACACCATCCGCGCCGCCAAGGCAGCGGTTGACCGTTCGAAGCAGTTCGCTTACCGCGACCGCAAGGTCAACAAGCGCAACTTCCGCGCTCTCTGGATCCAGCGTATCAACGCTGCCGTCCGCGAATTCGGCCTGACCTACGGCCGCTTCATCGACGGCCTGAACAAGGCTGGCATCGAAGTTGACCGCAAGGTTCTGTCCGACATGGCTATCCATGAGCCGGCAGCATTCGGCGCCCTCGTCGAAGCTTCCAAGAAGGCGCTCGCCTATCTCAAGGAAGCCGGCACGGCAAACGAGTTTGAAAGCGCTGTTCGTTAAGCCAGCGTTTTCCCAAAATCGTTTTTGAAATTAGTTGGGAAACCCGCGCTGGCAGGGCTGGCGCGGGTTTTTCTTGTTTTACGGGACGAAAGTGTACCACGATCGAAGGGGACCATGCGCGGTCCCGGAGCTTGATGACGACGATATGACGTCTCTGCTGGCAGCGCTTGCAGCCGGCCGGGAGCGCGTTGAGCGCTGCGAGCTCAAGGATCGTATGGTCTGGATCAAGCGCTATCGTCGTCAGGGCCCTCGTCTTTGGCTGCGCACGCAAGCCTTCGTCGCGCGGGTCTGTGGCCTTCCGGTGCTGTTGCCGTCCCCGCTTCTCGACGTCGAGGGCATGATCGAGCGCGAAGTTCGCCAGATCGCGACCTTCTCCGCGGCCGGTTTCATGACGCCCGAGGTCGTCTACCGTGGGCCCAAGGTGCTGGTTCTCTCCCATCTTGGTCTGCCGGTCAGCAAGCATATGGGGCCGCTGCGCAACAGCGACGCCGCCGCGCACGATCAGCTGCTGGTGCGCTGCGCTGCGGAACTCGGGCGCCTGCACCGCGCAGGTCTCTGCCACGGACGTCCGCATCCGCGCGATTTCATCATCGACAACGGCGAATTCGGCTTCCTCGATTTCGAGGAGGTGCCTGCGAGCGTCATGCCGCTGGCGACCGCCCAGGCGCGCGACCTTTGGCTCCTGTTCCTGCAGGTGGCGAGCCGGGCCGTGCAGCCGGAAACCCCGGCCGCGGCCTTTGCCGCCTGGAGGCGCGCAGCGCCGGCGGAAGCCAGCCGGGCGCTCACCGAAATCATGCCGCTCTTCATCCGCTTCCTGCCGCTGGCGCGCTTCGTCCTGCGCTTCCGCAAGGGCAACGATATCATCCGTTTCATCGCTGCGACGGACTATCTGGCGGGTGCAACGCGATCACATTCCTGAAGACAAGAACCGATATAGAACCGAACCCATTCCCGCATCGAGGCAGGACAGAATGAGCGAACTGGAAACACTGGAACGGACACTCCTGGCGGACATCGACGCCGCCGGCGACGAAGGATCGATCGAGGCGGTGCGCGTCAACGCGCTCGGCAAGAAGGGCTCGATCTCCGAGCTCCTGAAGACGCTCGGCACCATGACGCCGGAAGAGCGCCAGACCCGCGGCGCGCAGATCAACGCGCTGAAGAACACGGTCGCCGAAGCGATTGCCGCCCGCAAGTCGGCGCTGAAGGACCAGGCGATTGCCGAGCGCCTGGCGCGCGAGACCGTCGATATCAGCCTGCCGGTCCGCTCCTCGCCGGCCGAGCGCGGCCGCATCCACCCGATCAGCCAGATCGTCGACGAGATCACCGCGATCTTTGGCGACATGGGCTTCTCGATCGCCGAAGGTCCCGATATCGAGACCGACTACTACAACTTCACGGCGCTGAACTTCCCCGAAGGTCATCCGGCCCGCGAGATGCACGACACGTTCTTCTTCAACCCGGATGAGAACGGCGATCGCAAGGTGCTGCGCACGCACACCTCGCCGGTGCAGATCCGCACGATGGAAGCGCAGAAGCCGCCGATCCGCATCATCATTCCCGGCAAGACCTACCGCCAGGATTCGGACGCGACCCACTCGCCGATGTTCCATCAGGTCGAAGGCCTGGTCATCGACAAGGCGGCCAACGTCGCCAATATGCGCTGGGTGCTGGAAGAATTCTGCAAGGCCTTCTTCGAGGTGGACCAGGTGACGATGCGCTTCCGCCCGTCCTTCTTCCCCTTCACCGAGCCGTCCTTCGAGGTCGACATCCAGTGCGACCGCTCCGGCCCGATCGTGAAGTTCGGCGAAGGCACCGACTGGATGGAGATCCTCGGCTGCGGCATGGTGCACCCGAACGTGCTGCGCTCCGGAGGGCTTGATCCGGACGAGTACCAGGGCTTTGCCTGGGGCATGGGCCTCGATCGCATCGCCATGCTGAAATACGGCATGCCGGACCTGCGCGACTTCTTCAACGCCGACGTTCGCTGGATGACCCATTACGGCTTCCGCCCGCTGGACATGCCGACGCTGTTCGGCGGTCTCTCGGCCTGATCGCGCGTAGATATTTAGGACACAGGTGAAATCATGAAATTCACGCTTTCCTGGCTCAAGGACCACCTTGAAACCGACGCTTCGCTGGAAGACATCTGCGCGCGCCTGACGATGATCGGGCTCGAAGTGGAAGACGTCGACGACAAGGCCGCCTTCAAGCCCTTCGTCATCGCCAAGGTCGTTTCGGCCGAGCAGCATCCGAACGCCGACAAGCTGCGGGTACTGATGGTCGACACCGGCGCCGGCGCTCCGATCCAGGTCGTCTGCGGCGCACCGAATGCGCGCGCCGGCTTGGTCGGCGCCTTTGCAGCCCCCGGTACCTATGTTCCCGGCATCGACGTGACGCTCGCCGTCGGCACCATCCGTGGCGTCGAAAGCCGCGGCATGATGTGCTCGGAAAAGGAACTGCAGATCTCCGAGGACCACAACGGCATCATCGACCTTCCGGCCGACGCACCCGTTGGCACGAGCTATGCGACCTATGCCGGCCTCGACGATCCGATGATCGAGATCAACCTCACGCCGAACCGGCCGGATTGCACCAGCGTCTACGGCATTGCCCGTGACCTCGCCGCTTCCGGCCTCGGCACCTTGAAGGCGCGCAAGGCGCCGGCCTTCAAGGTGGAAGGCGACACGCCCACCAAGCTGACGCTCGATCTCGGCGAAGATAGGCATCTCTGCCCGGGCTTCTCGCTGCGCCTGGTGCGCGGCGTCAAGAACGGCCCGTCGCCGAAGTGGATGCAGCA
Organism: Ensifer sp. YR511; assembly: GCF_900103045.1. Lineage (NCBI taxonomy): Bacteria > Pseudomonadati > Pseudomonadota > Alphaproteobacteria > Hyphomicrobiales > Rhizobiaceae > Ensifer > Ensifer sp. YR511. Next base: position 197,168 of record NZ_FNGR01000007.1, read on the forward strand.
GCGCCTGCTGGCAATTGGCCTCCGCCCGATCAATGCGCTGGTCGACATCACCAACTACATGACCTTCGACCAGGGCCGGCCGATGCACGTCTTCGACGCCGCCAAGGTCAAGGGCAACCTGACGGTCCGCCGCGCCAAGGACGGCGAGACGGTGCTGGCGCTCGACCAGCGCGAATATAAGCTCGGTCCCAACAACGTGGTCATCGCCGACGAAAAGGCGATCGAGTCGATCGGCGGCGTCATGGGCGGCGAACATTCCGGCTGCGACGAGAACACCACCGACGTCCTGATCGAATCGGCTCTCTGGGACCCGATGAACATCGCCAAGACCGGCCGCACGCTCGGCATCATCACCGATGCGCGCTACCGCTTCGAGCGTGGCGTCGACCCGGAATATATGGTGCCCGGTCTCGAGCGCACCACAGAACTGGTGCTCGCGCTTTGCGGTGGCACCGCCGCCAAGGCGGAAGTGGTCGGTTATGCCGGCCATGAGCCGAAGATCGTCGACTTCCCGGTTTCCGAAGTGAAGCGCCTGACGGGCCTTGAGGTTTCCTCCGAGGAAAGCGTCTCGATCCTGAAAAAGCTCGGCTTCGGCGTCGAAGGTTCTGGCGACCGCTTCAAGGTGTCGGTTCCTTCCTGGCGTCCCGATGTCGACGGCAAGGCCGATCTCGTCGAAGAGGTCATGCGCATCCACGGCGTCGACAACATCGTTGCAGCCCCCTTGCCGAGCCATGGTACCGTCAACGGCAAGATCCTGACGACGCTGCAGATCCGCACGCGCCTTGCCAAGCGCGCGCTTGCCAGCCGCGGCATGCTCGAAGCCGTTACCTGGTCGTTCATCTCCGAAGAGCAGGCAAAGCTCTTTGGCGGCGGCGCACCGGCACTGAAGCTTGCGAACCCGATTGCCTCCGACATGTCGGACATGCGCCCGTCGCTGCTGCCGGGCCTTTTGACGGCTGCCCAGCGCAATGCCGACAAGGGTTTCGGCGACGTCGCGATCTTCGAAGTCTCCGGCACCTATGAAGGCGATACGGCGGACGCGCAGCGCCGCGTAGCCGGCGGCATTCGTCGCGGCACGGCTTCCTTGAACGGTGCAGGTCGTCTCTGGTCGAACGCCGCCAAGGGCGGCGGCAAGCCGGTCGACGTGTTCGACGCCAAGGCCGACGCGATTGCCGTGCTCGAAGCCTGCGGCGTGCCGATGGGCAACGTCCAGTTCGAACCGGGCGGTCCCGCTTGGTATCATCCGGGCCGCTCCGGCACGATCAAGCTCGGCCCGAAGATCGTTCTCGGCACCTTCGGCGAGTTCCATCCGAAGACGCTGGAAGCGCTCGACGTCTCCGGCGCACTCTGCGGCTTCGAGATCTATGTCGATGCCATGCCGGAGCCGAAGAAGAAGGCGACCCGCACCAAGCCGGCGCTCGATCTCTCGCCGTTCCAGGCGGTCAAGCGCGACTTCGCCTTCGTTGTCGACAAGGCCGTGGAAGCCGGCGCAATCCTGCGCGCCGCTTCGGGTGCCGACCGCAAGCTGGTGACCGGCGTCAGCGTCTTCGACGTCTTCGAGGGTGCATCGCTCGGCGAAGGCAAGAAGTCGATCGCCATCGAGGTGACCATCCAGCCGGTCGAGCGTACGCTCACCGACGAGGATTTCGAGGCGCTCACCGCCAAGATCGTCGCCAATGTGACGAAGACGACCGGCGGCGTACTGCGCGCCTGATCCGATCGACAAAACCGATACCGAAGGGCCGCTGCACCGCAGCGGCCCTTTTCGTTGCGGCCTATTGCGCGCGCTGCATCAGCTCGATGCGGTTGCCGAACGGGTCGTTGACATAACATCTGCGGTAGCCGGCAAGCGGCTCGTCCTCGGCGATCGTCACGCCGCCGGCTTCGAGCCTGAGGATCATCCGCTCGAGATCGTCGACCAAAAAGGCCGGATGGGCCTTGCGCGCCGGCACGAAATCCTGGTCGATGCCGAGGTGCAGGCGGATGCTGCCCCGCTCGAACCAGCAGCCGCCACGGCCAAGCAGATTGGCGGGCTTGACGACCTCCGTCAGTCCGAGCAACCCGCCATAGAAGCCGCGCGCCAAGTCTTCGCCGCCTTCCGGTATCGCAAGCTGCACATGGTCGATGGCGAGCAGCCGGCCGGTCGATGTGGACTCGGGTCCGCCGTCCGTCATTGCGCGTGCAGGTGATAGATCTTGTTGACGATCAGCCAACGGCCGTCGATCTTCACCAGCGACAGGTAATCGGAGAAGCGCTCTCCGGCGAAGCTGTCGATGACCTTCACCGTGGCGGCGTCGCCGGTGATGTCGATCATCTGCACGTCCATTTCCGGCTGTGTTCCGGGTGGTGCCGCACCGGTATCGAGGATCGCCTTGATGAAGCCGTCACGCGTCATCCATTCGAGCGCGCCCTGGTAGTTGCCGATGATCGCCGCATCGGGATGGAACGCCTTGCGCAGCGCCCCTTCGTTGGCAAATGCCATGCCGTCCACATAGAGGTGCACCACTGCACTGATCGCCTGCTCGTCGGACATCCCGCTCCTCCCCAGTTGCTTGTTGCTCAGAGGTAGTGCGTTCAGCGGGAATTTCGATGGGCATTCTCTCCGCTGGGAGAGCGGAGAGAAATTTTGGCTCAACGATTGGTGAGTGCCAGCGAGGCGTCGGTGTAGCGTTTTCCTGCGACCAGGGTCGGCGAGAGTGCGTCGGACAGCCGGGTGGTTTCTTCGACCGTGAGCCGGATTTCCGCAGCGGCGGCGTTCTGCTCCAGATGGTCGAGCTTGCGGGCACCCGGGATCGGCACGATGAAATCGCCTTGGTTGATGACCCAGGCGAGCGCCAGCTGGGCGGCGGTCACGCCCTTCTCCTCGGCCAGCGCCTGCAGCGTCTCGACCAGTCGGACGTTGGCGTCGAAGTTCTCCGCCTGGAACCGCGGCAGCGAGCGGCGAAAATCGTCGGCTTCCAGATCCTCGGCTTTGCGGATCGCGCCGGTCAGCATGCCGCGTCCAAGCGGGCTGTATGGCACGAAACCGATGCCGAGTTCGCGGCAAGTGGCAAGCACGTCTTCTTCCGGATCGCGCGTCCACAGCGAATACTCGCTCTGCACCGCGGCGATCGGATGAACCTTGTGGGCGCGGCGGATGGTGGCGGCACTCGCTTCCGAAAGGCCGAGCGCGCGCACCTTGCCCTCGCGCACCAGCTCGGCCATGGCGCCGACGGTGTCCTCGATCGGTACGTCAGGGTCGACGCGGTGCTGGTAGTAGAGATCGATGACATCTGTGCCGAGCCGCTTGAGCGAGGCTTCCGCTACCGCCTTCGCATGCTCCGGCCGGCCGTCGACGCCCCTGATCGCCTGGACGCTCGGCACGCCGGTCTCGATGCGGAAGCCGAACTTGGTGGCGATGACCACCTTGTCACGCACCGGGCCGAGCGCCTTGCCGACGAGCTTTTCGTTCTCGAAGGGACCATAGACTTCGGCCGTGTCGAAGAAGGTGACGCCGAGATCGACGGCGCGCTGCAGCGTGCGGATCGATTCCGCTTCGTCCGCAGCGCCATAGGCGAAACTCATGCCCATGCATCCAAGGCCGATGGTGGAGACGGTAAGCTCACTTCCGAGTTTGCGGGTCTTCATGTCGTGTCCTTTATGGCTGCCATGCGTCGGAGCTAGCGCGTTGGGAGCGCACGTCTATCGTCCGAGGCATGAAATGGTGGGTGGCACCGCCGCCCACGCCCTTTTGTGGCGGCGCGACGGGTTCCTCTGCCTCATCGCCAGACGAGCTCCTCGCTTCGTCCTGACGCTGGCGACATGTGAAGAATAGGGCTCGATGGGGCGGCTGAAAATCACTGTCAATTCTCACGGGCTGTTCTATTATTTCGATCAATGAACAGAACACAGCTCTCCCAACTCGCGGTATTGGCCGCCGTCGCCGCCCACGGCAGCTTTCGTGGTGCCGCGCGCGAACTGGGCGTCGCACCTTCGGCCGTCAGCCACGCCGTCGGCAGCCTCGAGGCGAGCCTCGGCATTCGTCTGCTTGCCCGCACCACCCGCAGCGTCGCCCCGACGGAGGAGGGGCGCCGGCTGCTCGAACGGTTGGCGCCGGCGCTCGACGAGATCGCCCATGCACTGGAGGCAGCCGCCGACGCCCGCGAGCGCCCGGCCGGCAATCTGCGCATCACCGCACCGCGGTTCGCTGCCGATCTGATCCTGGCGCCGCGCCTGGGCGCCTTCCTGGATCGGTATCCCGAGATCGTGCTCGAAATCGCCAACGAGGACGGCTTCACCGATATCGTCGAAGAAGGTTTCGACGCCGGCATCCGGCTCGGCGAGAGCCTGGAGGCCGACATGATCGCGGTGAAGGTCGGCCCGGAGCTGGAAAGCGCCGTCGTCGCGTCTCCCGAATATTTCCAACGCTATGGCCGGCCGCAGCATCCGCGCGACCTCGCGCAGCATCGCTGCATCCGCCGGCGCTTCTCCAACGGCACGCTCTATCGCTGGGAATTCGAGAAGCATGGCGAGGAATTGACGGTATCGGTCGAGGGACCGCTGATCCTTGGCGAGGACCGGCCGATCATCAAGGCGACAATGGGCGGCGCCGGTCTCGCCTATCTCTTCCTCTCACGGGTCGAGACCGCGATTGCCGAAGGGAAGCTGGTGCGCGTCATGGAGGACTGGTGCGCGCCCTATGCCGGCCCCTATCTCTACTATCCGAGCCGCCGGCAGATGCGGCCGGCACTGCGCGCTTTCATCGACTTCTTCCGGCACAGCGGATAGCAGCCGGCGCAAAATCGGGTGGCGCGACGGGCCCGGATGGAATGCCATTGGTTTCGTGTCTTGATGAGAGGAAGGCCTATGAAAAAGCCCGGTTCGATGAAGGGTCTTGAAGATCTCGGCCGGGTGCGGCTTTCTCGAAACTTCTTCTTTCGCGATTTCCTGCATTCGGAAATCGCCGACTTCTACCGTATCCCGAACATTCCCGATGATCCGGATCTGGCGATCGAGGCCGGGCGCCGTCTCTGCGAGGAACTGCTGGAACCGCTGGAAGCGACCTTCGGCCGCCTCGTCATCCGCTCGGGCTACCGCAACCGCGCCGTCAACGGCTTCGGCAATGCCAATGGGCTCAACTGCTCGACCAATGCGGCCTCTGCCGCCGACCACATCTGGGACATGCGCGATGCCGACGGGTGCATCGGCGCCACCGCCTGCATCGTCATTCCCTGGGTCTGGGATCGACGCGGCGAGATCGGCGGCTGGCAGTCGATCGCCTGGTGGATCCACGACCATCTGCCCTACGCCTCGCTCTGCTTTTTCCCGAAGCTATGGGCTTTCAACATCCAGTGGCACGAGCGGCCGGCGCGCCGGATCATGAGCTTCGTTGAGCCGCGCGGTGTCCTGACCAAGGCCGGCATGGAGAACCAGGCCGGCCGCCACGCCGAGGCCTATGCCGGGTTTCCGGATTTGAGGGCCGCGCCGATATTCACCTTGTAGCGCACGTGCTCGTCGGTGCCGGAGTAGCGGTCATAGAGCCGCCGCGCCGTCGCATTGTCGGCCTCGGTGTACCAGTAGAGCCGGTCCCAGCCCTTCTCCTGGCAATGCGCAATGAGATCGTCGATCATCGCCCGCGCCACGCCCTGGCCGCGCGCTGCAGGATCGACATAGAGATCCTCGATGTAGCATATCGACTGGCGAAAGAAGGTGGCGAGCTGCTCCTGGCAGATCGCAAAGCCGACCACCTGCCCGTCGAGCATCGCCAGCCGCGCAAAGAGCGGTGCGGCGGGATCCATAAGCCTCTTCCAGGTGAGGTCGATGATGTCTTCGGCGAGATCGGTGCCGGAAAAGGCGACATAGCCAGCCCAGAGGCGGCGCCAGTCCGCCTCGTCGCCGCCAGTCGCGGCGCGTATCGTCAATGCCATTGTGTGGTTTTTGCTCCCGTCACTCACCGACGTCGTTGAGTTTTTGCACCGCCTCGTCCGACAACTTGAGTTCCGCGGAGCGAATGAGGCTTTGCAATTGCTCAAGGCTGGTGGCGCTGGCGATCGGCGCTGTGACGCCCTTGCGTGTCCGGATCCAGGCGAGCGCGATTTCCGCCTGGGTCGCGCCCGTGTCGGCCGCGATGTCGTCGAGAACGCCAAGGATGCGCATGCCGCGTCCGTCGAGATATTTCTCGACGCCGCTGCCGCGCACGGAGCCTTCGAGGTCCTTGTGGGTGCGGTATTTCCCCGAAAGGAAGCCCCGCGCCAGCCCGAAATAGCTGATGACGCCGATCTCCTCGGCGATGCAGAGGTCGCGCAGCGGTCCTTCGAATGCGTCGCGGTCGTAGAGATTATATTCCGGCTGCAGCACCTGATAGCGGGGCAGGCCCTGGTTGGCGGACACGTCGAGCGCCTCGCGCAGTTGCAGCGAGTTCAGGTTGGAGGCGCCGATCGCCCGCACCTTGCCTTCGGACAGAAGCTGGTCATAGGCCGCAAGCGTCTCCTCGTAAGGCGTGTCGGGGTCTGGCCAGTGCGAGAGATAAAGATCGATATGGTCGGTCTGGAGCCGCTTCAGCGAATCTTCGACCGCCTGCAGGATCCAGCGGCGCGAAAGCCCCTTGCGGTCGGGGCCGAGCTCCGAGCCGACCTTGGTGACGATGACGGCCTTGTCGCGCGACCGGCCCGACTGTTTCAGCCACTTGCCGATGATCGTTTCGGACTCGCCGCCCTGATTGCCGGGCGCCCAGGAGGAATAGACATCGGCGGTGTCGATGGCATTGAAGCCGGCATCGAAAAAGGCGTCGAGCAGCGCGAAAGAGGTCTTCTCGTCGGCGGTCCAGCCGAAGACATTGCCGCCGAAGACGAGGGGCGCAATTGTCAGGTCGGTGCGGCCAAGTCTCAGTTTTTCCATGGTTTCGCTCCATTGGACTGGATGAGGGCATGTTGCGATCGGGAGGATTGCGAAGGAAAGATAGGGCAGAAAAGCTGACATTGTCACCCGCCTTTCGGCAACTTTCTGCACGTCGTACTTCTTCGCCAAACCGCTCACTGCCGCTTGCTAGGTACGTACCTCGGCGCTAGTCTCTGCCACCAAATCAGGGAGCCTTGTCATGTTACGTTTCGGAATTCTGTCCACGGCCAGGATCGGCCGCGACCTCGTCGTGCCGGCCATTCAGGATGCGGAAAATGCCGTCGTCTCGGCTGTCGCCAGCCGCGACTTCGCCAAGGCCCGGGCAATGGCCGATCGCTTCTCCGCGCCGCACGCCTTCGGTTCCTACGAAGAGATGCTCGCTTCCGATGTCATCGATGCGGTCTACATTCCGCTGCCGACGGCGCAACATGTGGAATGGTCGGTCAAGGCCGCCAATGCCGGCAAGCATGTGCTTTGCGAAAAGCCGATTGCCCTGCGCGCCTCTGAGATCGACCAGCTCATCGCCGCACGTGACCGCAACGGCGTCGTAATCGCCGAAGCCTTCATGGTCACCTATAGCCCGGTCTGGCGAAAGGTCCGCTCCCTAATCGCCGAAGGCGCGATCGGCCGGCTGCGCCACGTCCAGGGCGCCTTCACCTATTTCAACCGCGACCCCAACAACATGCGCAACATCCCGGCGCTCGGTGGCGGCGGCCTGCCGGATATCGGCGTATACCCGACGATCACCACCCGCTTCGTCACGGCCAAGGAGCCGGTGCGCGTTCAGGCAAACACCGATCGCGATCCGGAATTCGGCACGGATATCTATTCGAGCGTGCGCGCCGATTTCGGCGACTTCGAGCTGAGCTTCTACATCTCCACCCAGTTGGCGGCCCGCCAGGTCATGGTCTTCCATGGCGACAAGGGCTTCATCGAGGTGAAGTCGCCCTTCAACGCTGACCGCTATGGCCGCGAGGAAGTGGAGTTGACGAACCAGAACCACGCCCAATCCCAGCTTTTCCGCTTCCAGGACGCGCGCCAGTACAAGCTCCAGGCGGAGGCTTTCGCCCGCGCGGCCAAGGGCGAGGACGAGGAAGTGGTGACGCTGGAAAACTCCCGCCTCAATCAGAAATTCATCGACGCGATCTACCGCGCCAGCGCCAAGGACGGTTGGGAGACCATCTGATCAACGGAAAGGGCCCGCTGGTTTTGCCGGCAGGCCCGTTCCTCTTCATCTCCAGCGATCATCCCGTCAGGCAATCGCTGCCTGTTCCCGCGCAAGGCCGCGCAGCTTGAAGATCAGAAAGTCGGCGACCGTGATCAGGCCGATGACGATGAAGCCGATACCCGCGACTGTGAGGAACGGGTAAGCCGCGACCAGCAGTGCTACGCTTGCCACCTGCCAAAGGATGTCGCCAGCGATGCTGACGCGTGCCGCTGCTGCGACCGGCCCGCCGTTGCGCGCCGCGGCAAGGTGGAAGATCCCCCAAAATACCAACCCGACGCCGAGGATCTTCATCATCGGCGCTGTCGCGGCGGGGCTGAAGAGCGAAGCAAGCGGGGCGGCAAAAAGGATCAGCACGGCGCCGACGGCAAGAGAGTAGACGCCGTCGGCAAGGAAGGTCTTGTTGAGCAGGCTGCGGTTCGAGAGGTTCATCGTCGGCTCCATCGGTTTGTCGATGACCGGAGATTGCCGGTTCGGTGTCATCAAACCAATTACCTCTGAGGTAATGGATTTTACGACCGGCGCGCGCCACTCTCCGGCAGAACGGAGAATCACGATCCATGCAGTTTGGTGAACATCTGAAGGAATGGCGCGGGCATCGCCGCATGAGCCAGCTTGATCTTGCGGTTGCCGCCGGCATCTCGGCGCGCCACCTGTCCTTTCTCGAAACCGGCCGCTCGAAACCGTCGGAGGGCATGATCCTGCGGCTGGCCTCGGTGCTGGAAGTCCCCGCCCGCGACCAGGGCACGCTGTTTTCGGCAGCCGGCTATCGACCGCGGATGGCGACGCGGCCCGCCTCCGGGCTGGACGCCATGCCGCCGGTCGTTGCCAATGCCATCAGGCTGATCCTGGCGCGCCACGATCCCTATCCGGGGCTGGTGCTCGATCACGAGTATACACTGCTGGTCGTCAATCCGGCGCTGGCGAGCCTCGCGGTTGCCGCCGACATTCCGTTCCAGCCCGGCGAGAACTTTCTCGACACCTTTCTCGGCAACGACAATGTGCGCAAGCTGGTCGTCAACTGGGAGGCCGCGGCCGCCGATCTGGTGCAGCGGGTCAGAACCGAAGCCTGGCTGCAGGGTCCCCGCAGCCGCCTCGGCAAGCGGCTGGAAAAAGCGGCGTCCAATCCGGCCGTGACGCGTGCGACCGAAAACCATCCGGACACTGACCGGTTGCCGGTGCTGCCGATCGAGCTCGACGTCGGCGGCTTGCGCTTAAGCTTCATCACCACGCTTCAGACCTTCGGCTCGACCCAGGATGCGCTGGTCGAGGGGGTGCTGATCGAATCTTTCTTTCCGGCCGACGAGGAGACCAGGACGTTTTTCGAACGCAAGGGATGATCGGCTATCGGTCGCGCTCCAGGCCGATGGCAATCGCGCCGCAAATCATCAGCGCGACGCCCATGTTGTAAGCGCCGATCGCTGCCGCCGCCTGGATCCAGTCGCCGTTTGCGCCGGCAAGCGCCAGCAGCCCCGTGCCGGCAAACAGGCAGGCGCGGGCGGATTTGAGGCCGCATATGGCAATGCCGAGGACGAAGGATGCGGTGACGATCATGAGGCCCGCTTATCCCCTTAGGAGTTGATGATGATCATGCCGCTGATGATCAGCGCGGCGCCGAAGGCGTAGCGCAGCGTCACCGCCTCGCCGAGAAAGACGGCGGCAAGCAGCGGCACGATGCAGAAGGTAAGACCCATGAAGGAATAGGCGATCGTCAGTGGCACCGACTTGATCGTGAAGATCCAGATGATCGTGCCGATGCCATAGACGGCGAGCGCAATCAGCAGGGTAGGGCTGAGGGCCAGAGCCAGGAGCCCCTGGGCACTGGCATTCCCGGTCTTCGCGCTTGTCAGCTTGAAGAGGATCTGCCCGGCCGAGATCAGCACCGGCGTGAAGAACAGCCCGAACCAGACGGTGGGCGTGAGATTGAGGTTCATCGCCATGCCTCACTCCGCCGCGGCAGTTCTGTCTTCGCAATAGAAGATATCGCGGCCGATATCGACGCATGTGTGCTCGGCCGGAACGGGATGCATCGCCCGCAGGAAGGAGTGGGTATAGGGAAAGAAATTGAAGTGCGGATTGAAGGTGTAGCGGTACTCGCGCTCGCGCGGCACGACGATGATCAGGCGCCGGCGAGTGACCCGGCGAAGCTCGGCGATCGCCTTGCGGTAGTCGAGAATGTGCTCGATCACATGCGTGCAGACGACCGTGTCGAATTCGCCGTCCGCAAAGGGCAGGTCCTCGATCATCGCGGCGTGATATTCGATGCCTTCGATCCGGGCCGCATCGTCGATGGCGAAGTCGACACCGGCGAGGCGTTTAAGGTCGGGCTTGGCTTCCCGGATACGCTTCAACAGAACGCCGGTGCCGCAACCGACGTCGCAGACGCTGTCGCCGACGACGCTTGCCGCGATCTTGCGCACGCAGGCTTCGGAATTGTCCGTTCCCTCGTGCACTCTTGGGTGCTGCCGGTAGAGGTCCTCGTACTCGTTCGCCGACAGGAACGGCGCCCGTGCGCGAAAGTCGGCGAGATGGGCGATGTGCTTGCCCCAGGCGAGGCTCGCCATACCCTTGAACAGGCGCGAATCCCTGAGGATCGGCGGCATGACGTCTTCGATCAGGAAGCGTATGCGGTTGGTCGTTTCCCGGTTCATCCGCGGCGCTCCCGCACAATGCGTGGTGCCGACTGCAAGCCGGCTTCCTGGTCCTCGCCCCGGGGCAGAGCGACGCCGCTATCGACCTTCTCCAGCGGCGCAGCCCGTACCGGTGTCGCGATGTAGTGCAGCCGGAGCTGCTCGGTGCGGGCGCGCGAGACCGAATCGAGGATCAGGCCTGCGGTGAACATGATGATCGACATCATCAGCATGGCCAGCGCGAGGACCCAGGTCGGCATGCGCGGCACGAGGCCTGTGGCGAAATATTCGAGCAAGACAGGCATCATGAAGCCGATGCTCGTCGCAAAGAACGCCATGGCGATCACGCCGAAGAACGTGAAGGGCCGCGTTTCTTTCATGAGCATGGCGAAGGTCCAGAGGATCTTGGCGCCATCCTTGTACGTCGACAGCTTGGAATGGGAACCTTCCGGGCGCCGGCCATAGTCCAGTTCAAGCTCCGCGACCGGCAGTTTGAGACGCGAGGCATGGACGGACATCTCCGTTTCGATTTCAAAGCCGTTGGAAATCGCCGGGAAGCTCTTGGCGAAGCGGCGCGAGAGCACGCGGTAACCGGAGAAGATGTCGTTGAAATCGGTACCGAAAATTTCCCGGTACAGAATGTTGAAAAGCCTGTTGCCGAAGGCGTGACCCTGCCTGCCGGCATCGTCGTGAACGCCGCGCCGCGTGCCGACGACCATGTCGGCGCGCTCGGTGATCAAGGTGCGGATCAGGTCTTCCGCATCGGTCGGGCAATAGGTGCTGTCGCCGTCGGCCATGACATAGATGTCGGCGTCGATATCGGCGAGCATGCGGCGCACCACGTGCCCCTTGCCCTGCCGGCGTTCACGTACGACGGTCGCGCCGGCAAGCATCGCCTTCAACGCCGTGCCGTCGGTCGAGTTGTTGTCGTAGACGTAAATTCGCGCCGTCGGTAGTGCCGTCTGGAAACCCTCGACCACCTGTCCGATGGTCGATGCTTCGTTGTAGCAAGGCAGGAGAACGGCGATGTTGAAGCGGTCGAACATCAAGGTGGCTCGGTTGCTGTTGGATCGCGCCATCATAGGATCAGGGTGTTAACAAGACGCCAAGGTGCGCCGCGCGGGCCGGTCGAAGCGACCGGCCTCGCCGCCGCGCGCTTTACGCTTTCTTGATCGCAGGGACGTAAGATCCACGCGATCTAGAGGGCGGGAACCTATGTCGAGCGGAATGGCGGCACTACCGGAAATGGCGGCTACGCCCAGGCAGCGGCGGCTCTCGTCGAGCCTCCTTGGGATGGTGCTCGCCTATGGCGTGCCCACGGTTCTTTTCCTCGTCACCCAGTTCATGCGGGCGCCGGATTATCTCGGCCGCGACAATGACGATGCCATGCGCCTGGTCGAGGTGCGCGACCTCCTCGCCGGACAGAGCTGGTTCGACCTCACCCAGCCCCGCCTGGGGCTCGAGGGCGGAACGCTGATGCACTGGTCGCGCCTGATCGATCTGCCGATCGCCGGGCTCATGTTGATTTTTCGGCCTTTTGTCGGCGTGGAGCAGGCGGAAGTCCTGGCGCTTGCGATCTGGCCGATGGCGCTCGCGGTCGGGCTGCTTGCGGCGATGGGGCTCGCCGGACGCCGTGCCGGCGGCACGGTCGCCATGCATTTCTGCCTGGGGCTGACCGCGATCTTCATCGCCACCTCGAACCGTTTCCTCGGGGGGGCCATCGATCACCACAATGTGCAACTGGTGCTGGCCGCGGTCATGGCGGCGATGCTCGTCGATCGACGGTATCGTGCCCTAAACTATGCGCTTGCGGGAGCGGCGGCCGCACTCGCGATCGCCGTAGGTGCCGAAACCACGCCACTCGTGGCGGTCGTCTGCGCAATCGTTGCCTGCCAGTGGCTCTGGGCCGGCCAGACGGCCGCGCGTTCGACCGTCGCCTTCGGCCTCTCGCTGGCAGCCGGCCTCAGCGTCATCTTCTTTTCGACCGTCCCGCCGCGCCTCTATTTCGTCGCGACCTGCGACAATCTCTCGATCGCCTTCTATTCGCTGGCGCTGACGGGAGGCGTCCTCCTCGCGCTCGCCGCCGCCACTGTCAGCCACCGCGCGCCAGCGCTGCGCTTCGGCGCGCTCGCTCTCTGCGGTCTCGTCGTTGCCGCGGTCGCCCTGTCGGTGGCGCCGCAATGCCTCGGTAATCCACTGGCCGGTCTCGATCCGCTGCTCATCGAGCTCTGGCTCGACCATATCTCCGAAGCCCGTTCCGTCACGCTGATCGCTGCGCAGGAGCCGACCAATATCGGCGCCTACTATTTCACCGGCGCCTTTGCCTCGGCCATCTGCCTCTGGCGCATCTTGCATCGCGACCGGATCGATCTCCATCTGGTGCTCCTTGCCTTGGTGCTTTCGAGCCTGGCGATCGCCCTCGTCCAGGTTCGCGGTATGGCATTTTCCAACCTGCTCGCCATCGTGCCGATGGCCCTGCTGCTTGCCGACCTGCGTGCGCGGTCGAGCGGCGGAACGGCTGGCGCCCGCGCCTCCCTTCTCTATGTCGGAGCGCTGCTCGTTTCCGTTCCGGCGATGTGGGCCGTTGCCGGAACGCTTGCGGAAAAGGGGATCAGCGGGTTTGCTGCCGCGGAAGCAGCGGTCACGAACGGCGAGGCGTGCCTGACCGACGCCGCCCTTGCCGATATTGGGCGGCTGGCGCCGTCGCTGGTCGTCGGACCGTCGGATATCGGCGCGACGCTGCTTCGCCGCACCGAACACCGCGTGCTCAGCGCGCCCTATCATCGCAATGCCGGCGGCATGCTCCGCGAGCTGAAGATCGGCCTGGCCGAGCCCGAAGCCGCCGCCGTCCTGTTGCACCAGCTGGGGCAGCCGGTGCTCGCCTTCTGCGCCGTTGACGCTCAAACGCAGGTCATAGCTGCCCGCGCTCCGCGTGGTCTCTATGCGGATCTCGCCGCCGGGCGCGTGCCGGCATTCCTGTCGCCCCTGCCGGTTTCGGAAGGCTCGCCCATCCGGCTCTATACGCTGGCGCCTTGAGCGCCACGCCCCTGGCGCGTGGAAAGCGTGAGGGATGTGCTGGCCTTCGGCGAAGGGTGCGGTAAAAGAGGCAATGGCCTCTTTCTTCGACAGCGATTCTCCGAGCAACCTCACCGAATATTCGGTGTCCGAGCTTTCGGGCTCGATCAAGCGAACGGTCGAACAGGCCTTCGACCAGGTGCGCGTGCGCGGCGAAATCTCCGGCTATCGCGGCCCTCATTCGTCGGGCCACGCCTATTTCGCGCTCAAGGACGATCGGGCGCGCATCGATGCAGTCATCTGGAAGGGCACCTTCTCGCGCCTGCGCTTCCGTCCGGAAGAGGGCATGGAGGTGATCGCGACCGGCAAGGTCACGACCTTCCCGGGTTCGTCGAAGTATCAGATCGTTATCGAGACGATGGAACCGGCCGGCGCCGGCGCGCTGATGGCGCTGCTCGAAGAGCGCAAGCGCAAGCTGGCCGCCGAAGGGCTGTTCGACGCCAATCGCAAGCGGCAGCTGCCCTATATGCCCAAGGTGATCGGCGTCGTGACGTCGCCGACCGGTGCCGTCATCCGCGACATCCTGCACCGCATCGCCGACCGCTTTCCCGTCCATGTCGTCGTCTGGCCGGTTCGCGTGCAGGGCGATGGCTCGGGTGACGAGGTGGCAGCGGCGATCCGCGGCTTCAACGCGATCGAGCCCGGCGGGCCGATTGCGCGGCCGGATGTCCTGATCGTCGCGCGTGGCGGCGGCAGCCTCGAAGACCTCTGGGGCTTCAACGACGAGGCCGTCGTGCGCGCCGCCGCCGCCTCCGGGATCCCGCTGATTTCGGCCGTCGGCCACGAGACCGACTGGACGCTGATCGACTATGCCGCCGACCAGCGCGCGCCGACGCCGACGGGTGCTGCGGAAATGGCGGTGCCGGTCAGGGCCGATCTCGAAGCCGGTCTCTCCGGCCTGTCGGCACGCCTCAAGTCGGCTGTCGGGCGCCAGATGGACAATCGCCGCCAGGCGGTGCGGTCTCTGGCGCGGGCGCTGCCGTCGCTCGACCAGTTGCTGGCGCTGCCGCGCCGCCGTTTCGACGAGGCTGCACTCGGGCTCGGGCGCGGGCTCACGATGAACACGGCCAACAAGCGTCGTCAGTTCGAACGCGTGTCTGCCGAGCTGCGTGCCGATCTTCTCAAGGGCAAGCTTTCCGAGCGTCGCCAGCGCCTGGTCGACGCCATGAACAAGGCCGACCGCATCGTCGAGCGGCAAGTCCATCGCGGCGAGGCGCGGGTTTCTGCGGCCGACGCTGCGCTGCGCGCCTTGCCCTCGCGCCTCATCGGCCAGATCCATCGGGCATCCGATCGCGTCGCCGGGCTTGCTGCCCGGTCCGATGCGGCCGTGCGCGCCGACGTGCGACGCCTGCGCAGCGTCATCGTCGCCCAGGATCGCATCCTGCAGTCGCTTTCCTATCGTAACGTCCTGCAGCGCGGTTTTGCGCTGGTGCGCGATGCCGAAGGCGGGCCGGTGCGCCAGGCTGCGTCCGTCTCGGTCGGGATGACGCTAAGCCTGGAATTTGCCGACGGTCGCGTGTCGGCGATTGCCGGCGACGGGGAGGGCGAGCCAGGTTCTCCGCCGACGGCGCCCCGCAAGAAGCAGCCGAAGCCCGCAGACCCGGCGGGAGACCCGCCGAAACAGGGCAACCTGTTCTAGCGCGTCATCACGCTGTCATGCCGACGACATAACGCCAGCGTTCGCAAGAAAGTGACGGAGCCCGGCATGGTCGAGCGAGCCAAGATTATCTTCATCCACGGCGCTTCCAGCAGCGGGAAATCGACGCTGGCGCGGGCGGTCCAGGCGCAGATCGGCGCGCCGTTCTGGCATGTTTCGATCGACCATCTTCGCGCTTCGGGGACGGTGCCAATGGAAAGGTTCCGCCGCGGCGATTTTCGTTGGAAGGAACACCGGGCGCGTTTCTTCGACGGTTTTCACCGCTCGCTGGTCGCCTATGCGTCAGCCGGCAACAATCTCCTGCTGGAGCACATTCTCGAAGAGCCCGGCTGGGCGTCTGAGCTCGCGGTGATGCTTCAGCCGTTCGATGTGTTTTTTGTCGCGCTTCATTGTGAACGCGACGAACTCATCCGGCGCGAACGGCTTCGCGCCGACCGGCCGATCGGCAGCGCCGCAGATGATTTTCACCGCATTCACGTCGGACAGTGTTACGATCTGGAGCTTGGTCCGGGACAGGCCGCCGATGACGCCGCCGCGCAATTGATTTCCGCCTGGTCAGTGCGCCGCTCGCCCTCCGTCTTCGACACACTGGCGCTGGAAGCCCGGGCAGGATCGGGCAAATCCCCGTTCTGAAGAAGGCGGCTGCTGGCGGTCTAGGGAGCGAGCGTGTCGGCTCGCATGACTGCCTCCTCGGCGCGGCCTGACGGTCGCGAAAAACGGCATTGTATTCGGTTGATTTTTAAGCTCATTTTCCCGGCGACGGATCTTGATTCCAGATCGATATGTTAGGAACACCGCATGCGCATTCTGCTCGTGCTTGCCCACCCGCTCGAAGACAGTTTTGCCGCGAACGTGGCGCGTGAAGCGCGCGCCGCCTTGGAGGCGAGGGGACATTCGGTCGACTTACTCGATCTCTATCGCGAGGATTTCGATCCGCGCCTCAGCGTCGCCGAGCGCGGCAGTTACTTCACCGACACCTATGATCGGTCAGGCGCGGCAGATTGGATCGGCCGGCTGCAGGCGGCCGATGGGCTGGTGCTCGTCTTCCCGCAATGGTGGTTCAATTTTCCGGCGATCCTGAAGGGCTTCTTCGATCGCGTCTTTGCGCCGGGCATCGCCTTCGACAACGACCCGGCCGGCGGCCGCATCATCCCGCGGCTCCACAATATCAAGCTCTTCTGGGCGCTGACGACGACCGGCTCGCCCTGGTGGGTGGTGCATCTCTACATGGGTAATCCGGTGAAGCGGCTTTTGAAGCGCGGCATCGCCGCCTTCTGCGCCAAGGGACTGAACTTCCGCATGCTCGCGCTGCACGACATGGACCGGGCGACCGACGCCAAGCGCAAGGCGCATCTGGAGCGTGTCCGTCGGCTTGCCTCCAGTTTGTGATCGCGGCTACTCGAAGGTCGCGAGATATTTGCGCAGCAGTGCGTTGAGCACTACGCGTTCCTCGGGCGACAGCGCGGAAACGACGCGATGCTGGTTTGCCACATGCGCGGTCGCGGCCTCGTCGACACGGCGCAAGCCCTCGTCCGTCAAGGCGATGATCACCCCCCGCCTGTCCTCGGGATTGGCGATCCGTTCGACGAGCCCGGCCTTTTCAAGCTGGTCGATGCGGTTGGTCATGGTGCCGGAGCTGACCATGGTCGTATCCAGAAGTTCTCCGGGCGAAAGCCGATAGGGCGGTCCGGACCGACGAAGCGTCGCGAGCACGTCGAAGCTCGACGCATTCAATCCGCGCTCGGAGAACGACTTCTCGATTTCCCGGGCGATATGTGTCGAAACCCGTGAGAGCCGGCCAAGCAGGCCCATGGCCGAAACATCGAGGTCCGGCCGCTCCCGGTGCCATTGGGCCAAAATCCTGTCGACGCGATCCATCAAAACCTCCATGCATTTATCTCAGCATAGAGTATCTTGACTTAGAGATAAACCGCGTTATCGTCATTTTATCTTGATATAGAGATTCTTGAGGTAAAGATATGACTTCGAACCGCACCGTCGACCTTGCCTTGACCGCGCTGGCACCGGCCATCTGGGGCAGCACCTATCTCGTCACCACAGAGTTCCTGCCGTATGGCTATCCGTTGACGGTTGCCATGCTGCGGGCCCTGCCGGCGGGGTTGCTCCTGCTCCTGATTGTGCGGCGCCTGCCGGACGGTATCTGGTGGCCGCGGACCTTCGTGCTCGGCGCGCTCAACTTCTCCTTCTTCTGGGCCATGCTGTTCGTTTCCGCTTACAGGCTGCCAGGCGGCGTCGCCGCAACCGTCGGTGCCGTTCAGCCGCTGATCGTCATCCTGTTGTCGCGCGTCTTCCTGGGCTCGCCGATCCGCCTGCTCAGCGTGGTTGCCGGCCTTGCGGGCATTGCCGGCGTCGCCCTGCTGGTGTTGACGCCGGGCGCCGCGCTCGATCCGCTCGGGGTGCTCGCTGGTCTCGCCGGAGCCGTCTCCATGGCCTTCGGCACGGTGCTGAGCCGCCACTGGGCGCCGCCGGTTCCGCCGCTCACCTTCACTGCCTGGCAATTGGCGGCCGGTGGCCTCATGCTCGTGCCGGTGGCGCTGTTCTTCGAGCCGTCGCTGCCGTCGCTGACCACCGCCAACGTCTTCGGTCTCGCCTATCTCGGCCTGATCGGCGCCGCCTTCACCTATCTGCTCTGGTTCCGCGGCCTGTCGCGCCTCGAACCTTCTGCCGTCTCGCCGCTCGGTTTCCTGAGCCCGGTCGTTGCCATCCTGCTCGGCTGGGGCGTGCTCGGCGAGCAACTGACGCCGGTGCAGGCGCTCGGCATCCTCGTCGTCTTCGCCAGCGTCTGGCTCAGCCAGCGCGCGCAACTCGCCCCGAAGGTGCGACCGGCGCGCGCCTGAAAGCAGGGCTTGCAACCACAGCGCATGCGCTTCACATTGCCGGCAACGTCAATCCTCAAAGAAGCGCACGCCCTGATGACCGAGCATCTGACGCCAGCGCTCTATTCCGATCTCCTCCGTTTCGCGAGGCGGCAAAGCCGCCGTGCGGCCGAAGCGGAGGATTTGCTGCATGAGGCGCTGATCGTCGCGCTCAAGGCAGGGCGTTTTCCAACCGGCGGCGATCGCGCCTGGTTCTGCGGTGTTCTCCGCAAGCTCGCAGCGATGCAGGCGCGCACCGCTGCTCGCCGTTTGCGCCGGGAGCTCCAAGCGGACGTTCCCGAAGTGGAAGAGCGGCGCTCTGGCGATCCGCTGGCCTTCGCCGTCACGCTTTCCCCGAGCCTCAGGATCGTGATGCTGCTGGCGATCGGCGGCCACAATCGCCTCGAAATCCGTCATCTCCTCGGCATTTCCGATGAAGCGCTGCGCCAGCGCATCCTGATGCTGCGCCGGGCCTGGCGCGATGCCGGCCATGTCGAGACCAATCTGGAGCTGACCGGACTTCGCTATCCGCTCGAAAGCGGCCGTATTCGTCAGGCCCTGCTGCCGGTCACCCGCGGCGGCCGCGCCGCCTTTGCCAGCCACGATCCGGACGGCCATCTCTTCGCGATCAATTTTTCGCCGCGCGTGTCTCACGAAACGGCAACCGGCGGCAACAAGCCGGCGTAACAAACACAAGGGAAGCAACCAATGTTGTCGAAACCACGTATCGGGGCCATCTGCTACTTCGTCTCGGATCTCACCCGCACGGAAGCCTTCTACCGTGATGTTCTGGGTCTCAACGTCCAGCGCATGGAGGACGACGAAGCCGGTTCCTGGCTGATGGCGAAGATAGAAGACGAGGTCGAGTTGATCTTCTTCGTCGTGGAGAGCAAGCCGGGCAACACACCGATCGTCGTGTTCGATCTCGCCGAGGGCGGCATCGACGATGTGGTCGCGGGCCTCGCTGAAAAGGGAACCACCATCGTCACGCCGGTGAGCCATGCGCCCGGCGGCTGGTCGGCAGAATTCGCCGATCCCGATGGCCACGTGCTGTCCCTCTACCAATCGGCGGAGATGCCGCGTCTGAAGCGGGCTGCCAACGGCTGAAGGGGCAGTTTCCCCAATAGAAAAGGCCGCCGCATGTGTTGTGGCGGCCACAAGCCTTTCAGGTCGGACGAGACCGGGGAGGGGCCGTGATCAGGCCCATTCACCCTTTCGCATGACCGGAACGCGGCTACCATCGGCGCGCACGCCGTCGATGTCGACCTGGCCCGAACCGATCATCCAGTCGATGTGGATCAGGCTGGAATTGCCGCCCTGGGCGCGGATCTGTTCCGGCGTCAGCTTGGTGTCGTCGACGAAACAGCCGGAATAGCACTGGCCGAGCGCGATGTGGCACGAGGCGTTTTCATCAAACAGCGTGTTGTAGAACAGGATGCCGCTTGCCGAGATCGGCGAGGAATGCGGCACCAGAGCCACTTCGCCGAGCCGGCGCGCGCCCTCGTCGGTGTCTAGCACCTTGTTCAGTACTTCCTCGCCGCGCGATGCCTTGGCTTCGACGATCCGGCCGCCCTCGAAACGCACCTGGATGTTGTCGATCAGCGTGCCCTGGTGCGACAGCGGCTTGGTCGAGGAGACATGGCCTTCGACGCGCAGCGCATGCGGCGTCGTGAACACTTCCTCGGTCGGGATGTTCGGGTTGCAGGTGACGCCGTTCTTGGCCTCCGATGCGCCGCCGCACCAGAGATGGCCATCGGCAAGCCCGACGGTCAGATCGGTGCCCGGGCCGGTAAAGTGCAACGCGGCAAAGCGCTCGCCGTTCAGCCAGGCCGAGCGCCGGGCGAGGTTGGCGTTGTGCTCCTTCCAGGCGGCCACCGGATCGGCGACATCGACGCGCGAGGCGGCGAAGATGGCGTTGGCGAGCTTCTCGACGGCAACCTCTTCCGGGTCGTTCGGGAAGACGAGCTTCGCCCAGGACGGGTTCGGGTAGGAAACGATGTTCCAGTTGATGTCGAAGTTCGAGATCTTTTCGAGCGCCGGCTTATAGGCAATGGAATTTGCCTTGTTGGCCCGCGCCACCTTGGCCGGATCCTGCGCCGAAAGCATCATCGGGTTGTCGCCGGAGATCGCAAGCCGCGCTGCACCACCGGCGAAAGCTTCGGCCATGCCCTTGAACAGCCAGTCGCTTGCCCGGTCGAAGCTCTCGTCCGGTGCATAGGCATAACGCGAAAGCGTCGTGTCCTCGTCCGAATAGAGCGTCGTCACGAGGCCGGCACCGGCCTTGTAGGCGTGCTTGGTGATCAGGCGAACAAGCGGCATCGCCGCGACCGGCGCAGTCATGACAAGGTCCTGACCGCGCTGAAGCTGCAGGCCGACCTGGATCGCGACTTCCGCGAGCTTGTCGAGTTTCACCGGGTCGATCGGATCGGGCGTATTGGCGGGAAAGGTCATGATCTACCTGTCTTTCTGAAATCGGAAGAAGAAGACTTAGAGCGCTTTGCGGCGAAAATGAAGGCTGAGCCCGGGAGGTTTCGTGCAATCAGCGCGCGCCGAGGGCCGCACGCACCCGCTCGACATTGCTCCTGTGCACAGCCTCATAAGGCGCGAAATAGAGGATCGCGCCGGAGGCGATATCCTCGGCGGCGAATTCCTTGAGTGTGCCGATGGCAGAACCGGTCGCGATCGCGCGGGTCAGCCGCTCGAGATAGCCGCGATTGGCATCGATCAGTTTCGGTCCGTAGCCGCCGCTGGCGATGCGTTCGCGGTCGCCATGGGCGGGTAGAATCCGAGCAATCTGCCATTGCCGCAGGCGCTTGAGTTCCGCGATGTGCGTCGCCGTCTGCTCAGCCTCGCTGATGAAGGTCGTCGTATCCTCAAGCGTATCGCCCGCCAGCAGCAACTTCTCCTCGGTCAGCCAGATCACGTTGCCATCGGCGCTATGGATGGCGAAGTGATGCAGTTCGACCCGGCGTGCGCCGACGGTCAGTGCAAGCGTCTCGTCGAACAGGCGGTTCGGCATCACGAGGGGCTGGATCGGCGGCGTCGCCGTTTCGATCTTCTCGCGGTTTTCTTCAAGTTTCGCTGCCGTCAGCTTGAGGGCGATGATCTCGCAATCGGCAAAGACCGCATTTCCGGCCACATGGTCCTTATGCCAATGGCTGAGCACGACGCGGATCGCGGTGACGCCAAGGCTTTCGAGATGGTTGCGGATCGCCCGGGCGTGATCGAGCGAGATATGCGTGTCGTAGACCAGCGCTTGCGCGCCGTCGACGATGGCATAGGAGGCGACGCCGAGTTCGTAGGCGCCGTCATCGAGCCAGTTCGCCGCCTGCGAATAGAGCCGCACTCCGGCAACACGCCCGTCATAGTAGGCATAGACGCCGGGATAGGGCTCAAGAACCGTAAGGGTCGAGATCATGTCGGTCACAAGGCGCTCCTCCAGCATGGCTTGCGCCCTGTCATAGAGCAGGCGCGCGCCAAACTGAAGGACGGCGTGATCACGCGCTCTTCGCTATGCCTGTCCGGCGCGCAGCAGATAGGCGTCGTGCTCCCTGAGGAAGGTCATCAGCCGCTCACCGTAATCCGGCGTCACGGCCGCCTTGACGCTCGGCCGCTCGGCGAGCGCCTTGCGCCAGGCGCCGACACGATCGAGTCCGTCGAAAATGCCGTGATCTGCAAGCGTGTCGAAGAGATCGAAGTAACGGAAGATCGGTGCGAAGACCGCATCGACGAGCGAAAATTGTGTACCGGCAAAGTAGGGACCTTCGCCAAGTGCCGCTTCCATGGTCGCAAGTTTGCCGGCCACCGCCTGGCGTTTCTGTTCGTAGGTTTCCCGGTCCTGAGCAGTCTCGAAGCCCCAGAGATCCGAAAGGATCGACGAGCCGAATTCCATCCAGCCGCGATGACGGGCGCGCTCCAGCGCATCTTCGGGGTGAAGCTTCGGGCCGGCTTGGCTTTCCTCGACATATTCGGCGATGACGGAGCTTTCAAACAGTACCGTTTCGCCGCTCTGCTGCGGCACCTGCAACAGCGGCACCTTGCCGAGCGGGGAGATTTTCAGGAACCAGTCGGGCTTGGCCTTGAGGTCGATATAGGTCAGCTCGAAGCGAACGCCTTTTTCGTCGAGCGCGATCGAGGCACGCTGCACATAGGGGCAGAGATGGTGGCTGACGAGGGTAAGCATGGCAATCTCCCGGTTGAGGTAAAGTAGATGCATATGCATGTATGTGGGCTTGCTTCGACTTTCAAGATGGATGTAATTGCATCTATGAGCAAAGAGACGAAAATCGACGAGAAGGGCCCTGGCCCCGAAACGACCGCGGCCTGGATCGGGCTGATGCGCGCACGGGAATGCGTGCTTGCTCGGATCGAGGCCGATTTCAAGGGGGCCAGCCTGCCACCGCTTGGCTGGTACGACGTGTTGTGGGAACTGGTTCAGGCCGAAGACGGCCGGCTGCGGCCCTTCGAGATCGAGGCGCGCACCTTGCTCGCGCAGTATAACTTGTCCCGCCTGATCGATCGCCTGGTCAAAGAGGGGTTGGTCCGTCGCGAAGCCTTCGACGCCGACGGTCGCGGCCAATGGGTTGTCGTCACCGAGGCCGGAAGGGCGCTGCGCGCGCGCATGTGGCAGACTTATGGGCCTTCGATAGAGGCCCATGTCGGCGCCCGGCTGACAGAAGCGGAGGCGCGGCAGCTCACGGGGCTGCTGGCGAAGCTCAGGTAGAGCACGTCAGTTCTCAAACAGGGTACCGGCGAACGATCGGGTAGCGCCTTCCAGGCAAGTTACCCCGCAGGTGGGGAGAGGGGGCGTGCTGGCGTGCTGTTCGTAGCGCCGCCGACCGGAGCCGTCACAGGAGAGGGAGGTCGTCGTTGCTGAGACGAACGGGTGCCATGCGTCTCCTTCGCCCCGCTTGTGGGGAGAAGGTGGCCGGCAGGCCGGATGAGGGGCCCCGCCGGAACGAGCGTCAATCTGGGACGCCGTCGTCGCCTAGCTGCTCAGCCCGAACGACTTCTCCAGCGCTTCCCAGGTCTCGTCCATGGCGAAGGTGCCGGAGAGATAGGGAATGGCCACGTGTCCATAGAGCGGCGAAAGCTGCCACTCGGCCGTTTCCTCGTCGACCCCTGCGATCTGCTGCAGGTAGATCGTCGAGACGAGGCCGGTGCGGTCGGCGCCGGCCTTGCAGTGGATCAGAAGCGGCTTTGGCGCGTCCCTGAGGATCGCCATCAGCGCGTCGGTTTCCTTGCGGTCGATCTCGGCCGAAGCGGACATGGGGAAGTTGATGAGCCGGATACCGTTGCGCTCGGCGGCGGCAACCTCTTCGCGATACCAGCGCTCGTCCGGCTTTTCGCCGCGCAGGTTGAGAATGGTGCGGATGCCGTAGGCCTTGGAATAGGCGGCGATCGCCTCCGGCGTCGGCTGTGCCGAACGGTAGACCTCACCGGCCACGAGCGTATGGAAATTGCCGGTCCACTGAAGACCGACGAGGTAGATGACTAGGGCCGCGACGAGCGCAGCCGTGCCGACGGCGAGGCGCTTCAGAAGACGCTTCGCGCTGGGAAATCTTGCAAATGCCATGTGAGAGACCCGACGCCGTTCCAAGGCGGGCGTGCATGCAAAAATTGCACATTTCGTCCCCGCATCAGCGGCTCGTATAAGGCATCTGTGATATTTTGATGGCAGTGCCTCAGGCGATGAGCGGTGCCGCGATCGCCTTTAGCGCGGTTTGGGCGTCGCGGGGTGCAAGCCGCACCTGCAGACCGCGCTGTCCGCCATTGATGTAGACCTGCACTTCGGCAAGTGCGGCCTCCTCGATTGCCGTCGGCACATGTTTTTTCTGGCCGAACGGGCTGATGCCGCCGACATGGTAACCGGTCAGCCGCTCGGCATCCGCCGGCTTCATCATCGCCGCCGACTTGCCGCCGAAGGCGGCGGCGAGCTTCTTCATGCTGACCTCACGATCCGAGGGAACGACGCAGCAGACCGGCTTGCCGTCGACTTCAGCCATCAGCGTCTTCAGCACCCGGCTCGGATCCTCGCCGAGCGCCTCGGCTGCCTGCAGGCCGACGCGCTCCGCATTGGGATCATAGTCATAGGCATGCACGCTGAAGGTGACACCGGCCTTCGAAAGCATCTGCGTGGCGCGCGTGGTCTTCGACATCGTCGTCGCTCCAAATGGGGGTCAGGCTTTGGCGAGTACGGCCTCGTAGAGGTCCGGCTTGAAGCCGATCAGCAGATTGCCGTCCGCTTCGAGCACCGGACGCTTGATCATCGAGGGTTGGGCGAGCATCAGCGCAATCGCCTTCTGTTCGTCGAGGCCCTGCCTGTCGGCCTCGTCGAGCTTGCGGAAAGTCGTGCCGGCGCGGTTCAGCACCGTTTCCCATCCGGCCTCCTTGCACCAGCGCTCGAGATGCGGGCGGTCGATGGCCTCGGCCTTATAGTCGTGGAAGCGATAGGCGATGCCCCGGCCGTCGAGCCAGGTGCGGGCCTTCTTCATCGTGTCGCAGTTCTTGATGCCGTAAATCGTAACCGTCATTCCCATGCTCCAGCCGCAGCGAGCAATTCCGAACGGCCGCGCCGCTGGGAATCGCGCAATTTCAAAGCGTGGCAGGAGTGATAGCCGCCCGATGCGCGGGAGGGAAGACCGAGACCTTGCGTCAGGTCACGCCGGCGTAGCGTCCCGGCTTGTGATTGATCGCCAGCGTCATGTTGACGACAGCGGCCCCGATCACCGAGAGCACCAGGTTCGATGGCGGCAACACGAAGAAGGCGGCAGCCAGAATGGTGAGATCGACCGCCAGCTGGAAATAGCCGGCACGGATGCCGAACCTTTCCTGGAGATAGATCGCGACGATGTTGATGCCGCCAAGCCCGGTGCGATGGCGAAAGAGGATCAACAGGCCCATGCCCATCAGCCCGCCGCCGACAACCGCCGCGTAGATCGGGTCAAGCCGGGCGATCTCCACCCAGCCGGCCGTCAGCCGAGAAAACAGCGAGACGAGGCTGACGGCGATGAAGGTGCGCAGCGCAAACATCCAGCCGAGCCGTTTGACCGCCAGGACGTAGAAGGGCAGGTTGACGAGCGAAAAGACCAGCCAGAACTCGGCGCCGGTCGCATATTGCAGAAGCAGTGCCAGGCCCGACGTGCTGCCCGTGAGCAGCATCGCCTTGCTGTAGATGATGATGCCGAGCGACATGATCAGCGTGCCCGTCAGGATCGCCAGCGCATCCTCGTAGAGGCGATGGCGTTCAGTCGGGGTTTCTGTCGCGTCGATGCTGTGCTCGGCCATCATGGTCCTCAGAGGTTCTTGAAGTTGGCGATGACGCCGTCGACTTCCGCCGTCTTCAGGCCGGCAATGTTGATGC
The DNA here is from genome assembly GCF_900103045.1 of Ensifer sp. YR511. NCBI lineage: Bacteria > Pseudomonadati > Pseudomonadota > Alphaproteobacteria > Hyphomicrobiales > Rhizobiaceae > Ensifer > Ensifer sp. YR511. The sequence goes on from NZ_FNGR01000007.1 coordinate 222,870, forward strand.
GGCCGGAACCGGGCATGTAGATGCCGTGCTCGTTCCGAAGCCGCATGACGTCGGCCTCGGCAAGCGGAAGCAGCGAGAACATGCCTTCCTGGCTGGCGACGGCGCCGAGCGCCTGCCAGCGATCGCGCAAGCCTTCGGCGAGCGCGCGGCGGATGTTGGTGATGCGCAGCCGCATGGTTTCGAGTTCTGCTTGCCAGTCACGCTTGAGCTCGGCGTCGGAAAGGATTATCCGCACGATTGCAGCACCGTGATCCGGCGGCATCGAGTAGCTGGTGCGGGCAAGGCCGGCGAGGTTGGAGCGGACCGTATCGGCCGAAGACGAGGAGGCCGTCACCGCGAAGATCGCGCCGGCGCGCTCGCGATAGAGCCCGAAGGACTTGGAGCAGGAAACGGCAACCAGCGCTTCCGGAACGACGCCGATCAGGTGGCGGAGACCGGCGACATCCTCGTCGAGACCGCGGCCGAAACCCTGGTAGGCAAGGTCGACGAGCGGCAGCAGGCCGCGCTCGGCGATGACGGCGGCAAGCTCCATCCACTGCGTTTGCGTGATGACGCCGCCCGTCGGGTTGTGGCAGCTCGCATGCAGCAGCACGGCGTCGCCGGCAGCAGCGCTCTGGAGCGCCGTTATCATGTTGTCGAAGAGCACGCTCTGCGTCGGCACGTCGAAGAACGGGTAACCGGCGGGCTCAAGGCCAGCGGTCTTGAAGATGCTGGCATGGTTTGGCCAGCTCGGCAGCCCGATCCAGATGCGCTTGCCGCCCATCTGGTGGATGAGGTCGGCCGCGAGCCGGAGAGCGCCGGAACCGCCCGGCGTCTGCACGCCGGCGATATGGCTGCGATCGATGGTATCGCCACCGACCAGCGTCCAGAGATGATCGATGAAGACGAGATCGCCCTCGGGGCCGACATAGGACTTGCTGTCCTGCGTTTCGAGCAGGCGCTTCTCCGCTGCCTTGACGGCGCGAAAGATCGGGGTGTGGCCGGTTTCGTCGCGGTAGACGCCGACGCCGAGATCGACCTTTCCGGGGCGCTCGTCCTTGCGGTAAAGCCCGATCAGGGCCAGCAACGGATCATCGGGTTGGCGGATCAGAGCGTCGAACATGCCGGAAATTCCCCCTTGAGTGGCAGCGATGCGTTATCGGTCGAGAAAGCCTGCCGGCCGCCGTTCCTCCGGCTGCCCTGCGGCTTTCTTCTTAAGTCAGCGCAAGCGCAAAATCGATGCGATATTTGCCACGGAGACAATATCGACAGCGTGCTATTTGCGCAAAATTCTGCAATTCATTTGCTGATTTGCGTGCTGCGGCATATTCCCTGAAGCCGAAATCGAAGCGTTGGGGGCGATGATGGTTGAGAAGATGGCGGTGGAACTGGATCAGATCGACCGGCGGATTATCCGTCTTCTGGTGGAGGATGCATCGCTCAGCAACAACGCGCTTGCGGCGAGAGTCGGGCTCTCGCCGGCGCCGCTGTCGCGCCGCCTTGCCCGGCTCTATGCGGCCGGCGTCATCCGCCAGACGGTGGTCGTCGATCCGAAGGCAGCCGGCATCGGCTTCCAGGCCTTCGTCGAGGTGACGCTGGAGCGCACCGCAAGCAAGGTCGGCCAGCGCTTCATCGAGCTGGTGTCGCGCATGCCGGAGGTGGTGGAATGCCACACGGTCGCCGGCGATTTCGATTTTCTTCTGAAGATCGCGGTGCGCGACGTCGCGGATTACAAACGCCTGCTCTGGAGTGAATTCGAGCAGATCGCCGAGATCAAGACGTTGCGCTCGACCATTCTGCTCGACAGCCCAAAGATGACGGCCGCCACGGGGGCGTGACGGCCGCTTGAACATTCAATCCCAGGCCCTAGGCTTCAAGCGACCCGGGTTTGCGCCCGGCGCTCGACGGCGCAGCGCAGGCGATCTTCATCAAGTCCGAGCGCCGGCGTGCAAGGCGGGTCGAGACGCGGGTGACGATCAGCCCGTCCTGCGGCGCGCGCACCTCGAGGGCGCCGTCCGCCTGGCCGGGGCGCGTAAGGATCGTTGCGAGCAGATCGCCTGCCTTCACGCTCTCGCCGATATCCCGGTGGAACAGGATGGCGCCGGCCTCAGGGGCCCTGATCATCTCGATGTTGTCGAGCGGTGCGATGATGCCAGCGAAGGGTGCAATCGTTTCTTCGTCACCGGTAATGACGCCGCGGGCGACGAGGAAGCGGAAGACCCCTTCGGCATCCTTGCGAGCAAGCTCCGGATAAACGTCGCGCGTGCCGCGAAGCTCGACCGTCACCGAGAGGCGTCCCGGCAGGCGTGTCTTCTTCTGCCCGGTTTCGTATTTCCAGGCATAGGCGACAGCCTCCTCGAAGGCGGAGCTTTCGCCGTCCGAAAGGAAGACCGCCTCCATATCGAGCGCCGAGGCGAGGTCGCCCGCTTCCGGCCAGAAGGCGTCGTCGATATAGGCGTATTGCAGCGCCTCGTCGTCGCAATGAAGATCGAGCATCAGGTCGGCGCCGAGCGCCATATGCAGCAGCTGCCGTTTCAGCCGATCCGTCGCCGAGTAGCGGTCGAGATCGTCGATCAGCCGGTCACGGTCGCCAAGCGTGATCAGCGGAAAATCACGGTTGAAGTTCGTGCGTGAGCCGAGGTCGAAGCGGCCCTGCAACTCGCCGAAATGCGACTGCGCGGTGCCGATCGGATTTGCCTGGGGCACGACGGTGATGTCGCCGAGGATGGCGCCGTCTTTCTCCGCCTGCTGCAGCCGCTGCAGCAGGAAATGGGCAAGTGCGGTGCCCGGCAGTTCGTTGGCGTGCAGCGCCGCCTGGATGTAGGTCTTCGGTGCAGCGGCCGTTCTGCCCTTGAAACGGAAAACCGGTAGGCGCCATTCGATACCGGGCGTATCGCCGGCGATGATGATTTCGGAAACGTCCATGGGCTCCTCCCGTATCGTTCGTTGGTCGCGCTTATCGGCATTCCCAAGGCGCTCCGCAAGTCGCTAAGAACTAGGGTGCGGTTTCGGGTTGCGCCGACGTCGCTCTGGCTTTGACATGATCGGCAGGCCTATTGTTCCGTGAAGCATCCAGCACAGGTGGGAGACAGCAAGATGATCCTGATCGGCCAATATGACTCCCCCTTCGTGCGACGCGTGGGCATCGCGCTCAGCCTTTACGACATCCCGTTCGAACATCGTCCCTGGTCGTCCTTCGGCAATGCCGACGAGCTTCGGGCCTACAATCCGCTGACGCGCGTGCCGACGCTGGTTCTGGACGATGGGACGGTGCTTACCGACAGCCATATCATTCTCGATTATCTCGACAGTCTCGTTTCCGACGAACGGGTCCTGTTCCCGCGAACGGAACCGGCGCGCCACCGGGCGCTGAGAATCGCGACGCTCGCCACGGGCCTCGGCGACAAGGCCGTCAGCCTGTTCTACGAGAAGCGGTTGCACGGGGCGGTCTCGGCACTCTGGGTCGACCGCTGCCGCCGCCAGATCGAAGAGACGCTTCAAGTGCTCGAAACGAGCCGCGCGCAAAGCACGGGCGCCTACTGGTTCGGCGAGCGCATCGGCCATGTGGATATCGCCGTTGCGGCTGTGTTGCGCTTCCTCAAGGAGGTGCATCGCGATCTGGTCGCGATGGGACGCTATCCGCGTCTGCAGGCGCATGCGGACATGCTTGAAGCGCTTCCGGTGTTCCAGACGATCAGCCAACCCTTCATTCCGCCCGCGTAAGGGCGGGGTCACCGTCGGAGCCGGACTGGCACATCACCAAGGTGTGCGGCTACCTTCCGCCTGGACTTCAGCGCGACGGCAATAGCGGCCAGCGGGCGAGGATCTTCGTAGAGCCCGCCCCCTTGCGGGCATGGATCAGAACGAGTTCGCGCGCCACCCAGGAGACCGGTTCGGAAACGCGGAGATCCGGCGCGACCCGATCGTTCCGGTAGAGCGTCATATGGGGGATTGCCATGAGCGGGCGTTTGAGCGCCTCGATCTGCCGGACCAGCGCGCTGAAGCCCGGCGCGGCGTCGCGCGTCGTCAGGGCGCGCGGCCGGTCGCGGCCATTGCCGTTGCTGACCAACCTGTCGAGGCGGATCTCGACCGCTGGCACGTCGACGCGGTCACCCTGCCGCAGCGCATCCGCAACCGCGAAGTCGGGCAAGCCGCGGCCCTGCCAGCGCTTGTCGACAGAGACGTGCAGGCGATCGGGCCGATAGATGAAGCCATCCGCCATCTGGTCGGCGAAATCCCTTTCGGCAATCGCCAGTGCCTTCGTGGCAGCCGGCTCGTCCGGAAGCAGCGCGAAGTAGAGGATGTCGATTGCCGGCGCTGGCTGGGGACAGCCGAGATCGAATGCGAATTGGTTCGACGACATGGTGCCCTCCGCCGCCCGGGTCGCGCGCCACGACATGTGGTCTCGACCGGAGAAGGGGATGCCGGCTGACAATGCCAAGGACATCCGGCGGGGAATGGAAGACTTCACCCGTTGGCTGAGGCTGTTGCTTCGCTACTCCGTCGGCATCCGGCCAAATTTCTGCAAATTCGGATCGAGACGGTCCCAGGCAAGGCCGCGCACGGCGTAGGTCACCGCTTGCGGTCTGTAACGGCTGGGATCGTCGAGGCTTGCAGCGCGAACGCTGAAGAACTCCGGCATGGCTGAGAAGGTCATGTAGACCGGAGAGCCGCAGCTGGGGCAGAAGCCGCGCGTCTTCAAATGGCCGCTGTCGGCGACCATGTCCCAATGCGAGGCCTGACCTTCGAGCTTCACGCCCTCGCGGCGGAACGTCATATGCGATCCGTGCCCGGTCCCGCTTTCGTGCTGGCAATCACGGCACTGGCAGTCGTTGGAGAAGACCGGTTCTCCTGAGATCTCGTAGCGGATCGCACCGCAGGCGCATCCGCCGATATAGGACTTGCTCATACATTCGCTCCAGTCTCGGGCACGGCAAAGCCTTGCGCGTGGCTGCGAGGGCGACGCCGCCCAATCACTTTGCCTGTTTCGGGGGGGGGGCGGATCGCTATGGCGACCCGGCCTGGGCTTCAATGCTGTTCGTCGGTAATGGTGCCGAGTCGCGACAGGACCTTCGGCCAGCCATTGCTCATGTTGGCATAGGCGCTGTCGTTCTTCGGCGTGACGAAGCCGGAATGAACGAGCCGGAGGCGGGTGCCGTTGTCGACCTTCGTCAGCGTCCAGGTGACGACCGTATCGAGACGCGAGCCATAGCCGCTGTTGCCTTCGTCGCCACCTTTCCAGGAGTAGACGAAACGCTCATGCGGGCGCACCTCCAGCACCTGGCAACGGATGGTCCCGTCCCATGCGCCGGCGGGCGTCGTCCGGAAGGTGAAATGGGTGCCTTCCACCGGTTGGAAGCCGGTCGGCGGCATGATCCATCGGCCCATCAATTCGCCGTTGGTCAGCGTCCTCCAGATCGTCTCGGGCGTATGCGGAAAGACCTCGTCGACGACGATATCCTGGGTCTCGAGTTTCAAGGCTGCTGCGTCGGTCATGGATCGATCTCCTTGAGAAGGGTGCGCAGATTGGCGAAGCGGTCACGCCAGAAGGTACCGTAGTGGCTCATCCAGTCGACGAGCGGCGCCAGGCCCTCGGGCTCGGCGCGGTAATAGACGTTGCGGCCCTCCGGACGCTCGGCGACGAGACCCGCCTGTTTCAGCGACTTGAGGTGCTGCGAAATCGCGCCCTGCGTCACGCCGCTGCCGCGCGTCAGTTCAACGACGGTGATCTCGTCGGCATTGGCGATGCGCTCGAACACGGCGCGCCTGGTCGGATCGGCAAGGGCGCGCATGACGGCGGTGATGGGAGCGGTTTCGATCATCATGGATAAATAAATAGCGAATACTAATTGATTAGTCAACGCTATTGATTTGAATGCTGCTGCAGAACGAAAAGGCACGCTCGAGGCGTGCCTTCAGTCGCTTTGATCCCCGGAGCACATGGCCTCAATGCGGGCTCGCCGTCGGGCGCACGATGATCTCGCTGACGTCGACATCGTCGGGCTGTCCGATGGCGTAGGCGATCGACGACGCGATGGCGTCAGGACTGATGCAGACGGCCCGCCATTCCTTCATGGTTTCTCGTGCGGTCAAATCGCTGATCGTATCGGCGAGTTCGGAGGTCGTCGTTCCGGGCGAGATGACGGTAACGCGGATGCGGTCGGTCTCCTGCCTCAGGCCGTCCGAGATCGCCCGGACGGCGAACTTGGTGGCGCAATAGACGGCGGCCGTCGGCGACACGGAATGGCCGCCGATCGAGGAGATGTTGATGATCTGCCCGTCCCCTTGCGCGCTCATGATCGGCAGGGCCGCGGCGATACCATAGAGCACACCCTTGATGTTCACGTCGACCATGCGGTCCCACTCGTCGACCTTGAGCGCTGCCAGCGGCGACAGCGGCATCACGCCGGCATTGTTGACGATGACATCGAGGCGGCCGAATTCGGCCTGGGCAAAGCGGGCGAAGGCGGCGACGTCGCCGCGGTCGGTAACGTCGAGCACGCGAAAGCGGACCTCGCCGCCGGCGCCGGCGATTTCGCCGGCGATGCGTTCCAGCCGGTCGGACCGGCGTGCGCCAATCACGACCTTGGCTCCGGCAGCCGCCAGCAGCTTCGCAGCGGCTTCGCCGATGCCGCTGCTTGCGCCGGTCACGGCCACGACTTTTCCGTGAACATTTTCCATGGATATGCCCTTTCGAAAGGTGCGTTTCTGTTTGAGTCCGGCTCGGGCGTTGGGCCTGAGCGCCGGTGAGACAGAAGATAGAAAGGGCGATCCGTTCGATCGAGGTGCCGATCGAGCATGGGGCGGTCAGAAATTCTAACCAAAGATCTGGCGGCAACAGGGCCGGCAATGGCGTCCACCAGGATCTTCCGGATTGTCTTCGGGACAAGCAAAAGGGCGACGCGTCGCGCTTCGCCCTTTTGCCTTCGTTGCCGGTTGATATCGCTTATTCGCTCGCCTGCGCTGCCTGCTCGATCAGCTTGGCGACCGCTTCCGGCTTCGAGACGTAGATGGCGTGGCTGCCGGATGTTTCGACCACGGTGGAGCCAGCGCGTTTTGCCATCTGGCGCTGGGCGGCCGGCGGGATCATGTGGTCGTCGGTCGCGACCAGATAGAAGCTCGGCTTCTCCTTCCAGGCCGGAGCGGTGACGGCGCCGGCTGCCGCTTCGACGCCCCACGGGACCTGGGAGTCGGCCATGAAGGCGGCAATCTCAGGATCGACATCGGCCGCGAAGGCGGCGGCGAACTTTTCCTTGTCGAGCGAGAGGAAACCATCGACCGGCGGCAGGATCGGCGGAACGGGCGCGCCGGCCGGCGGGTTGGCGATGAGCGAGGAAACGGACTCGCCCTTATCCGGCGCGAAGGCGGCGATGTAGACGACAGACTTCACCTTCTCATCGGTGCCGGCTTCCGAAACGACCACACCGCCATAGGAGTGGCCGACGAGCACGATCGGGCCGTCCTGAGCGGCGATCGCACGCTTGGTGGCCGCGACATCGCCGGCAAGCGTCAGGGTCGGGTTCTGCACGATGGTGACGTTATAGCCGTCCTTCTTCAGGATGTTGTAGACGCCCTGCCAGCCGGAGCCGTCGGCAAAGGCGCCGTGAACGAGCACGACATTCTTGGTGGCGGGGGCGGCCTGGGCCGGCGTCAGCGCGCTTGCGGAGAGGGCGAAAGCGGCGGCGGTGATGAGGGACTTGAGCATTTCGGGTCTCCTTCGTTGAGTTGTTTTCGCGACATTCATTATCGCGATAACCATCGTATACGGCGACTCCGGTTTCTTGTAAAGATATTAATTATCGCGATATCTATTTTCGCGGAAGAAGCCGCAAAGCGCCACAAGGAGGTTGGAATGCCTGACGAACCGACAACGCTGCCGCTCGACAGCCAGCTCTGTTTTTCGATCTACTCGGCGTCGATCGCCATCAACCGCGTCTACAAGCCGATGCTCGATGCGCTCGGTGTGACCTACACGCAGTATCTCGTCCTGAGCACGCTTTGGGAGAGGGATGGGTTGACGATCTCGGCGATTGCCGATCGGCTGGGTCTGGAATCGAGCACGATCACGCCGGCTGTGAAGCGGCTCGAAGCTGCCGGCTTCCTGGGGCGGCATCGCAGCGTCACCGACGAGCGGCAGGTCGAGGTCCACCTCACCGCGAAAGGGCGCGGCCTCCACGTGAAGACCGGCTGCCTGACCGATGCGCTTCTGGAAAACTCCGGCTTCACGGTGCCGGAAATGATCGATTTGAACGAGCGGGTGCGGAAACTCCGCGATGGCATGCGCGACGCGGTGAAGTAGCGCTGCACCCGGGCCGCGACTGTGCCGGGAAGCAAAAAGGGCGCGCCGAAGCACGCCCTTTAACATTTTTTATCACCGACGCAGCAGATGCGTCCGCGCGTTTATTCCCACTCGATCGTGCCCGGCGGCTTCGAGGTGACGTCGTAGACGACGCGGTTGATGCCGCGGACCTCGTTGATGATACGCGTCGCCGCGCGGCCGAGGAATTCCATGTCGTAGTGGTAGAAGTCCGCCGTCATGCCGTCGACCGAGGTGACGGCGCGAAGTGCACAGACGAACTCGTAGGTGCGGCCATCGCCCATGACGCCGACGGTCTGCACCGGCAGAAGCACAGCGAAAGCCTGCCAGATGGCGTCATAGAGGCCGGCCTTGCGGATTTCGTCGAGATAGATCGCATCCGCTTCGCGCAGGATCTCGAGCTTCTCGCGGGTGATGCCGCCCGGGCAACGGATGGCAAGGCCCGGACCCGGGAAGGGGTGGCGGCCGATGAAGCTGTCGGGCAAGCCGAGTTCGCGGCCGAGCACGCGCACTTCGTCCTTGAAGAGTTCGCGCAGCGGCTCGACGAGCTGCATGTTCATGCGCTCCGGCAGGCCGCCGACATTGTGGTGCGACTTGATGGTCACCGACGGGCCGCCGGTAAACGAGACGCTTTCGATCACGTCGGGATAGAGCGTCCCTTGGGCGAGGAAGTCCGCACCGCCGAGCTTCTTTGCCTCTTCCTCGAACACCTCGATGAACAGGCGGCCGATGATCTTGCGCTTGGTTTCCGGATCGCTCTGGCCTTCCAGCTCGCCGATGAACCGGTCGGAAGCGTCGACGTGCAGGAGGTGCAGGTTGTAGTGCTCCTCGAACATCGCAACGACGTTCTTTGCCTCGTCCTTGCGCATGAGGCCGTGGTCGACGAGGATGCAGGTGAGCTGGTCGCCAACGGCTTCGTGGATCAGCAGTGCCGCAACCGAGCTGTCGACGCCGCCCGAGAGCGCGCAGATCACCTTCTTGTCACCGACTTGGCGGCGGATCGCCTCGACCGCCTTGGCGCGATAAGCCGACATCGACCAGTCGCCCTTGATGCCGGCGATCTTGTGCACGAAGTTGGAAATCAGCTTGGCGCCATCGGGCGTGTGCACGACTTCCGGATGGAACTGCACGGCGTAGTACTTGCGCTTCTCGTCGGCGATGAAGGCGAAGGGGGCGTTGGCGGAGGTCGCGACGACCTCGAAGCCTTCGGGGATCGCGGTGACGCGGTCACCGTGCGACATCCAGACCTGGTGGCGCGAGCCGAGGGACCAGAGACCGTCGAACAGAGCGCATTCCTTTTCGACTTCCAGGAAGGCGCGGCCGAATTCACGGTGATGGCCGCTCTCGACCTTGCCGCCGAGCTGGGCGCAAATGGTTTGCTGGCCATAGCAGATGCCGAACACCGGCAGGCCGGAATCGAAGATCACCGAGGGCGCACGCGGCGAGCCGATATCGAGCGTCGAGGCAGGGCTGCCGGAAAGGATGACGGCCTTCGGCTTCAGCCGCTGAAAACCTTCTTCGGCCGACTGGAACGGCACGATTTCGCAATAGACACCGGATTCGCGCACGCGCCGGGCGATGAGCTGCGTCACCTGGCTGCCGAAGTCGACGATGAGAACGGTGTCGGGATGGGCTGTCTGGGTCATTGGGTGCCTTCAAACAAGCTTGATCATGGCGAGCCTTTAATGAAAGCCCGCCATCGACGCAACGATTCTATTGCACCCGGACAATTCCGGGGTTTTGGAGCGGGATGAGGAAAAGTGCGTGCGGTTTTCCGCCCGCATCCCGTTCTGACCTGTGAGCATCGATCACGTTTATGGCCTTGGGTCGACCAGACCCGAAGCCATCGGGGTCTAGAGCGGGATCACGCCGCTCGAAACCGCATTCTCCAACCGGTCGATCACGCTTGCAAGCTTCTCGTCGATGACGTGAAGATACTCCGTCCAGTCGTTGACGTGCTTCAGTTCGGCCTTGCCGTCGGAAATGCCGCGAAGCGCAATCAAAGGAATGCCGAAGGACTGGCAGGCGCGCAGCACCGCGAAGGTCTCCATCTCGACCATGTCGGCGTCGATCGTCTCGTAGGCAGCGCCCGAGACGATGTTGGCGCCGGTCGAAAGCCGCGCTTCCGGAACGCCGGGGATGCGCAGCGGCAGCGGCACCACGGCCGGAAGGTCGAGAAACGGCGTTGCGCCCTTCTCGAAGCCGAGCGGCGAGGCATCCATGTCGCGGTAGCCGACGGAAACCGCCTGGTAAACTTCGGTCTGTTCGAGCGTGGCGGCACCCGCCGAGCCGAGCGAAACGACGAGATCGGGCAGGGCCCGCTCGGCGGCGAGTTCGGCAAGCGTGCGCGTCAACACGACGGCCGCCTCGACCGGCCCGACGCCGGTCATCAGCGGCTTGATCCGGCCTTTCAGGTGCGGACCGTACTCGGCATCCACGGCCATGACGTAGAGCACCTTGTGTCCGGCAACGTCCTTGACGGCAAAACTCATCCTTCGATCCCTTCGCGTCCGCGCACAACCATCATCGTTCCGGTCATCGAGGCGATCAGCTTTGCCGGTCCGTCGGAGCGGATCGCATAGCCGCGACCGTCGGAAACGATGATCGTCGATCCGGGCTTTGTCACCTCGCCGCGGAAGAGGAAGCGTTCGCCGCGCCCGGGCGAAAGCAGGTTGACCTTGAACTCGATCGTCAGGATCGAGGCATCCGGGTCGATCACCGAATAGGCCGCATAGGTGCCGGCTGAATCCAGCGCCGCGGAGATCACGCCGGCATGCAGGAAGCCGTGCTGCTGCGTCAGCTTGTCGTCGAAGGGCAGCTCGATTTCGACCGTGCCTTGCTCGACAAGTGTCAGTTCGGCGCCGATCGTGCGCATCGCCGCCTGCCGCGCGAAGCTCTCGCGAATGCGCTTTCGGAAATCGGGGGGATCACGGTCGTCCATCAGTCCATGGGCCTTTGTGTCGGGCGGCATCATTATGACCGCGGGACAGTGGCACGGTCGTGAAGGTCGGACAAGTTCAATTCATGAGCAAAATCGCGCTGTTGAGCGCCGTCGCAAACGCAACCCAGGCGAGATAGGGAAGGAACAGCAGGGCCGAAATGCGATCCCGTTGCCAACTTGCGACGACGAAGCCGGCAACCGCGATCACGAGCGCGATGATCACGATCAGCGCCGACGCTATATCCTGCATGCCAAAGAACAGTGGCGACCAGAGGAAGTTGAGGATCATCTGCGCCAGCCACAGGCGCATGGCGGCGCTGCGCCGATGATCGAGAAACATGCGGGCGCCGACAACGCCGATCATCACGTAGAGGATCGACCAGACCGGCGCGAAGATCCAGTCCGGTGGATTGAAGGCTGGCTTTGCCAGCGACCGGTACCATTCGCCGGGGATGTTGTTGGTGCCGATGAGAAGGCCGAGGCCGAGAACGGCGGCGATGAAGACTACGTATACGATGGTTCTGTTCATGATCTCGCCAGATAGAACAGACTTTCCGTCTTTCCAGCGGGGCCGCCGTTTTGAAGCCATCATGCACCACCTATATGAGCTGCCATGAAGACCTTCCGACGTATCGACATCCGGCCGGCCGGCCCGGATGACATCATGATGATCGCCTCCGTTATCGTCGAAACCTGGCGATCGACCTTCCGCGGGCTGATTTCCGATGCCTTTCTCGACGCCATGAGCATCGAGGAACAGGCGTTGCGCCACGCAAGACGCATGCGCATCGCCGACGTCTTCCATCTGGTTGCGGTTGACGTGAGCACGAACAAGGTGATCGGCTTTGCCAATTACGGCAAGGCGCGCTCGATGCCGCCGCGGTTCGACCGCGAGCTCTATGCGCTTTACATCCTGAAAGAGTTCCAGGGCGCGGGCATCGGCTCGGCACTGGTGCGCAGCGTCGCCGGTCACTGCCGGGAGCTTGGCGGCAAGTCGCTCTTTGCCTGGGTGCTTTCCAGCAACCCGAATCGGGGCTTCTATGAGCATCTCGGCGCCATTGCCGTTGGCCAGGGCCAGGTGAGCCTCGGCGGCGAAAACCACGACCAGACCGCCTATCGTTGGAACGATCTGGCAAAACTCTCCGGCGACGGCCGTTTTTCGGCCTGAGATCGTCTTAGGCCTAAGCCAACCGCACGATGTGCTGGTCCCAGGCCACTCGGCTCTTGTTAGCCTTGAAGTGGCCGTCATAGGAGGAAACGGCAAAGCCGTGGTCGGCTCTGGCGACCCCCGCCGCATCGGCGACGCGCTCTTCCTTCAGCACGGTACCGGTTCGTGCATCGAGCATCACCGCCACGCCGCCCTTCGGCGAAGTCAGTCCGATCAGCCCCTCGTTCCGGTTGACGGCGATGGCGCCGACATAGTTCGCCAGCGCTTCCGTCGTGCGCTCGGGCAGAGACAGGAACTTCAGGTCTTCGCCCTGGGAAAACGAGCCGACGAGCGGCGGCAGGTCGCTGCGCGCACCCTCATACTGGCAGGCGAACCAGATCTCGCCCTTCGGACCGATATCGACATGCCGGGTCGACAGGCGGCTGAGATCATCCGGCAGACCGTGCTTCTGTACGAGCGCGCCGGTTCGCGTATCGACCAGCGTCAGGCTCGGCTCCATATGGTCGAGATTGAGCTTGGTGCGGCCAAAATCCGGATGGGTCTCGATGCCGCCATTTGCAATCGCCAGCAGTTTCCCGTCGGCGCTCAGCGTCATGTCGTGTGGGCCGATGCCATAGGTCGGGAATTCGCCGATGCGGGTGAAGTTGTCGCTGCCGTCATAGATGCCGACCATGCCGCGATTGGCGGCAAAGTCGTTCTCGGTGGCGTAGAGCAGCTTGCCGTCTGCCGAGAAGCAGCCATGCCCGTAGAAATGCCGGCCGTCGGCAGCGGTGATCACGATCGGCTCGGCCGTGCCGTCGGTTGCAAGGATCATCGCATAGGTGCCGGGCCTGCGGGCAAAGGCGACGGTGCGGCGGCTGACGGGCGAATAGGCCATGCCGTGTGCACGGGCCGGCAGCGCCGTGCGGTCGATGATCTCGCCCGCTTCCGTGAGCGTCGCGACGCCATAGCTGCCGTCCGGCGCCATGAAGGCCGAGGCAAAGACGGCGTCGGCCCTGGTCAGGGCGAAGGCTCGCTCAGGCGCGAGGCTCGCCACCCAGGCCGCGCCCGCCATCCTCAGGAAACTGCGCCGGTCGATCAGGCCCGTGGCGGCTGTCATGCCATCCTCGCTCGTCATGGAAATCTGCAAGCCCTGGGCGGAGTGCCCGCTCAGGGCTGCGATGCAGCAGGTTGCGCGCTCAGAGCCAGCCCCGGCGCTTGAAGTAGAAATAGGGCACGATCGCCGAGATCACCATCAGCATCAGTGCCGCAGGGTAGCCGAATTCCCACTGCAGTTCCGGCATCACCCCGAAGTTCATGCCGTAGATCGAGGCGACCAGCGTCGGCGGCAGGAAGACGACGGCGGCAACCGAGAAGATCTTGATGATTTGGTTCTGCTCGAGGTTGATGAGGCCAAGCGTCGCGTCGAGCAGGAAATTGATCTTGTTCGACAGGAACAGCGCGTGATCACCAAGCGACGTCGCGTCCCGCTGGATCAGCTTGATCCGCTGCCGGCTTTCCTTGCCTGCCTTGCGCGGCCCCATGCCTTCGAGCGCCACATGATAGGCGACGAGCCGGCCGATGCTGACCAGGCTTTCGCGGATGACCGTCAAAAGGTCGCCCTTCTGGCCGATCTGCTCGATCAGCGACTGCAGGTCGCGCGTCTTCTTGGTGGCGCTGGCATTGGTCTTGCGGAACACATCCCGCGAAATTCCGTCGACCTCGCTGCCGGCGCGCTCCAGGGCATCCGCCGTACGGTCGATGATCGCCTCAAGCAGCCCGAGCATCACCAGTTCGCCGCTTTCGCAGATCTGGCCGTTTGCCTTCTGGATGCGATTGGAAAAATTCTGGAACGGCTTCGGGTCCGCGTGGCGCACGGTAACCAGCGTCGTGCCCTTGAGAATGAAGGTCACCGGCACCTTGACCGGATAATCGCTGTCGAGCTTGGCGGCGGCCGTCATCGTCATGAATTCGGCGCCGGCCTCCTGGTAGAGGCGGTCGGAAAGCTCGATCTCCTGCATCTCGTCGCGGGTCGGGATCTCGATGCCGAGCTGGCCTTCGACGAGCCGCGTTTCCTCGGCCGATGGATTGTAGAGGTCGTACCAGATTGCCGGCGTCGGCAGGGCGATGCCGTCGATCATGTCGACAAGCACGAGGTGGCTGTTCTGGCTTTTGTAGATGCGCAGCATATTGGGCTCCATAGGGCGAGTCATCCGACCGCCTGAAGCCCTGATCAATCAGGACCGGACGGCCGTGAGCGTGAAGGCTCGACTTCGACTGTCGGGGTTCATTGGGAGTTGGTCCTTGTGGTGAAACGTGCCCGCGAGAGCGGACACGGGAAGCGCTTTGCGCCCAAAAACCTTGATTGTCAACACTCGGCGCTTGAGCGGGATGCGGGCGGAAACCGCGCACACGTTTCCTCATCCCGCTCTAGTCGCCGTCGGCAAAGGAGAAGCCCGCGCCAAGCCCGATCGCACCGCCGAAATCCTTGTTCAGTCGATCGAGAAGGTCATTGGTATTGAGCGACAGGAAGGCGAGCTTGGCCCGTTTGTCCTTGTCCTCGAGCGCCTGATCGATCGGTCCGTCGATGTTGCCGGCCATGCCGATCACCGACTTCAAGACGAAGTCGGCGGAACCCGCGACCGAGCGGCTGTCTTCCGGCAAAAGGCTCTGCATGTCGGCAACGTCGAACAGTGTCTTCAGGCCCCGCACGTTGGCGGCGATCGACGGCATGGTGTTGCCGGAGCGCCAGTAGATCGCGAGCTTCGGATGTCCCTTGTCGTCCTTGCTCTCGTAGAACGGCTTCAGCCGCTGGTCCTTCACCGTCTCGACGCCATGGACGAGAATGCCGAGCAGTTCTGTTGCCGCTTCGCGGTTGTCGCGGAACTCGGGATTGTCAGGGCCCGGATGTTTCCAGGCAGCCTGAATGCCATCGGGCTTCTGCCATGCGGCCAGGAACTCGTTGGCGATCGTGTCGAGGTTCTTGGTGATCGCTAGGCCGTAGCGGCAGCGGAAATCGCCATCCTTGTTCAGAAGTGACTCGGCGCCCGTGCCATAGAGCACGTATTCGAGCGCGCCGAGCCCTTGTGCGGCGACGCTCTTGCCCTTGAGTTTGGCTTCGTCCGTTGCGCTTTCATCGTGCTTCGAAACGATCGCCTGCACCTGCTTCAGGCCCGTGCTCTTGCGGTCGGGGTAGAACAGGAACCGCTCGAAGCGGTTCTGCTCAAGTGCCGGACCAAGCCTCACCACCTCGATCGCCGACCAGGCGCCGACCATCTCGGAAAAGGCAACGCGAGCGCCATCGACCGTCGCCTGCGACGGCGCCGCGCAGAGCTTGGCCGTGGCCTGCGTGGCGGCAGCGGTCTTTTCCGTGAGGTTGCGATAGCCGGGGATGATGAAGCCGTCGACGGCTTTGGCCATGACCGCGGGCACGGCCGCCTCGTTGACGACGCGCGGCGAGAGCGCGCTTCCTTCCTGGGCCACCGCCGGGAAAACGGCGGTCAAGGTCAGGGCAAAAGCGAGAGTAAGCGTATGCGTGCGGGGCATTAGAGTGACTCCAGGAAGGCAAGGAGATCGCGGCGATCGCTTGCGGCAAGGGCGGCAAAGGCGTCACGGGCCTTCTGCCCTTCGCCGCCGTGCCAGAGGATCGCTTCGGTGAAATTGCGGGCGCGTCCGTCGTGGAGCAGGAAAGTGTGCCCACTGACGGTCTTCGTCAAGCCGATGCCCCAAAGCGGCGGCGTGCGCCACTCGCGGCCGGTGGCCACACCCACCTGCTGTCCGTCGGCAAGACCCTCGCCCATGTCGTGCAGCAGGAAATCGGAATAGGGCCAGATCAGCTGGAACGACTGCGCCTTGTTGGCCGCGTCCCGGCGGGTGACGAATTTCGGTGTGTGGCAACTGGTGCAGCCGAGTTCGTAGAAGACCTTCTTGCCACGCAGTGTCTCCGCAAAGCTCGCCTTGCGCCGCGCCGGCACGGCCAGGTTCTCCGAATAGAAGGTCACGAGGTTGAGCACCGGGTCGGGCGCTTCTGTGGGGCCAAGGCGTGCCTGCTCGCCGGTCGGCATGGTCAGGCATTTTGCCTGGGCCGCGGTGCAGTCGCCATGCGGGCGGTCGGCGTCGGGTGAAGAGATGCCGATGTCGGTGGCGAAGGCATCGGCGCTCTGTTGCCGCACGGTGGCGTTCTGCGCCTTCCAGCCGAAGCGCCCGAGCATGAGCTTGCCGGTCCTGGCGTCGCGCGTCAGCGCCGGCCGTCCGCTGATGCCGTCGCCATCCCTATCGTCGGGGTCGGCAAGGGCGAGGATGTCCGCCTCGTGGATCGCCTCGATCAGGCCAAGGCCGATCATCGGCTGCGCCACACGCGGCGAGAGCGTGGTTTCCGGATCGAGCGGGCCATAGGCGAGATCGGCCACCGAATAGCCTGGTCGGCGCAGAGAGGCCGTTTCGCCGTCGGGGAAAGTGAAGGGCTCCTCGGTGTAGCTGATCTTCAGATGGCCTTCGGCGGCAAGGCCGGGCACGGCGCTATCCTGAAGCTGGGCGCCATAAACAGCGTCGCCGAAGTTCACCACCTCGTGCGCCGCAATCATCCGGCGCTCCTCGTCGTCGCGGGGCGGCCGCGCCAGGCGGAAGAACATCGAGGTTGTATCGACGGCACCTTCCGGTGGCCGGCCGCGCCCGTCCTTCAGGTGACAGCTCTGGCAGGCTCGGGCGTTGTAGAGTGGTCCGAGCCCGTCGGAGGCCTGTGTGGAGGAGGGGGAGGAAACCCAAAGCTTGCGAAAGAGCGCGTTGCCGAGCTTGAAGCCCTCTTCCTCTTGGAAGGTGAGATTGGCCGAGAATTGCGAAAAACTGTCGGCATTGACGGGCGCGATCGAGGTGGCCGCACCGCCGGACATGGCTTCGAAGGTTTCCGCCTTGGAGAAATCGGTCGCAGGCCGCGTCACCGCCTGGACCCGCTGGCGGTCCTTGTCGTTGAGGTCGGAGCGTTCGGTCAAAAGGCCGTCGCCGGCGAAGGCGGGCAGGGCCGTGAAAAGCGCTTGAACGAGAACAAGCGCGCAAAGGCGGAAAGCGCCAGATTTCATCTCAGGAGGATCGGGCCGCGTCTTTGTCGACGCGGCCCGCCTTTTCAGCTTATTGGAAGACGGCGTTAGGATTATCCAGGCTGTCGGAACCTTCAAGCTCGACGGTGCCGAGATCCAGCGACGCAATGACGCGCTGTACGGTCTTTGCCTGGGCGATCAGGCCGTCGATCGCCGCCTGAACGGTGGCGTTGCCCTCGGCATTGCCTTCGCCGATCATCTGGTCGTAGGCCTCGGTCGTTTCCGCGCGCTTGGCCATCGCCTGCATCTTCTCGACCGTGGTCGAAAGGTTGCCGGCCATTTCCTTGTCGAGCGCTGCATCCTTGGCGGCGACGAGTTCGGACAGCGACGGGCCGGTCATCTTCGTGCCGTCGACGCGGGTATATTCGCCGGTATAGGCCGACTGGATGCCGATCGCGTCGTGCAGGTGCGAGTTGTGCGTGTTGTCGGAGAAGCAGTCATGCTCTTCTTCCGGATCGTGCAGCAGCAGGCCGAGCTTCATCCGCTCGCCCGCCAGTTCGCCATAGGAGAGCGAGCCCATGCCGGTGAGGATGGCGACGAGACCAGCCTTCGGGTCGGCCTCGACCGCCTTGGTCGCGGCACCATCCGGCGTCCAGTTGGCAACCATCTCCTTGAGGTCGGAAACGAGCAGCTCGGTCGCAGCCTTGAGGTAGGCGGCGCGGCGGTCGCAATTTCCGCCGGTGCAGGCCTTGGTGTCGTAGTCGGTGAAGGGGCGGTTGCCGGCGCCGGCCTTGGTCCCGTTCAGGTCCTGGCCCCAGAGCAGGAACTCGATCGCGTGGTAGCCGGTCGCGACGTTTGCTTCGATGCCGCCGGCTTCCTGTAGCGTGCCCGCCAGGAATTCCGGCGTGATGTTGGAAGCGTCGACGTCCTTGCCGTCGATCTTGATCGTCTTGTTGGCGATGACATTGGCGGTGAACAGCGCGTTCTCGTCGCTCTCGGTGCCATAGCTCGGATCGACATAGTCGATCAGGCCCTCGTCGAGCGGCCAGGCGTTGACCTTACCTTCCCACTCGTCAACGATCGCATTGCCGAAACGGTAGACTTCGGTTTCCTGGTAGGGGTTGCGGGCCTTCTTCCAGGCGTCGCGCGCGGCCTTCAGCGTTTCTTCGCTCGGCGTCGCGATCAGCGCGTCAACGGCCTTGTCGAGCGCTTCTGCGGTCGTCAGCGCGTCTTCGAACTTGGCGTGGGCGACGGCGGTGTAGTGCTTCACCACGGCGGCGGCATCGGTTGCGGCATGGGCCGGCTGCAGGGCCATCGCCGAGGTCGCCGTCATCAGCGCCAGCGCGGCGCCCCGGAAAAATTTCTTGGTCATGACCCTCTCCTGTTGCGTCCCCCGGCGCCGTCGAACGAGCCGCAAAACATGGCGTCGTTCAGCCGTCGAGCCATCAGAAAAGGCCCCGCCGAGCCCGCTTCTCATGAACCAAAAGCAAACTTGTGTCAAAGTGTATAGTTTAGAACGCTTTCAATCTGATGCGCGTCTTTTGCCGATCGTCAAACGGCGTTAACCCTTGCGTTGCATCAGGCAGAAGAAGAAGCCGTCCGTGCCGGTGGAAGCGGGTGTCAGCGTCACCGTCTTCATGTCTGCCGACCAGGGCTGCGGCTTGTCGGTGCCGAACAGCGTCGCCCAGATATCGGCGGCCGACAGGATCTCGAATTCCGGATTGTCTTCGCAGAAGCCGTAGACCTGCGCCTCGTTTTCCTCAGGCAGTACCGAGCAGGTGACGTAGATCAGATGGCCGCCGGGACGGACGAACTGGGCAGCGCTTGCCAGCGCTTCTTCCTGCTGGGAGATGCGCTCTTCGAGGTTCTTCTGGTTCAGCCGCCACTTGGTGTCGGGGCGACGGCGCCAGGTACCGGTGCCGGTGCAGGGCGCATCGACCAGCACGCGGTCGAAACGGCCGGCAAGCGGCGCGAGGCTGTCGGTGGATTCATGCACCTGGACATTGCGGGTGCCGGCGCGCTTCAGCCGCTCGATGATCGGGGCTAGCCGCTTGCGGTCGGTGTCGTAGGCGTGCACCTGGCCCTTGTTGTTCATCGCCGCCGACATGGCGAGCGTCTTGCCGCCGCCGCCGGCGCAATAGTCGAGCACCTGTTCGCCTTCCTGCGGATAGGCGAGATCGGCGACGATCTGCGAGCCCTCGTCCTGAACCTCGAACCAGCCCTTCTGGAAGGAAAGCTCGGCCGTGACGTTCGGCAGGCGCGAGGCGCCTTCGCCGGCGGGAATGCGGATACCATTACGGGCGATCGTTGCGGCCTCGGCACCGCTACGCTCCAGTGCCTTCAGGACCTTGGCGCGCGACGCCTTCAGCGTGTTTGCGCGCAGGTCCAGCGTCGGCCGGCCGGCGAGCGCCTTGGCTTCTTCCAGCCAGTCGTCGGAAAAGTTCTCTTCAAAGGAGGCCTGGACCCATTCGGGGATGTCGCCCTGCACATGGGCCGGGGCGTCCTCGATCCGGCGCGACCTGAAGGCTTGAAGCTGTTCGGCCGGTGCCTCCGGCGCGAACTTGTCGCCATCGAGCTCGGCGGCCAGCGCCTCGGGCGAAAAGCCCCACTGGCGGTACATCACCGCGTGGCCGAGGGCCGAGGCGCTGTCGCTATCCATCAGGTAGGCGTGGGAGAGCTTCATGCGAAGGGCGTCGTAGACGATGTTGCCGATCGCCGAGCGATCGCCGGATCCGGCGAAACGGTGGCCAAGGCCCCAATCCTTGAGCGCGTCGGCGACCGGGCGCTTCCGCTTTTCGATATCCTCAAGAACCTCAATGGCTCCAGCGAGCCTGCCGCCCAAACGCATCTTCGATCAACTCCTTTTTCGCCGTGGTAACGGCGATGGCATCGAAGAGCAAGACGGCGGAGAAGATTAACCGCCGAGAACGGTCTTTAGCGAAGTAGATCCACCCGCCCGCAGGCCGGGTAGCAGTATTTCAAGATCAGGAATTGACGACGCGATAGCAGACGCTGGCAGTGCCGGAGCGGACCATGCCGATCTGCGATGCTGCAGCCTTGGAAAGATCCATGACGCGACCGCGGATAAACGGGCCACGATCGTTGATGCGAACGATAACGCTCTTGCCGTTGCGCTTGTTGGTGACCTGCACCTTGGTGCCGAATTTCAGGCTGCGATGGGCGGCCGTCAGGTGAGCGGCATTCATGCGCTCGCCGGAGGCGGTCTTGGAGCTCAGCGCATACCAGGATGCGCCGCCGCAGCCGGCGCCGGCTGCATGGCTATCGGAAACGGAGACGAGACCGATAGTGGCCGTGAATAGCGCTGCAGCGGCAGCCGTCTTGATCTTCGCTGGCGTCAAACTGGCGATCCCCTCGGTCAAAACACTTGGTTAAAAACTTCTGAGAACCGCTAATTGGGGCGAAAAATGGCAAAAACGTGCTTCAACCATTTACGCTCTATTAGGATTTATTAAAAAATGACGAAATTTCAAAAACGAAGATTGTTTGAAATAGTTTAAACGCAGACAGGAGTTCTTTGGAATCAGGGGTTGAGCGTTCGCCAGCCTCCGCACGTGAGCCGAACCCGCCCGTAAACGAAAAATTTCATTAAAAATTTCGAATTGGACCAATTTTCCGGAATCCGGATGGTCGAAAATTCGTTACTAGCGCGCAGGTTGTATGAAATTAGCCAAGTATCGAACGAATATCCAAAGAATGTCACAATTGCGATGGCCGAGCCCTGGCCATTACTGACGGACTGACTATCGACGTTCTATAAGCATTACGGGTTATGCTATCTGGCGGGTGCCGTATTGCATTTCACTGTCCGCGCCACGCGCCCGACTGCCAAAGCTGTGCAAGCGAGACGCGATAATCCGGAAAGGCAAATTCAAAACCGGTCGCACGCATGCGGGCATTCGAAACCCGCTTGTTTTCTCCATAGAAAGTGCGGGCCATCGGTGACAGTTCGGCTTGCTCGAAAGGCGTTTCCGGCGGCGGCTCGACGCCCATCAGCCGGGCGGCTTCCGCGACCACGTCCTGCGGCGGCGCCGGCTCGTTGTCGGTGATGTTGAAGACGCCGCTGGTGCCATTGTTGGCGAGGAACAGCGCTGCGGCGCCGATATCCTCGACGCGGATTCGATTGAACACCTGGCCGGGCTTGACCAGCCGCCGTGCCGTGCCGTTTTCGAGATTGCAGAAGGCGTTGCGTCCGGGTCCGTAGATGCCGGAGAGCCTGAGCACCGCGACCGGAATATCCTGGTTCTTGCCGAAGGCGATCCAGGCGTCCTCCGCTTCCACGCGCTCGACAGAGCGGGCCGAGACCGGCTTGCGCAGCATGTCCTCGGTGACCCATTCGCCGCCATGGTCGCCATAGACCCCGACCGTTGAGAGATAGCCGATCCATTCGAGGTTCGGCGCGATCTGCGTGAGGTCCGGGCTCGTGGTGCGGAACATGGGATCGCCATCGCGACCGGGCGCGATCGACTGGATCAGATGAGTTGCCTTGCCGAGGGCGGCGGCAAGGTCGTCGGAGATCGTCTCGCCGTCGAAGAGCACCGGGCGGATGCCGGCCCTTTCGAGTTTTGCCGCCTTCTCCTCGCTCCTGGTGGTGCCGATAACGCTTGTGGCCGTTGGGGCCATCGCTTTTGCGATTGCCGTACCGGAGTAACCGGCGCCAAGGATCAGGACATGCATCGGCTCACTCCCGCGATCTGCCATTCGTTGAGGACGTCTTCGTCCGTCTCTGGCTCGCATTGTTCGGCAAATTCCGCAAGCGCCGCAGGCGCGACCAATCGTGACAGCGCCCAGACCGCCATCGCCCGCACCACGGCTGAGGTGTCGTTGACGCGGGCCTTGACTGCGGGCACCAGCGCCTGGCTGCCTGAATTGCCGGCGGCGATCAGCACGTTCCGCACGAACCGGTCGCGACCGATGCGCTTGACCGGTGAGCCTGAGAACAGGCTGCGAAAGCTCGGATCATCCAGGTCAAGCAGGGTTTCGAGCGACGGCGCCTTCAGATCGTCGCGTGCTCTGAGCTTCATTTCCGAGGCTGCCTGCGCGAACTTGTTCCAGGGGCAGGCGGCAAGACAGTCGTCGCAGCCATAGATGCGGTTGCCGATCAGCGGCCGGAATTCGGGATCGATCGGCCCCTTGTGCTCGATCGTGAGGTAAGAGATGCAACGTCGCGCGTCGATCCGGTAGGGCGCCGGGAAAGCGTCTGTCGGACAGGCATCGAGGCAGGCGCGGCAGGAGCCGCAATGGTCGCGCTCGGCTTCGTCGAAGGCGAGGTCCGCCGTCGTGAACAGGCTGCCGAGAAAAAGCCAGGAGCCGAATTCGCGGCTGACCAGATTGGTGTGCTTGCCCTGCCAGCCGAGGCCGGACTGCTCCGCCAGCGGCTTTTCCATCACCGGGGCGGTATCGACGAAGACCTTGACGTACTCGCCAGCGCGCGCGGCAAAGCGGGTCGCGACTTCCTTGAGCTTGCCCTTGATGATGTCGTGGTAGTCGCGGTTCTGGGCATAGACCGAGATCGCACCGCGATCGGTCCGCTCAAGAATGCCACGCGGATCGTGTTCCGGGCCGTAGTTCATCGCGAACATGACGACGGAGCGCACCTCGCTCCAGAGCGTGCGCGGATCGGAACGGCGCTCGGCTGTCTCTTCGAGCCAGTCCATCGTGCCGTGAAAGCTCTCGTCGAGAAAGTCTCGAAGCCGGGCCGGTGCTTGCGGAATGGCATCCGGCCGGGTGATGCGACAGAGATCGAAGCCCTTGTCTGCCGCCTCTGCCTTCAGGAACGCCGTCAGCTTCAGCCGGCGCCGTTCCTCACTGTCTGCCTTGGCATCGATGCCGGGCACGGTATTCGCCTCAGAAGTCGAGATCCGCATAGTGCGGAACGGGGGTGACGCCGCGCACGCGCTCGGCAAGCAGCGGCCGGAAGGAGGGGCGGGACTTCAGCCGCTGGTACCACTCCTTGGCGCTCGGGGCGTCCGACCAGTCGATTTCGCCGAGATAATCGAGCACGGACACCGTCGCGGCGGCGGCAAGATCGGCATAGGAGATCCGGTCGCCGGCAAGCCAGGTCCGCGAGCCGGCAAGCCAGGAGAGATACTTCATATGCTGGCGGATGTTGGCGCGCGAGGTCCGCAGGACCTTGCTGTCGGGTGCGCCGCCGCCCTGGTCCGGCGTCATCTGCAGCTTGAAGATCCGCTCGCGCACCAGCGGCCGCGTCACATCGGCTTCCATCTTCTGCAGGAACCATTCGACCAGCCGGCGGATTTCCGCGCGCTGGAACGGATCCTCGGCCAGAAGGCGGCGATCCCGCTTCATGATGCCATTCGTCTCGTCGAGATATTCCGAGATGATCGTCGCCCCACAGAGCGCCCTCATACTGTCGTCAACATAGACCGGTAGCGTTCCGGCCGGGTTCAAAGCCAGGAAGTCGCGCCGGTTCTCCCAGGGCTGCTCGTCCGTCAATTCCGTCTGGTAGCCGTATTCCGAAAGGATCAGGCGAACGAAGCGTGAAGCGGCGGACATGGGGTGGTGATACAGTGTCGGCATCGATGATCTGGCTTCTCAGGGCTTTGGCTTGGGGGCGTCAGCGTGGCGGCGCAAGCGTCTGGCCACGGCTCATGTGTTAGAGCTATAGAAATTTGTGGTGGCAAACACAAGCGAATCAGCCTTTTCCTCCCACTCCAAAACTTGTCAGGAAATTCTCATATATGGCGGATCAATCGATCATCAGTGCGCTTGTCCTCGGTCTGATCGAGGGCCTGACGGAGTTCATCCCCGTCTCGTCAACGGCGCACGTCCTTCTCGCCGGCCACTTCCTCGGCTTCAAGTCGCCGGGCAACACCTTCGCCGTCCTCATCCAGCTCGGCGCCATTCTGGCGATCCTGCTCGTCTATTTCCAGAAGCTTCTGTCGATCGCGCTGGCGTTGCCGACAAGCATCAAGGCGCGCCGCTTCGTCGTGTCAGTGCTGCTCGCCTTCCTGCCGGCGGCGGTCATCGGTGCCATTGCCCATGATTTTATCAAGACGGTGCTGTTCGAGACGCCTGTCCTGATCTGCGTCGTACTGATCGTCGGCGGCGTCATCCTTTATGCGATAGACCATCTGCCGCTGAAGCCGCGCTATACCGACGTGATGGACTACCCGCCGTCGCTGGCGCTGAAGATCGGCCTGTTCCAGTGCCTGGCTATGATCCCCGGAACGTCCCGTTCCGGCGCGACGATCGCCGGCGCCCTGCTGATGGGCACCGACAAGCGTTCGGCCGCCGAGTTCTCGTTCTTCCTGGCGATGCCGACCATGGTCGGCGCCTTTACGCTGGACCTCTACAAGAACCGCGATGCGCTCTCCTTTGACGATTTTACCCTGATTGCAGTCGGTTTCATTGCGGCCTTCGTCGCCGGCATCTTCGTCGTGCGCTCATTGCTCGACTTCGTCTCGCGGCGCGGTTTCACGCCTTTCGCCATCTGGCGCATCATCGTCGGGATCGCCGGCCTGATCGGTCTGTGGCTGCTTGGCTGAGCAGAACCGACGATCTCAATGACAAAAGGCGCGTCCCCGACGCGCCTTTTTCCTTGACCTGTTGTCAGGCCCTAAAAACAAAGCCGCGTGCGTCTCATGGTGAAACGCACGCGGCTACTGGCCCCCGCCAATAACTTTTGATGCCTCGTCGAGGCGCCGGCCCTTAGTGGCCGGAAAGGTCGATCGATGCCGTGGTGCACGGATCGACGCCATAGGCCGGTGCGCAATCCTTGCCGCTGCTGGCGACCGTGTTCGGCGCCATGAACGATCCAGCCAGAATGATCAGTGCCGCACACGCAAAAAAGATTGCGATCGACTTGCCCATGGACGCTATGCCTTTCGAGATTGATGCCGCCGCCCGCCGTCATGCCTTGGGATCGGGGGCGCGAGGCGGTGTTTAGTTGGTGGATATGACATGATCAATATCAGGACATGTTGAATTTGCGGTAAATGCCAATCGCTTTTCCGACTGCGGCAGAACTGCAACGCTGTTACCGCAATACAACAGAAAACGGCCGCCGGTGGTTCCGGCGGCCGTTCAAAAAAATCGTTGGGTTGCTGCCGATCAGGCGGCGCGGCCGCTACGGGTGTACTGGCCCTGCGGGCGGTAGCGCACCAGATAGGTCGGCAGGATCGATTCCAGCATCGTCGGGTCGATGCCGATGCCGGAAAGTGTGCGGCCTTCCGATACGGCCTTTGCGGAGACGACATTGTCGGATTTCAGCAACACCACCTGGTCGGCGGTAAGCGGCGGCGTGACGAAGGGGATCAGCGACGAAACGCTGCCGATCAGAGACGCGACGCCGAAGGGCAGCGAGACGAGCGTGCGCTTGCGGTCGATCGTGTTGAGCATGATCTCGAGACAGTCGCGGAAGCTCAAGACGTCAGGGCCGCCGAGTTCGTAGATCTTGCCCTTGGCGATCTTGCCGTCGACGGCGCGGGCCACGGCTTCGGCGACGTCGGTCACGTAGACGGGCTGGAATTTCGTCTCGCCGCCGCCGATCAGCGGCAGGACCGGCGAGAAGCGGGCCATGTTGGCGAATTTGTTGAAGAAGCCGTCCTCTGGACCGAAGACGACCGACGGACGCAGGATGATCGCGTCAGGCTTGGTCTCAAGGATAGCGGCCTCGGCGCGGCCCTTGCTGCGGGCGTAGTTCGATGCAGAGGAGGCGTCGGCGCCGATGGCGGAGATATGGGTCAGCGTCGCGCCGACGCCGCGGGCCGCTTCAGCCACGGCACGGGCGCCGAAATCCTGGACCGCATCGAAGGTGTTGCGGCCGCTCTCGAACAGTACGCCGACGCAGTTGATGACGTGATCGGAGCCTTCAACGGCGCGGTCGACCGATTTACGGTAGCGCAGGTTCGCCTGAACGAAGGAGATCTGGCCGACATTGCCGAGCGGCTGGAGATGACCGGCAAGGTCCGGCCGGCGAACGGCGACGCGGATGCGATAGCCGCGTTTGGCGAGCGCGCGCACCACATGACGGCCGACGAACCCGGATCCGCCGAAAATCGTCACCAGCGGCGGAAGGTTGGACAAGGTCATGGGATGTGCACTCCTGATCGGATCGGAAAGAATTGATTGCTACATAACCCAACAGCCGCGAGAGGTGAAGGCCAATCGACGCCTGCGTGCAGAGCCTGCTAAAGGTTGGGGGCGGTGGGATCAGACGCCTTCGACGACCACCATCTCGGCGTCGGCGACTTCCTGGCGGATCGCGGCGGCAATCTGGTACTCGGGAGAGTTATAACAGTCGATCGCCGCCTGCAGCGATGGAAATTCGATGACGACGTTGCGGGCGCGAACGCCACCCTCCAACCGATGATGCAGCCCGCCGCGTGCCAGAAAATTGGCGCCGTATTTCTCGAAGGCGGGCTTTGCGGCCGCTACATAGTCCTTGTAGCGCTCGGGGTCGCGGACATCGACCCGTGCGATCCAGTATCCCTTGGCCATATTGAGCTCCTCGTCTTGCAGCACGAAAGGCTGACGGGAGTGTTACTTCCGGCAAATTTGGGCCGAGGTCAAGCGGATCGACCGGGCGCGCTGGTCCGACGGGTGTCGCCCGGCATCAGCGGGCGAGCGCACCGTTCATTTCGGCAAGGATGGCGCGGGCAGCCGCAAGCGGCTCGGCGGCTGCGACGATTGGGCGCGCGACGACGAGATGGCTGGATCCGGCCTTGAGCGCCTCGGAGGGCGTCATCACCCGCTTCTGGTCGCCCTTGTCCGCGCCGGCCGGGCGAATGCCCGGGGTGACGAGTGCCATGTCCGGCCCGATGATCTTGCGCACTGCCGCCGATTCTTCCGCTGAGCAGACGATGCCGCCCATGCCGGCGGCGCGCGCCTGTTCGGCCCGGCGCAGCACCAGCGTGTGCGGATCGTATTCATAGCCGGCATCGATCACGTCCTGCTCGTCCATCGAGGTGAGCACGGTGACGCCGAGCAGGCAGAGGTCGGAGCCTTTTGCAGCCTCGACAGCCGCCTTCATCGCCTTCGGATAGGCGTGCAGGGTCAGCATCGACATGCCCATCTTGGCGATGTTCTCGACGCCCTTGGCCACCGTGTTGTCGATGTCGAGCAGCTTCATGTCGAGGAAGACGTTCTTGCCGCTTTTGGCCAGGTCGCGCGCGAATTCCAGGCCGCCGGCAAAGACCAACTGGTAGCCGATCTTGTAGAAGGAGACATCGTTGCCGAGCGTCGACACGATCTTCTCGGCATCCGCAATCGTCGGAAGGTCGAGGCCTACGATCAGTCTGTCGCGCGCGGTTTCGGTCATCGTCTAAATCCCCTGCCAGTGTTCCATCGGGGTCCAGTCGCATGCAACAGTCCGATCCGCAAGGCGGAAAGCGAAGACATTGCCGCCGCCACCACCCTTCTGGTCGGCTGCGCGCGAGATTGGCGCGCCGGTAAGGCGGCATTTCAGAAGTGTGCCGACGCCGCCATGGCCGACGAAGGCAATCGGGATTTTCGGATCGTGATCGCCGAGGATCCGAAAGACCGCGTTCGAGATGCGGCTCTGGGCATCGATCGCGCGCTCCCAGCCCTTGAAGCTTTCGGTGGGATTGGCGAAGAACCAGTCGGCCGCCTTCTCGAATTCCGGCGGCGGCAGGAAGCCGGTGGCCGATCGATCGTTCTCGCCCATGTCGTGGTGGACCTCGACCGTCACGCCGGCCGCATCGGCCAAAAGTTGTGCCGTCTCGATCGCCTTGGTTTCGTCGCTCGAAACGATCCGTCCGAGCGAACGCACCCAGGGCAATCGGGCGGTGATGACCGCGCGTTCGCGGCCAACAGTGGAAAGTCCCCATTGCGGGACGGGCACGTCCGGATCGATCTGGACCTGCGGATGGGTGACGTAGACGCCGAACATCCCGTCAGTGCGCCCGGCGATAGACCCAGAGCTGCGCCGGCGGAATGTTGCGCACGACGAAGTCGAGATGCTGGATGCTGTAGCGGTCCGGCATGGCAACGACGGGCGACAAAGGCCCATAGGAAATCTGCACGACCGGCCGGCCGACCGGAATGCGCGACAGCAGATCGTCGATCAGTTCGACGCGGCGATGCATCGGGAAGTTCAGAAGCGGCACGGCAGAGACGACGCTGTCGAAGGTCTGGCCGTTGAGTTCGCCGAGCGTGTGTTCCAGATCGAAGGCGTCGCCGTTGATGAAGTTGACGCCGTTGAAGTTGGTCTTGAGCTGATTGTAGAAATCGGTCGAATACTCGATCGACACGAGATTGGACGGCTCAAGGCCACGTTCCAGGATCGCCTTGGTGATGACGCCGGTGCCGGGGCCGAGCTCAAGAACCGGAAGGCCTGAGGCCGGATTGATGACGCTCGCCATTCGGCGCGCTGTGACGGAGGAGGTCGGCAGGATCGCGCCGACGGCCTTGGCATTGCTCATCCATCCTTTGAAAAAGCGAATCTCTTCGTCGAACTTCCGTCCGAGCCGTTCCTTCACCTTCACGCGCAAATTCATTGAACCCCTCAAAACCGCTGTCCTCTCCTCGCACAGGCCGTCCGCGCAAAATTCCTCGCCCGGTGATTCGGGCCGGCCGCGGCGGCGGTGATCATAATGTGTCCCCATCTGCGGCAAAAACAAGTCTGTCTGCGCCTGAAAGCGTTCGCTTATCAACAGTCCGCAGATGCCGCGGCCAACAAAAAACCCGTCACGCGCGGGCGTGACGGGTTGGCATTTCGCGCCGCGTCAGGCCCGGCTACACGCGCATCGGCATGAGCACATAGAGCGCATCTTCAGCGGCCAGATCACGGACGAGCGTCGGCGAGCCCGGGTCTGCCAGCATGAAGATCGCATCGGTGCCTGTCAGCTGCGAAGTAATGTCGAGCAGGTACTTCGCGTTGAAGCCGATTTCGAGCGGATCGTGGTCGTAGCCGACGGGCAGTTCTTCCGTAGCACTGCCGGAATCGGGATTGTTGACCGTCAGCGTCATCTGGCCTTCGTTCAGCGCCAACTTGACGGCGCGGCCGCGCTCCGACGAGATCGTCGATACGCGATCGACCGCCTGAGCGAAGGACTGGCAATCGACGCGCAGTTCCTTGTCGTTGTTGGCCGGGATGACGCGCTGGTAGTCGGGGAAAGTGCCGTCGATCAGCTTCGAGGTCATGACGATCGAGCCGATCGTCAGGCGGATCTTGGCGTCCGAGACTTCGACAGTGACGACGAGTTCCGGGTTGTCGAGCAGCTTCTGCAATTCGCTGACGGTCTTGCGCGGGATGATGATGCCCGGCATGCCTTCGGAGCCGGATGGCGCCTCGACGTCGGCGCGCGCCAGGCGATGGCCGTCGGTTGCGACGGCGCGCAGTTTCAGCTCACCCTTGCTTTCGACCGTGTGTACGAAGATGCCGTTGAGGTAGTAGCGGGTTTCCTCAGTCGAGATCGCGAACTGGGTGCGATCGATCAACATCTTGAGGTCAGTCGCCTTGAGGCGGAACGAATGCGAGAAGCTGCCGGCGGTCAGATCCGGGAAGTCGGATTGCGGCAGGCACTGCAGCGAGAACTTGGAACGGCCCGAGGCGACGGTCATCGCCGTGCCCTCGGCGTTGGTGGCGAGCAGCACTTCCGAACCGTCGGGCAGCTTGCGCACGATGTCGTAGAGCAGGTGCGCTGGCACGGTGGTCGCGCCCGCCTGCTCCACCTGCGCCGGGGTCGCCTCGGTGATTTCGAGGTCGAGGTCGGTCGCCTTCATTTCGAGGCTGGCGCCGTCGGAACGCAGGAGCACGTTCGAGAGGATCGGGATCGTGTTTCGCCGCTCCACCACGCGGTGCACGTGGTTCAGCGATTTCAGGAGGTTGGATCGCTCGAGAGTAATGCGCATGGGATGCCGCTTTCAACCATTGCCCGGCGGGCGAAACGTCCGCCTGAGCGTCAACTGCGAGTGCCCCGGCCGACCGACCGGATAGATGTGGACCGGCAAAATGGCAGAAAGAGCGCCCGGAAAGCAAGGGGTTTGAGGGCTTCTGTCCCCAGATGCGGCACGTGGGCCCGTCGTCTTGCCCTTGCTCTGCCATGGTGGCTCACTCATAAAGACCGGACAGACACATCGGTAAGCACGATCAGGACGTTACAGGTGGAAAAGCAAAGGACAGCGGAACCGGCCGGCGGACAGAGGGAGCGCAGCTACCGGCTGCACAATGTGAGCGTTCCGGCCCGCCCCCTTGATGCCGCGCTCTATCTGGTGGCAACCCCGATCGGCAATCTCGGCGATATCACGCTGCGCGCGCTGGAAACATTGGCCGGCGCCGATGTGCTTGCCTGTGAGGACACGCGGGTCACCCGTGTTCTGCTTGATCGCTACGGCATCACCAATCGGCCCTACGCCTACCACGAGCACAATGCCGACGAGGCCGGTCCGCGGCTGCTGGCAGCGCTCGCCGAAGGGCGTTCGGTGGCACTAGTCTCTGATGCCGGCACGCCACTGGTCTCCGACCCCGGCTACCGCCTGGGGCAGCTTGCGATCGAGGCCGGACATCGCGTCGTGCCGATTCCCGGCGCCTCGGCGCCGCTTGCAGCCCTCGTCGGGTCCGGCCTGCCGAACGATGCTTTCCTCTTTGCCGGTTTCCTGCCGACCAAGGACAAGGCCAAACGCGATCGCCTCAGGGAACTCGCCACCGTGCCGGCAACCATCCTGTTCTTCGAATCGCCGCACCGGATCGCTGCGACGGTTGCGGCGGCGGCCGACGTTTTGGGGGAGGGCAGGCGGGCGTCCGTCTGCCGCGAATTGACCAAGACCTTCGAGGAATTTCGCCGCGGCACGCTCGGCGAGCTTGCAGCTCATTATGAACAGGCGGGGCCGGTCAAGGGCGAGATCGTGCTCGTCATAGGCCCTCCCGATGCCGCGCCCGAACCGGAAGCGGCCGACGTCGACGCGCTGCTGCAAAGCCTGGTCGCCGACATGCCGACCGGCAAGGCGGCAACCGAAGCCGCCCGCCAGACGGGCCTGCCGCGCAAGGAACTCTATGACCGGCTGCTGCAGTTGAAGGAGCGCCATGACGACTGATGGTGGCGACAAGCGGAAGCTGAAGGCGCTGAGGCGAGGGCATCTCGCCGAATACCGTGCCGCGCTTTGCCTTCTGCTCAAGGGCTACCGCATCGTCGCCATGCGCCATCGCACCAAGCTTGGCGAGATCGACATCATCGCAAGGCGCGGCGATCTCATCGCCTGCGTCGAGGTCAAGGCCCGTCGCTCGGCCGAAGACGGCGTCTTCGCCGTGACGGCGACAGCGCAGAGGCGTATCCGTGCCGCGAGCGATCTCTGGCTGGCGAAACAGCCGGATTTCAGCAGGCTTTCCGTGCGCTACGACATCGTCACCGTGACCCCTTGGGGCTGGCCGCGGCACCTGCCGGATGCGTTCTGAATCGGCGCATAATGAAGGAAAATGATTGCGTTGTTCCGCGGGTGCTCCTCGTTGGAACATATTCTCGAATTTGTAATCGTTCCGACATAAAAGCGTTACGGGCCTGTCATTGAAGGTCACTAGTCCACTGCCATCCGCAACCCGGTGGAGAGGATTAGTCATGTTCAAGAAGTTTACGCTCGCAGCCCTTACCCTTGCATTTTCCGCGACCTCGTCGCTTGCCGCGACCAACATTACCTGGTGGCACGGCATGGCCGGCCGCAATGGCGAAGTCATCAATGAAGTTTCCAAGAAGTTCAATGAAGCCCAGAGCGCCTGCGCGCTGACCCCGGTTTCCAAGGGCACCTACGAGGAAGCGCTCGCTTCCGGTATCGCCGCTTTCCGCTCGGGTGAACAGCCGAACATCCTGCAGGTCTTCGACGCCGGTGCCGCCACGATCATCAACGCCAAGGGCGCGGTCATCCCGGCCGAAGACCTGATCATCAAGGCTGGTCACAACTTCGACCGCAACGCCTTCATCGATGGCGTGCGCTACTTCTACGCCGACAGCGAAGGCAAGTTCGTCGGCATGCCGTTCAATTCCTCCGCGCCGATCATGTACATCAACGACGAGGCCCTGAAGAAGGCCGGCGTCGAAGCGCCGAAGACCTGGGAAGAGTTCGAGGCCGTCGCCCCGAAGCTGAAGGAAGCCGGTTACATCCCGCTCGTCCAGTCGCAGCTCACCTGGCAGTTCACGGAGAACTTCTTCTCCCGCAACAACATCCAGTTCGCCACCAACAACAACGGTTACGACGCCGTCGTCGACACTGAGCTGAAGGTCACCGACCCGAACCTCGTCATGATGTTCGACAAGCTGAAGGCCTGGAAGGATGAAGGCTACTTCGCCTTCTACGGCGCCGGTTGGAACGACAACCAGAAGGTCTTCGAAGAAGGCAAGGCTGCGTTCTGGATCGGTTCGTCGGGTTCGTTCGGCGGCCTGCAGAAGACGGCGCAGATGCCGTTCTCGGCAACCTTCCTGCCCTATTGGGGCTCGATCAAGGGCGCCGGCACCAACTCCTTCATCGGCGGCGCGGCACTCTTTGCCATGTCCGGCAAGACGGATGAAGAAAACAAGTGCGTTGCCGACTTCTTCCAGTTCCTGACCTCGCCTGAGATCCAGTACTTCTACCACAAGGCCACCGGCTATGTGGCCATCACCAAGGCAGCCTACGAGCTTGCCCAGAAG
The DNA here is from genome assembly GCF_900103045.1 of Ensifer sp. YR511. Classification (NCBI taxonomy): domain Bacteria; kingdom Pseudomonadati; phylum Pseudomonadota; class Alphaproteobacteria; order Hyphomicrobiales; family Rhizobiaceae; genus Ensifer; species Ensifer sp. YR511. The sequence goes on from NZ_FNGR01000007.1 coordinate 255,907, forward strand.
GATGGTTACTACAAGGAAAAGCCGGTTGCCGAAGTCGGCATCAAGCAGCTGATGCTGCCGGCCGGCGACTGGTCGAAGGGCTACCGCCTCGGCTTCTACCCGCAGATCCGTGAAATCATGGAACGCGAATACGGCCGCATCTTCTCGGGCGAAACAACCGTCAAGGACGCGTTCGACACGATCGAGAAGGAAGGCAACGAGCTGCTCGCCCGTTTCGCCAAGACGGCCGGCTGAGCTCGATGTCGACCGCGACAGATCTCCTCCCCGCAGCGCGGGGAGGGACCGGAACAAAGACCGGGGGGCGTCGCTTCGGCGCCTTCCGGATTTTCGGTGGCCAGTCGAATAGCGGAGGCGAAAGCGCTGCAAAGCGCGTGCAGTTCTCCTCGCCGTTCCTGCCATACCTCTTCCTCGCGCCGCAGCTCGCGATCATCTTCATCTTCTTCTACTGGCCGTCGGTTCAGGCGATCCAGTCGTCGTTCTATCTTGAAGACCCCTTCGGTTTCGGCTCGACCTTCGTCGGGATGACCAATTATGCCGACGTGCTGAAATCAGGCGAATATCTCGGCATTGCCCGTTTCACCGCCGTTTTCACGGCGCTGGTCACCTTCTTTGCGCTGTCGATCGGGCTGCTGCTCGCCGTCAAGGCCGATGGCGTCATCCGCGGCAACGCCGCCTATAAGACGCTGCTGATCTGGGTCTATGCCATTGCCCCGCCGGTCGCAGGCCTCATCGGCATGATGTTCTTCGACCAGCATATCGGCCCGATCGTCGAGCTTGCGCGCTGGTTCGGCTGGGACATCAAGGTTGGTCTGAACTACTTCGACACCGCCTTTTCCATGGTGGTCGTCTCGGTCTGGAAACAGATCCCCTACAATTTCATCTTCTTCCTCTCAGGGCTCCAGGGCATTCCGGTCTCGGTGCGGGAAGCTGCGGCGATCGACTGCCGCTCCGGCTTCCGCCGTTTCTGGACGGTGATCCTGCCGCTGCTCGCGCCGACCGCCTTCTTCCTTCTGATCATTAACGTCACCTATGCGCTGTTCGACACTTTCGGCGTCATCGACGTGATGGTGAAGGACAAGGCTGCCAACAACCCGATCACCCTTGTCTACAAGGTCTACATGGACGGTTTCCGCGGCAACGATCTCGGCGGCTCCTCGGCCCAGTCAGTGATCCTGATGCTGATCGTCTTCGTGCTCACCATCTTCCAGTTCCGCTTCATCGAGCGGCGCGTGCATTACAACTGAGGTGGGGCCGATGTATCGCACCAAGATTTTCGACCACATCGTCCTGCTCTTCGGCGTCTTCATCATGGTGGCGCCCGTCGTCGTCGCCTTCATGACCTCGACGCACGAGGCGGCCGACATTCACCGCAACGGTCTCAGCCTCAGCTGGGGCGGCCATTTCGTCGAGACCTACCAGACGGTACTGACGCGCGAGGGCGGCTTCACCGGCAAGATCACCGGCTTCAACATGATGCTGAACTCGATGATCCTCGGCCTGGGTTTCGCCGTCGGCAAGATCGTGCTGTCGATGCTGGCGGCCTATGCGCTCGTCTATTTCCGCTTTCCGCTCGCGACCTTCTTCTTCTGGGTGATCTTCACCACCCTGCTTCTGCCACTCGAAGTGCGCATCCTTCCTTCCTATGAAGTGATGAACACGCTGAAGCTGACCAACACCTATACCGGCCTGATCGTGCCGCTTCTCGCCTCGGCGACGGGCACCTTCTACTTCCGGCAGTTCTTCAAGTCGGTGCCGGACGAGTTGCTGGAGGCCGCGCGCATCGACGGCGCCGGCCCCTTCAAGTTCTTCATCGACGTACTGGTGCCGCTCTCGCGCACGATGATGGCGGCGATCTTCATCATCATGTTCGTCTACGGTTGGAACCAGTATCTCTGGCCCACCCTGATGACCACCGACGAAGGCTTCTTCACCCTGGTGCGCGGCATCAAGCAGATCCTGCTCGTCTGGGTCGGCTCGAACATCCCCGACTATAACGAGGCCTTTGCGCTGGCGATTCTCGCCATGCTGCCGCCGGTCATGATCGTCGTGATCTTCCAGCGCTGGTTCATCAAGGGCCTGACGGAAAGCGACAAGTAAACGGGGTCGTGGCGGGACAAAAGTCCCGCCCGCTCCTGAAACGACATCAATCTTACGGAGGCAGCCATGGCGGCCATTACCATCGCCGAGGTCTCGAAGATCTATCACGGCAATGTCGAGGCGGTGAAATCCGTCTCGATCGATATCGAGGACGGCGAATTTATCGTGCTGGTCGGCCCGTCCGGCTGCGGCAAGTCCACGCTTCTGCGCATGGTCGCGGGGCTGGAGACGATTTCGAAGGGCACGGTGACGATCGGCTCACGCGTGATCAACGAGGTCGATCCGGCCGAGCGCGACATCGCCATGGTCTTCCAGAACTACGCGCTCTATCCGCACATGACCGTCTACGAAAACCTCGCTTACGGCCTGAAGAACCGCAAGACGCCGAAGGCCGAGATCGACGCCCGCGTCGCCGAAGCCGCTCGCATGCTGGAGATCGAGCCCTATCTTACCCGCAAGCCCCGTGCGCTCTCGGGCGGCCAGCGCCAGCGCGTCGCCATGGGCCGCGCCATCGTGCGCAAGCCGGCGGCCTTCCTCTTCGACGAGCCGCTCTCCAATCTCGACGCCAAGCTGCGCGTCTCCATGCGCGGCGAGATCAAACGCCTGCAGAAGCGCCTCGGTACGACCTCGCTCTACGTCACCCACGACCAGCTCGAGGCGATGACCCTTGCCGACCGTCTGGTGGTGCTGAATGGCGGTCGCATCGAACAGATCGGCCGTCCGCTCGACGTCTATCACCGCCCGGCCTCAACCTTCGTCGCCAGCTTCATCGGCTCGCCGGCGATGAACCTGATCAAGGGTGAGATCGAAGGCGGCAACCTGCAGATCGGTCTCTACAGGATCGCGCTTGGCGACCGTGCGCCGGTCGAAGGCCCGGTCACGGTTGGGCTTCGCGCCGAAGATCTCAAGCTCGCCGGCGTCGGCGAGGACGCCATGCTGTTCCAGGTCGACTATGTCGAGGAACTGGGCGCGCAGCGGCTCGTGCACGGCACCATCGAGAGCCAGGCGCTCACCATCGCGCTGTCTCCGGAGACGCCACTTTCGGGTGATCTTGCAGTGACGATCGCCGTCGACCGTCTGCACTTCTTCTCGACCGAGACCGGCAAGCGGCTGGAGCGCGGCACGTCGTTTGCCAATGAAGCGCCGGTTGCAGCGCCACGCCTGGAGACCGCATCGTGATCTCCAAGACCGTCGAGCAGCTTGCCGTTCCTTCGCTTGAAACCCGCGCCAGCTTTGCCGAGATCGTGCGCACCATTGCCGCCCATGACGCAGCCATGGCCGCACGGCCGGAGATGAACAGCGTGGAGGTCGGCGGCACACCGGCCTCCGATACGCCGCTCGCCTTCCCGTTCACCGTTGCTGCCTGGAACCTGGAGCGCTGCCTGTTTCCGGCCGAAAGCGCCGCCCATCTCGCCGCGACAAACGCGCCGGTCGTCCTTCTTTCAGAGATGGACAACGGCATGGCCCGCACCGGCCAGCGTCACCCGACCGCCGAAGTCGCCGAAACACTCGGCATGCACTATGCGTATGGCATCGAGTTCATCGAGATGGGGCTCGGCTCCGATACGGAGCGCGAATTCTGCGAGGACGAATTCAACGCCAAGGGGTTCCATGGCAATGCGGTGATGGCTGCGGTGCCGTTCTCCCGGCCCTTCATGTTGCGCCTATGGGGCGAACGCCTCTGGTTCACCGATGGCGAGCAGCCGCGCCTTGGCGAGCGCTGTGCGATCGGCGCCGTCATCGAGACGGAAGCCGGACCCTTCGTCGCCGTCTCCACCCATCTCGAGAGTGCGACGACTGCCGTCTACCGAGAGCGCCAGGTCAAGGAATTGATCGATGCACTCGACGAGACTTTCCCCGGCCTGCCGGTGATGATCGGTGGCGATCTCAACACCGGCAACCATGCCGGCGGCGATTTCGAGGCCGAAGGGCTGTTTGCCATGAGCGCCATCAGGGGCTTTACCCGCCATGGTGGGCCGCTCGACGTGATGACCACGCGGCCGAGCCTGATCACCCGCTGGCCAGAGCGGGCGATGAAGCTCGACTGGTTCCTGTCGCGCGGGCTGAAGATCGGCGAGACCACGATCATTCCTTCGCTTGACGAAACCGGCCGGCCGCTTTCGGATCACGATCTCATCACCTGCGTGATCGAAGGCTTCGAATAGGCTCGCCTCTCCTTGCCTAAGGCCCGCCCGCATTCTACATGTCGAGGGCTTTGCCAGTGCGGCAGAGGGCAGCGGTTTTCCCGTCCTCATTCGCTCCGGCGGTTTGAAATCGATCACGGCTATCCGTGATCCATGAGGGAATGGGTAGATGGCGAAAATCGTCAATGTCGGGGTCCAGATGGACCATGTGTCGGGCATCAACATTGCGGGTGACTCCACCTTCGCCATGAGCCTCGAGGCACAGTCGCGCGGCTATCGCCTCTTCCACTATACGCCGGAAAAGCTGTCGCTGCGCGACGGCAAGGTCTATGCGAGCGTGCAGCCGATGACGCTGCGCGACGTCAAGGGCGACCACTTCACGCTTGGCGAAGCCGAGCGCGTGGATCTTTCGACCATGGACGTCATCCTGCTGCGCCAGGATCCGCCCTTCGACATGGCCTACATTACCTCGACGCACCTTTTGGAACGCCTGCATCCGAAGACGCTCGTCGTCAATGATCCCGCCTGGGTGCGCAATTCGCCGGAGAAGATCTTCGTCACCGAATTCGCCGACCTGATGCCGAAGACGCTGATCACCCGCGACCCCGCTGAGATCGCCAGCTTCCGCCAGGAAATGGGCGACATCATCCTGAAGCCGCTCTACGGCAACGGCGGCGCCGGCGTGTTCCACTCGACCCGCGATGACCGCAACATGTCCTCTCTGCTCGAAATGTTCGGCCAGATGTTCCGCGAGCCCTTCATCGCCCAGGAATACCTGCCGGCGGTGCGCAAGGGCGACAAGCGCATCCTGCTCGTCGACGGCGAGCCGGTCGGCGCCATCAACCGCGTTCCGGCAGACCACGACGCCCGCTCCAACATGCATGCTGGCGGCCGGCCTGAGCCGACCGAACTGACGGCGCGTGAGAAGGAAATCTGCACCCGCATCGCGCCGGCGCTGAAGGAGCGCGGCTTCCTCTTCGTCGGCATCGACGTTATCGGCGACTACATGACCGAGATCAACGTGACATCGCCGACCGGCATCCGCGAAGTGAAGAAGTTCGGCGGCGCCGATGTCGCGAGCCTGCTCTGGGATGCGATCGAGCGCAAGCGCCTGATCAAGATCTCGGCCTAGGATCCATCTCGGGTCGATGGCGCTTGCCGCGGGCCTCCGCCTGCGGCCGTTTGCCGAAACGTCCCAGGTACAGGCCCGCGTCTCCTCAAATGTTCCGTTATTGTTCTTGTTTTTTGTGCGCGATCCGTGCAAGGCTTCTGCCTGCAACCCTGGGCGGTTGTGGCGCCCGATAACTGGGCTGCCTGGGCGAGGGGGCAAGCATGGTCGCGCGCGTCAGCACGGTCGCATTTCAGGGTATCGAGGGTCTGCCTGTCGATGTGCAGGTGATGGTCGCGCCGGGCAAGGTCGGCATGCAGATCGTCGGCCTGCCGGACAAGGCCGTCGCCGAAAGCCGCGAGCGGGTGCAGGCCGCCCTTCATGCTTCAGGTCTGGCGCTGCCGGCCAAGCGCGTGACCGTCAATCTTGCGCCCGCTGACCTTCCCAAGGAAGGCAGCCACTTCGACCTGGCGATCGCACTCGGCCTGATGGCAGCCCTCGGCGCCATTCCCGGCGATGCGTTGGCGCCTTATGTGGTGATCGGTGAGCTCAATCTCGATGGCACCATTGCTGCCGTTGCCGGCGCGCTTCCCGCCGCGATCGGTGCCAATGCGCTCGGCAAGGGGCTGATCTGCCCGGCCGAAAGCGGACCCGAGGCGGCCTGGGCCGGGGCCGAGATCGACATTCTGGCGCCCCGCAGCCTGATCGCAATCGCCAACCATTTCCGCGGTACGCAGGTGCTTTCGCGACCCGAGGCCGCGATCCGCTCAGGCGCATCTAACCTGCCCGATCTCGCCGATATCAAGGGTCAGGAAAGCGCCAAGCGGGCGCTCGAAGTGGCGGCCGCCGGCAACCACAATCTGCTCATGGTATGAGCGTAAGACCTTCATTCTGATTTACGAAATGCTAGACGTTGACTCGCATTATCGAGTAGGGTGATTCGAGGATGAGAGCTCGCGGAACGTGATGAAATTTCCAGTTACACCGCGTGTAGAATACGCACAGAACCCTCTGGCAGAGGTGATCTGCCAACTTCGTTTCCCGCGTCAGTTCGCGATCGAGGGCGAGCTTCCCGTCGCTTTGCAAAAGCGTGTGGCGAATGAGTTCCCACTCATAGAGAAGCGTTTCAACTTCGAAGTGGCTCTCTCGGACAACGAGGAACTCTCTCGCCCGAGGCGGAGAACCACGTACGACTTCTCGTCCCGGAAACGCGATCTAACCATTTCGTTAGGCGCTGAGTTTGTCGCTATCACATCCCGTGAGTACCGAAACTGGGCCGCATTTTCGCAGACCATTCATTCTGCGTGGGAGGCCGTGCGATCTATTTACGGCGTGAGCCTAATCACACGTGTTGGTCTTCGGTACAGAAACATAATCGATCGAGAGCCGCTTCAGTTGGCGGATGTTCCATGGAGTGAACTCGTTAGGTCGGAACTCCTAGGCTTTCTCGCATCAGACTTGGACGGTGCCACGCTTGCGACCGAAGCCAGCACGTCCCACTTGTTTAGGGTTGATAGAGGCTATCTGGCGCTAAACAGTAGTCTCGTTCATTCGGATGACAAGAGCAAATCGGCCCTACTTATCGACAGTGATTTTTATCGGGAAGATACAATAGACGGCGATCAAAATGTCTACATGGATATCCTCAACGAGTACAACATCGAGGCCGGACGACTATTCCGTTGGGCTATCAAAGACCGACTCAGGGATCGACTCTTGGCACCCACAAACTAGACTCATTGATCGGGGGGAGAGGTGCGTTCACTACCGGCTCGATCAGGATGAGGATAGTGGGTATTGGGTTGTCCGTGCTGTCCCTAATCGTCACACATTCATTTTCGATTGGTTCGAAGACGGCGGTGAAGCGACGCACAATCGTTCCGTGGCTCGAATCGACATGGAGGACGTTTTTCGGGCAACAGCGCCGGCAGATATCACTTGGGCGACCAAGGCCCTTGAGCTTCAGGAGAAGCCGACCCACTCAGAATTGGTGGGTGTGGTGAGTGGCATTTCAAAGCTAATCGCTGAGCGTAATATTGCCATCCTGGGCGCGACGTTGGACGACTTGGTCAGAGACCCCAGACTTAGGCTGGACGTGATGGTTGCCGCTCTTCGGGGAAGTTTCCCTGCTCGATCTCAGATCGTACAATGGAAGGAGCTAGTCAATTTGGCCCGCCAGCGCGTCGTCAAGCTTGGTAGAAACCCGGATAGTTTGCTTCGCGGACTTGGTTGATGGCGCTGAACGCAGGGCAATTTGAGAACGTGAATGGGGTCGGGCTTGCCATCGGGCGTACTGGTCCGGCTCAAAATCATGTAGGTATTCTTTATCACACCGATACCGAGCCACGGTTACTTCATCTCAGGTGGCATTATCTTCTTTCAGACGACAGCCCCTATGATCAGCCTTGGAAGGAATTCTTGTGGGCCGATCTGAATCTCGAAGATGAGGAAAATCGCGCGGTGTTGTCCGCATTCATCGCGACGGTATGGATGAACCACAACGGTGACATCCCATACGGCTTTTCCTTTGACGGCTCTGCCTTCAATGCGGATGGCACATTCGTCTCCCCACCGGTAGGGCAAGGGCTAACCTGCGCTACCTTTATTGTCCATGTGCTATCCGCTGCCGGCTTTAGCCTACTCGACATCACGACCTGGCAAGATCGCGAAGGGGACGAGGAATGGCGGGCTAAAATCATCGGCTGGTTGGAGCAAGGTGACAAGGTGCCCAAGGCGCATCTCGACGCCCTTCGCCAAGATGACAGTGCTATCAGAATAAGACCCGAAGATGTTATGGCGGCTGGAATCGCAAGTCCTTGGCCGGTGAGTTTTGGTGACGCGAGTGCTATCGCCGGAGAGCTGTTAGCTGAGTTGTATGAAAAGGTACCGTTCGTGGAAGCCCATTAAGCCAGCCGCATGCTTGCCTGCCTCATTCCAGCGCTTCGAACGCTTGTTCGGCGTCTCTGCCGCGCGGCGGCCTTTCTACTGCCCCCAGATTTGTATCGAGCAGAAAACAACTGCCGTCTGTCACTGAAGTGAACGCGCCGGTGAAACATTCTATTGCCATCGGCCCACTTCCTGCTTCAGTCGTAGAAGTTGTAGAGAATCAGTATCTGGGGAGAGTCCCAAATGGAAAAGCGATACCAAGTCTTTGTGAGTTCGACCTTCGTTGACCTTCAGGAGGCTAGGGGAAAGGTCATCCAAACACTTATGGAAATGGACTGCATTCCGGCTGGTATGGAGCTGTTCCCCGCCATGGATGAAGAGCAGATGCAGTTCATCAAACGCATCATCGATGACTGCGATTACTATCTGCTAATCCTTGGTGGGCGGTACGGTTCTGTCTCAGCAGAGGGTATCAGCTACACTGAGATGGAATATGAGTACGCAATCGCGAAAGGGCTGAAGGTCCTGGCGTTTGTTCACGAGAAGCCTGAGGAGATACCCGCCAAGTTCACCGATAGCGACCCGGCGCTGAAGGCGAAACTTGACGCGTTTCGCGAAAAAGTTCGGACAGGTCGCTTAGTCCGTAGTTGGAATGACCTCAAGGAACTCCCCGGCCTAGTCTCGCTAAGTCTGAACAAGACGATCAAAACCTACCCGGCGATTGGTTGGGTGCGCGCCAATCAGGTCAACTCTGAAGCGGTGCGGGAGCAAAATGAGTTGCTCAAGGAACTAGAGGCTCTTCGGAAGGAGCTTCAACAGTATACACCTACCGCGATCCCGAAGGTGGACAACCTGGCTGGTCTCGAAGAGCAGTATCCAGTCCGCTTAACGGACTATGGTGCAATGGGCGAAGAGACCTACCGGCAAGCACTAACGTGGCGTCAGATTTTCGTACAGATTGCGCCTGACCTTCAGGTGCCGCAGCATGACGCATCAATGAGGCACATGATGGGACAAGCGTTGTTATCCTCTATAGGCGTCGATGCTTACAATGGGGCTGTCGAGAATGAGGACTACAAGACGATCAGAACCCAGTTCGCCGCTCTGGGTCTCATTCGATTGGTGGTAAATGGTGAAGGGAATGACCGAACTTTATTCTGGGAACTGACGCCGGAGGGCGCGGCCCTGATGCTACGAGAAAGGACCGTAAAGTCCTCAGGAGCTGCTGATTGAGGGAGTGCCTGCAACGATATTAGCGGCGCCCGTGCGGAACCCAAAGCTCTCATTATCAAATTCGCCAACCAAATTAAGTCCCATGCTCACAACGATATTCGATGCTGACGGCAACTCGCTCGACGCCAAGGTCGAGGTCGAAGACTTCGCTATCACAGTCCATAGTCGCGGTGGTGCATTCGGCAAGCCCAACCTTCGAAACCCTGACTACAGACGTGCAGTGCGGACGATTCTTGAGCGCCTTGCAGCTGGCCGGGCGAAACTTTCCGGAGTTTGGCTCGACAGCGCTGTTGCTAAGCACTGGCCGGAACTCGATCGACAACTGCTGGATGAGGCGGAACTCACGCTTCCGGTTGACGAACTCGTTACCCTGATCGGCCAGCGCGGAGCGGCGAAAGGTCGTCCGATTGGGAAGAACGGACATGGCAACAGCACCAAGCGCGTTCGAATTGGTGTATCCGGGGCATTGTCAGGAGAGTTGTTGAGGCTGCTCAATCCCGGTGTTCGTACTCGTCAAGCACGCCTCCCTGCGGAGACATTAAGGCGGGTCGAGCCTTGGATGATCGACGAGGCGATTGAGGCATTCAAGGCGGGCAGGCGACACGGCTTTCAAGATTCAACCGACTACGACGTCCTTTTGCCGACGGGAGAGCGCCTCCCACCAAAGGCAGTTTTCGGCATCGCTCTAATGGAGGTGATCGGTCGCCCCGCTGTGCCGGGCGATTTTTCGGGGGGAGTAGGCACGCCGTGCTTCGAGAGCATCGAAGATGCGGGTTACCCAATCATCCCCAAGGAAGAAGAAGTATCATCGCCACAATCCGAATTTGATGATGAGCGGACTTGGGCAGAGGGTACTTTGGTCCGCGTCCAGCACCTCCGTCGTGAGCGTGCGCCGGGGCTTGCAGGAATGAAGAAGCGACGCTTCATGGAGCAGCACGGACACCTGTTCTGCGAGCGCTGCGGCTTAATTCCCTCGAAAAGCCTTGGGCCTTTTGGTGACGCTTGTATCGAAGTTCACCACAACACGGTTGCAGTGTCCAAGATGGAAGGCAAGACGCGCACCCGCCTCGCCGACTTGAAGTGCCTTTGTGCGAACTGCCATCGCATCGTCCATCGCGAGATTATGTAAGTTTCCGTTCGGGCCCTTCCCGAAAGCACCTTACGGGCGGCCACCAACCATTCGAAGGAAGTACCTTGACGCTAGTGCTTTCTGTGCAGACTAAAGGCTCAATTTGGATGGTGGCGGACCGGCGTCTGACCATCAACAATAAAGTTATGAAGGAAGACGCGCGGAAGATAGTCAAGCTTAGGACGACTGATGGGGTAGCTATGATTGGCTATGCTGGGCTTGGTGCAACGCGATCAGGCACTGAGCCATCTACATGGATTGCGAATGTGCTCCGAGGACGAAATCTTTTGCTCCAGCCCGCCCTCAATATTCTTGCAGACGCGCTGAAACGGGAGTTCCCGCCCCAATTGCGAGGCATCGAAGACTTTGCGCACGTGATGGTGGTGCCGGCAATAGTCGAAGGACGGCAGCGCCTGTACTCGATTGACTTGGTCAAGCAAACGGGACGGACATTCTATCGCTACTCCCGGCACATCACCCGTGAGCCCATGACCTCCAGGTCCCCCACTTATGCCATCTTTATCGCCGGAAGCGGCGCCCACCTATTGATGCGAAAAGAAAGCTGGAAGCGACCGCTGCTTCGGCTCGTCAAGGCGTACAACAAGGGTCGTGTGTGTCCAAAAGTAATCGCTGATCACTTGGCTGCAATCTGTTATGGGGTACACAAGGGAATGATGCAGAAAGGGGATCGTACGGTCGGCCCTAAAAGCATCGTTGCGTGGAGTGACGCTTCGCTCGGTGGCGGTCAACTCACGTATAATGGGGAGCAGGAGGAGGCGAGCGCGAGTACCGTTCCTGTCATCGATAAGGGAATGGATGTTCAGGCCGTTGGCACCGCCCTTATGCAGCCTTTGATGGAACATGCTATGGGCATGATGAGGGCCCTAGAACAGGGGGTGCCCATTGAGCAAATTCAGCCCCCGTCGGAGGCCGCACTGAAAGGTGCGTTGGATAAGCTCCCCTCTGAGCCGGATGAAAAGCTACGCTGACGGGCAGTCACGTACGTTCAGACCGGCGCGCACCCACTTGCGAATCGCGACGAGTTGCCGTGTTCTCGTTCTGTATTTAATGGGAGCTGACATGATCGAGCGTCATCTGCAAGCGATTGCCCGCAACGAAGAAGATATACGGGACATGGAATCGGATGCGCTGCGCCATTACGGCACTGGGCCTGATGGAAGAGTCACGCAAGACAGGACAGCGCACATGCTCAACGTGGCGCGGGAATCGACGCAAATGCACGGGCGGTGCTTGGCGCTAGGGCGGGAGTAGTCTCTTGGACCCCTACAGCAAACTCGATGACGAGACCTTGTGTTTCACCCTCATCGGGCAGTTCATGTATCACTGGTCGATCCTCGAAAACGCTGTCGATCAGGCGCTGGGCAACGCCCTGAACCTCAGTTACATGCAGATGACGGTCTTGTCGGACCACATCAAGTTCGTGGAGAAACTTAGAATCCTGACGGGTGCAATTACTCTTGCGACGTTCGACGTTGCCCAGAGGAAGAGTTTTCATGCGACCATCGACAGCCTCCTCCCTCTTTACCGCGACCGCAACATAGTGGCCCATCATCAGTTCGGCCCGCTTCCAGGCAAACGAGGCGTGACCTTTTTCACGCGGCAGACCAAGAAGACTATCAAACTAAATGAGGAGTTCTGGTCAGAAGGGGAGTGTATCGCCCGCTTCGAAACGCTCAATAAGGCAGCGGAAGCTATCCATGACCTCTCGAAGAACTTGGAGAAAGAGAAGGCAAGTTTGGCTAGCCTCTTCGTTCTGAACCATTCCTATGGTGCTAAGCGCGAACTGAACGAGGAACGAGGCTCGTGGCTAAACATGCTTCGGGGGCATGGCTGGCCGGAGGAAGGAGACGAACACTCCAACGACACGGAACGCTGATTTTGACGGGAGCAGTACTGTATGCCACGCACGCCCCGTAAGGAACGTATCTCGCGTTATTCCCATGCGGTCGTCTGCCAGCACGTCCGCAAGAAGCACCCCGGCTGCCCTGATTTCGCAGTCGAGCGTATTGCTGCTGAGATTGCAGGCAGAGAGTGGAAAGGGGCCACGCTCGGCAGGGCCGTGGGGATTGTCATGCAAAGCACCCTTCGGCACCTCATGACCGAGTATGAGACCCTCCTTTTGCATGGTATCGACAGAGAAGACGCCAGACGGCGCGTCCAACCGAAGATCGAGGCCATGCTTGCGGTCTGGAAGAGACCACCGGTCTCAGCCGGCGTTGTCAGCAGGTGAGGGCTGATGCGGATTTATGGACTGGCTAGAAAGGCCCAGTCCTCTAGCCTTCGCGGTCGCCTCAAGTGCGTTAGCGTAGGCGATCACGTCTTGGTATCGCTGATAGCCAAAATACCATCGGAAAGCGCCCAGCGTGAGAAACAGGAACCCTAGCGCCGCTAGACAGAGGAAGCTCGTGTGCCTCCCTTCCATCGCTTCTTCGGACAACTTCAATTCAACGCCAAGCATCAACACCTCCTCGTTCAGGTCGCGAAGTTGTGCTGCCTGAGGATGCTCCACAGGCAAAGACCTTATGAGATCGCGATACTCTTCGTATCGCAGATAAGGACTTTCATTGATGCGATCTGGAAGCGGCTTTGGCTTCAGGCCAGTGTCCTCTAAGCGGCTTTGCAATTGAACCTGCCGCGCATACGCGTAAGGGCCAGTATCGCGGAAATCCCGGTTCACCCCGCTGTAGAGGATATAGAATGCGGCAAGCATTAACGCCATGCCGGCAAATGTCATGAGCTTGTATAAATTGTCGGTCGGTAGTGTTGGAAGGTTCCACATTCCCTTTGATACGCCGATTCTGGAGGCTTCCAAAGGGCCTGTCTTGGGAAGTGTGAACCTACACATCCTCCTTGCTATCGCTGTCCCCAGGCAATTTTAGCGGGCAGCGTCGATGTGTGCCGAAAATAACATAATCAAGGTAAGACAAACGGACGCCCCAAAATCCTTGAAGGTCAGCCGGCCCTATAGTGACCAGACAGCCAGTGCCTTCTCTGCCGCTGCGGGGTCTTCCTTGATCCTGTAGACCGTTTGGCGGGTGAGGCCCGATGCCTGGGCGATCTCTGACACGCTGCCGTTCTTGGTGAGAAGATCGGCCACAGTGACGTACTGCTCTCGGGTGTAGCTCGGCTTACGACCCTTATAGCTATCGTCGCCCTTGTCTCTCGCGTTGGCGATGCCGGCCTTCTGCGCGTCTTTCGTGGCCTCTGCTTGGGCCTGCGCGGTGCCAGCCATGAAGGCAATCATCGCGTCTCTGACGGCCATCTGGATGGGGTCAGTCGTCGCCCCGTCGAACGTCATGGAGTTGATCACGGTCGTGATCACGACGCCCCGGCGCATGAACTCTCGGATGGTGTCGGTCACGTCAGCGTAGTTTCTGCCCAGTCGATCGACCCAGCGGACCACGAGAGTGTCACCGGCTCGCAGCATATCGAAGAGGCGCTTGCCCTCCGGGCGGTCCTTCATCAGGACAGACACGCCCGATACGCCACGGTCAGCAATGACGTGATCGAAGGTAAAGCCGGCCTTCTCAGCCTGAGACTGCTGATGGTCGAGGGTCTGTTCCGAGGTCGAGACGCGAGCGTAAAGGAAGGTTGCCATGGTTTACTCCACATGTCCGTTGGGCTTCTGTCCGAATGGATATGTGTACGAAATAACGATGTCAACCCTAACGGACATATTTTATGACCATGTCAGAGCGTCCGCTGAGGTATACCCTTGCGGACAGTGGGCGGTCACGCCGCACGTGCGATTATCGACAGCACGCGGTTGACCATTTCCTGGCCTGCCGGGGTCAGGTGGAGGGTGAACTGCCGCGCGTCCAAGGGGTCACGCCTTTGCTCGATGAGGCCAAGCCCTGGTTCTCCGTGACGGTTCGTCTCCCCAAGGGCCATGACGTTGCGGGAGATTGACGGCTGGCTGAGGTCCAAGAGGGTCAGCAATTCGCGCTGATATAGCCCCGGCCTCATCGCAATAACGAAGAACACGGAGACCGTCTGCATTGGCATGTCGTGTTGTAGCTCGCGGAATGTTTCGAAGAGTTGGAGGGCACTGAAGATGCCGCGCCTTGCCGTCTCTGCACTGGCGAGTGAGGTTGTCATGGCCATCGTCGTGAGCTTCCTAGCGATGCAAAGCGGTATAGATTGAGGCGGTCAACGGCATGGCCGAATGACGGCTACCCATTGATTTGGCAATGGAATCGTAGCTAGCGCGGGACTCGGTTGCAAGGCGGGACCGAATCAACCGCCTCAACCGCGCTCACGCTCAGGTCACCTGAGAGCCACATTGCAGGGGGAGAGGGGGGATTGCGGGAAGCCTTATATTTGATCTGGGGTCTCAGGATTTTGCGCTGGAAATTTCGACCTATATTCCCGCGTATCTGCCCATGTAGGTGCTGTCCACGCTACCCGCTCTAACAGCAAGGCTCGTGTAGCTGTCGGTCCCGGCCAGAAAGAGAAGCCATTGAGCATATTCCTCCCGCTGATGCTCATGGAGGAGTTCGAACACTCGTTTGATCTGGGCGCTACGATCACCGACTAGTGCCTTGATCGTTGGGTAATTGGCCCTGTTACGCGCCTTGGTGGGTGCGGGATCGGCAGCGTAACGGGCACATCCCGCCGCAATGGTTCTCGCCCGAAAATCCTCATCGGTACGGTATCGCTGACGGGCGCGCGCTCTCGCCTTGTCTTTGTACTTATGGCTGTTCAGCCGATTGTATTCGCGCATGTACCGCCGTCTGGCCTCGGCGGCTTCCTCAGCGCTGGCATATTTGTAGCCCATTTTGGTCTCTACGGATTGAGTTCGATCGTGATGAGGCGGCAAACCCCTAAGCATGCCGCCCCTGATTTTGAGTGCCTTGGTCAGTCGCTAGGGAACTCCCTTTGCGGGAGGCCCGAGGTCAGCCAGTTGAAGAACCACTGAGCGCCGATGACGCGCTGGGCCGGTAGGGTTTGGAACAGCTTCCGGGCATCCTGCTGTGAGTAGTCGTCACCGAGGGCAGCGGTCGCTAAACCTTGAACGCCCTGATACGCGGTGGTTGCGAGGTCACCTGTAGGGTTTCCGAAGAGGCTCATGATGTCGGACTTCAGGCCGCTCGAACGGAAGTCGAAGAGCGTATCGCCCGTCAACATTGACGAGACGACGTCCACCGGGATCGGCAGCAACGACGATTCAGAAGACCGCTGGAAGCCAGCCAGGGCGAGGTTCTCAAGCGACAGCCTGTCCTTCAGCTTCTCTTCCCGCCTTGCGTCGCCGAGTAGATTGAGATGCGTCTGGCCCACATAGACCAGAGAGCCGAGGAAGGTTGCTGCCATGAAGCCTAGTCCCGCTTCGACATCGCGCATGTTCATGCCCTGCATCAGCGCTCTCGTCCAAGCGCCCACGGCGAACGACCGGAACTGCAGAACAGTATTCCCGAAAGGATGGCTCATCCACTTCGCGAACTGGCCGATATCGTTCTCAAGGATCATCGACCGAGACGCACGATACATGGCGGTCTCGAAGGCTGCCACGACCCTACCGTCCCAGCTCTTGGTTCCCAGCGCTTCCAGCTTCGAACCGCTCTGCACACCGCCCTTGAAGGTGGCGTGCTTGCGGATGTTATCGAAGATGAGATCGACATCGGCCTGATCGAGCCCGAGGAGCTTCATGCGGTCCATGCTGACCTTGTCACCGAACTTCGCCATGTTGACGAACTTCACGGCGAACGCACGGGAGGCCCAGCGCTGGAACACAGCGTTGACCGGGGCCATGCCCGAGGCAAGCGTGATGCCGCGATTGAGCTTGTGTAGCTTCGGCTCGGCAGCTTCCATCATGCTGGACAGCTTCGTGGCCGACGAGAGCGTCATCGGGGTGCCGTAGTCGTCGGTGTGAACGTGGAACCGAGAGGTCACGTAGTCGGTACCGAAGGCCCCGATAGCGTCCAGCTCATCAGCCAGGGCGTCATCCATGTTGCCCGAGCGGGCGGCTTGAAGCATCTGACGGAAGGATGGCATGCCGGCATAGAACGCCTTGATGCCGCTCTGAGAGGCAACACGACCGATTTCAGGGACCTGCGAGAAGCCTACCTGACCCATCAGGCGCGCGAAGTTGAAGTCCCGCGTCATCCGCAGGAACCGCGCCCAATCGCTGGTCTGGTTATAGTTCGGGATACCGGAGATGGCGTTGTAGGCGAACGTCATGTTCTCGACATCGGTGGCGTTGCTGACCACCGCGCCGGCCTTTCCTTCCTCGTTACCTACGCCCTTCATCTTCTCGATAAGGGTGTTGAAGTCGCTCTGATTGCGGATGCCATCGACGAGCCACTCATTCGGGTTCTCGGGGTGCGGAACCTTGACGCGGGCAAGCGCCACCTGACCGGACATTGACCGGTTATACATGTGCATCAGGAGGTTCGCGTCGTTGACGTAGAAGTCCTTGATCGACACCTCCTGAGCGAGGCCGTCGCGGTCGCGGAGAACCATCGAATAGTTCTCATCGAGCATGACACGGTGCTTCAGCCGAGCCGAGCCGCCCGCTTCAGCATCCTTCTTGCCAGACTTGGTGAGGACACCGATGGCCTCTTCGATCTCCTCTTCGGAGAACATCGAGCTGTCGGAGAGGAAGCGCCTGAAGTCGTCCATGTCTTCGCCAGCGAGGGCACGGGCAGCGCCGACTTCCTGACCGACCGAGAGCTTGTTCATTCGGTCGATCATCGCGTAGCCCATCTTGCGGGCCAGCTTGTCGTCGATGTCGGGCTGAGCCTGCTTGATCGAGTTGGTGAAGAGAACCGTCAGGCCGTCTCGGGTGTCGTTCCCGGTGCGGTCATAGCTGAACCGATGGACGTTCTCACGGGCACGCTCAAGGTGCGGTACGCGGGGCACGTAGCCGTCCACGCCCATTTCACTGCGGGTGATGCCTTCTTCGCTGGCCTTCTTCCACCAGTCGCGCATGATCGTGTTGAACTCGGCACCGGCTGCCTTGACCTCAGGGTCGAAGCCGTCCTTGTCGATGCCCTTGGCGCGCTGCCATGCGGTGACCTGCTCGGAGAACTTTCGCTGCTCCTCCGATGCCTGCCAGAGGCTGATGCCCTTACGCTTGCGGTATGCATCCCACTGCTGGCCGAAGGTGCGGGACCACTTGTAGGTAGCGACCTTCTGAAGGCGGCGCTGGGTCTCGGAAGCCGAGATCACGGTCACCTTGCCCTTGCGGTTGCCGGCAGCGTTCTCGACGAGGTAGTTGCCGAGAGACCGGACCATCGGGTTCCCAGACTTCATGAACTGAGCTGAGAGGTCGAAGCGGGCGCGGCCAAAGACCAGCTCGAAGTTCCTATCGACCTTCTTCCAGAAGCGGTGATTGTCCACGTCATCGGTTCGATAGGTCGCCTCACGGGCCACCGCAGCGGCACCGCCAGCACCCACGTTCGGGGCCACAGCGTCCACCGCTTGGGTCTGCATCTGACGACCGATCACGTCCATCTGGTGGTTCTCTTTCGCCAGCATCGGGCTCGCCCTTTGAAACGAAGAGAAGGCACCACCCATGACGATGCCCGTGCCGATGGAGTACATCAGGTCGGACTTATCCATCAGCGGGTTCGTGGCCATGAGGGGAAAGTCAACGGCGAGGTTACCCGCTACGCCCTCAGCAGCGCCAAGAGCGATGCGCCCTGCCCGACCGAAGCGGGCCGCTACGGCAGCCGGAAGGCCGAGGCCACCAGTCGCCGCAGTGACGGCAGCGGTCGCAGCCCAAGCGCCGGGATCGAGCAGCGAAGCGCCCACCCGAAGGGCCACGCCCGTGCCGCCCATAGATGCCAGCTTCTGGTCAACATCGATCTGCCTCAGGATGCGGTCGCGGATGGCCTCAGCGTGTTCCATCGAAACAGCGCCGACGAACTCATCGAGCTGTTCGTTCGGGACTTCGGCAGCGATCTCCTTGAGAACCTCAGGGGTGACCCTGAAGTCTGGGTCAGGGGTCTGACGGCCGAGCGCGCGGAAGGGAGCCATGACGGACCACTGGTTTTGGATCGCGAGCTTGGCACCTTTAAGGATGCCTACCTCGGTCTCTTCAGCCTTCTTCTCGGCTTCCCTCTCGTTGGCCCGTTCCTGATGGTCGGTGAGGAACTGGTTGGTTGCGATCTCGCCTTGCGTCACCGGAGCGACTGAGGGATTGAGAGTATCGCTCACCGTGAATGAGCTGTCGGTTGAGAGGGAGTTCGAAGGAACGCCTCCCGAGACTAGTGCTGGACCCTTCACGCCATTCATCTTGGCATCCCAAAGCTGGGCGAACTCACCTGCAGTAATGCTGCCGGCCAGACCGCGCTGAGCCCGAGGAAGGTTCAACGACACGGCCTTAGCACCGACAGCATCGACGGCCCTACGGTTCGGGTCTTTGAGGATGTTGATGGCACCGCCAAGACCCTGTTGATGGGCCATGTAAAGCTCACCACGGCTGGGCGCGCGACCAAGAGCCTGTGTCAGTCCGTTCCTGTTGTCTCGAATGAGGCGAGCGCCAGCGTCAGCGTTGGCGTAGGCATCGAACTTGTTCTTTCCGTTGCCGTAGCCTGCCCACGTGCCGTCGATGAACTGGAACAGGCCACCCGCCGATGAACTCGGGTTTTTCGCCTGGGGGTTCAGACGGCTCTCGATGGTCGCGATTGCAATGGCGTCCTCAGGATCAACGCCGTAGCGCCGAGCTGCGTCTGAAATGATCGTCCTTGCATCGACCATTCAAATCTCCTTAGCCGCCCCTTCGGAAGAGGTGACGGCCCGTTGGTTTCTGTTTCTGTTCAGCGTCCTTCTTGGACACTTCGGCTTCCGCCCGGGTGCGCTCAGCCTGTTTGGCTGCGGCCATGGAGCGGTACGTGATGACGCCATCGGGGAAGTCTCGCCCCGAGTAGGTCTTGTTGGTGGAAGGGTTCCAGATGATCCATGAACCGGTCGAGGTGCCGTCTGGCAGAAGGGAGAGGTCTCCCGCATCCGCCCCGTCGAGCTTGTCGCCATGTTTAAGGACGAACTCGTTGATCGCGGTATCGGCAAAGCCCTCGAAGTTCGGGGGCATTCGACTATCACGCTTGATGAGCGTTCCGTTGAAGTTGAAGTAGTTCTTGTCGAGGCGCTGGGCAGCACGCTCGATAGCTTCATCTTCACCGAGCCCGAGCTTCACGTAGAGCTGGGCGTAGCGGTTCAGCTCGGTCTTCACCGTGCCCTCGTTGATCGGGGCAGTGCCACCGAAGCCGAGGAAGCCGCCGACCTTCTTGTCAGCCACGAGGTCAGAAACGCGGATGTTCAGCTTCTGGAACTGGACACGCTGGGTGGCCTCATCCTTGGAAGCGCCCGGGGCATTCGCCCTCATGGCGACCGACATGGCCAGCCGCTGGTCCCAGCCAAGCTCTTCGCCCACGCGAACCATCTCGTAGAAATCCGCGGCCTTCGCATTCAAGTGCTGTTCGACGTAGACCGGGGCTTTGCCGTAGAGCGTCTTGTACTTGTCGTAGCCCTGAATGAGGACATCGGGCGGGCTGTCGAGGCTGACGTTGGGGACCGTTGCGGCTGAAGCACCGGCATCCATTACGCGGAACCACTCGGGGTGCTTCACGGCGTTTCCGGTAAACTCGGCCAGCTCGCGGGTTTCCGTCTGTTCCTTGGTCTCACCACGCTCGGCAGCGACGACCTGGCTGCGGGCCAAAGCACGCTTGACGGCCATCTCTTCAGCCTTCTCAGGCTTGATCTCTTGGGCCTCGCCACGCTCATTCGGGATGGTGACGGTACTGACGAAGCGGACTTCACCTCGCTCCCAAGAACCATCGAGTGCCTCACCGAGCTGTTCCTCAGCCTCGGCAGCGGTCTGCTTCAGGTTGATCTTCTGCTGCTCGGTGTCGATGCGGTCGAGGATTGCCGTGGCCTGCTGGCCCAGCTTGGCGTCGGTCAGGAGGCTGCCCTTGTAGGGGCCATCACTGCGCTCATGGGAGAGGATCGCCCGGGCCAGATCGAGCTTGCCCGCTGTGGCTGCCTGATTGGCCATCTGAAGGGCCATCTCCTGCTGCCGATCGAACGGAATGCGAAGCATGTCGCGGTTCGTTTGGAACTCACCGAAGATGCCTGTAGCGACATCTGCCGGTGCCTTTTTCTCAGCCAGATCGAAGTCAGCCTTAGCCGACCACTTCCCGAAGACATCGCCCTCACGCTTCTCCATCTCGTACTTGGCGCGATCATCCACGGCCTGCCCACGCAGACGGTCGGAGAGTCCATCGACCTGTTTCATATAGGCCGCCATGAAGATCGGGTCGCCCTGATAGCGCTCAAGGTCGTCCTTGATGCGCTCTTGGATGAACTGATCGACATCACCTGAGCCCTTGTCGAAGGATGTCTGATACTCCTCCATCAACCGCACCGAGCGGTCGTAAGCGAGCCGTTCACCGGCCACCTGTCGGCCAGCGACGGTCGTTAAGGCTGGTATCTTGCCGTCCCGAATGGCCTTCATGCGGGCATCAGCGGTCGGCTGAAGGGCGAGCTGTCGCCGTGCCTCAGCGAAGTCAGCGTCCTGCGGCTCGGTCTGCTCGAGGGCACGGGTATTCAGGAACGCGTTGATCTCTGGTTGGATGCCTGACAGGGCTTTAGCCAGACTTTCCCATCCGTTGGAGCCGATAGGCGCCTGCTCAGGGCGGGCGTAGGTATCCACCGGGGAAGCTGATGGGCGAAGCCCCGGAAGGCGGATGTTGGATGCGGAAGGGGTCTGGACGCGGCCCCGGTTGGCGGTGCCTTGGGAGCGCTTACGCCCCTCGTCGATTGGCGTCATGCCGGGGAGTCGAGCCATTTAGACACCCTGCGGCTGGCTGTAGCGGCTGGCGATGACAGCGTCTTTAAGCTGCCGGAAGCCGTGTTCCGTTATGAGCGCGACTGGCCCGGAAATTTCACCATGCGGGTCACTGACTTTCGACAAGCGATAGCTGATGCCGAAATGATCGAGCGCCAAACGGTAATCGCCGTCTTCGTCAAGGGGTAGCGACATGAGGGCTGCGATGTCCTTGGCGAGATGCAAAGGTTGGCCGTCGATATCAACTATTCGAAAGCGGACGACCGGCACGGCTTCGTCGTGGGAATCGATGGTCACGGTTTTGATGCGCGGAATGGTCATGAGTTCTCCTTGCAGGGCTATGTGCTAGTCCTGCGGTTGGGCTGTGGTATTGGCCGTTTTGAAAGGGGTTGGCTTAGCGGTGCGCGAGTTGCGCCGCTTTCCATTGGCGGTCTTTGTAGTCGGAGTAAGAGCTGAGCCCTGCCCCCGCGATCCTGAGACCGGCGTCGAAGAATGAAGGCTTGGCGGCCCTCTGGACCGAGTTGATGCGGTCCTCAGCGTTGGCACGAATGCCCTTCATTTCGTTGTTAAGCTGGCGCATGGACCAGTCAGTGTTCTGGTCTACGCGGTCGTTGAAGGACGCCTCACGGCCAGAGAACTCACGCATCAAGGCTTCAACCGACAGGCCGGAAACGTTGGCCTCACCGGCTGCGGCTTCGGCTGTTGCTCGGGCCTCACGGGCCTCACGCATCGTGTCGATCTTCTCCGCAGCGCCGGCTTCCTGTTCTTGGATCATCCGCTGCTGGGTATCGAACATCTGCTGGCGGGCGTTCTCATTGGCCCGCTTGGCGTTCTCTCGGTAGAGCTGGTTCGTCTGGCTGGCGGCTTCTGCATCTGCTCGATAGGCGATACCTTGCGTTGCGATGCTGAGGCCCATACCGATCACAGAAAACGGATCGCACACTAGGCTGCCTCCTTGGCGACGATAAATGACGCCTGTGCAGTGATGGAAGATAAGACAGGCCAAGCCGCTGAGACGCTGTGCAGCGCCAACCAAAGTAGCTTGTCGAGACCACTCTGGGAAATCATCAGGACGGCGGGCGACCCACGGGGGATGTCAGGCAGTTTGACCAACGCTTTCTGACTGTCGGCTACGGCCCTTACGTACTTAGCGGCACCGTGTCTCGGGTTGTAGACGCCGACTGCCTTGCAGACATCAGCGGCGACAAACCAAGGCTGGCCCTCGATGAGGGCAAAACGTATCGGCGTGGATTGGTGGCACAGGATATGGATATGATTTAACGGCAAAGGGATGCCGTGCCCGCTGTTCGCGGACGGTTCGTTGTGCATGTTCGCTCTCGAGGATTTGTGGTGGGGCTGATCAGCGTCGGGTGTGGTTGAAGGCCGGCCCCCTCGTCAGCAGAACTTGCGACAAGAGGGCCGGGGCACCACAGCCACGAGAACGAAGGACCGGCCATGAGGACCACGGTCAGTCTGCGCACTCTCAGAGGTCGAGTGTCCATAAGTGGACTGTGCGGATGATTGGCTGCGGATTTCTGGTGTCCCCTTATAGGTTCCTCTTGGGCTTCCCTGGGAATTGAGTCTTGGCGGATGAGGGTTCTTAATCACCTCCATCCATCATAAAGATAATCTGGAGAGCGAACTCTGTTTCATCATCGATCCTCTCCTCATCCTTTATTCGTAGTCTTCCCTCTCGGGGTTCTCCTTAAGTGGGGGGTAATTAAAGGTTGGTCTTCAACGCATGATGCAACCTGCGACCCTGTCGTCTGTCCTAAAGTGCGGGGTAATTGATCAGCTCTCTTTGACTCACAGGAGTCCACTGGAGAGCGTTGATGAGGAATGGCTCCTGATCTACTCGTCAGCGTAGAAAGCACGCTGAGCGGCCTGTATGGCGGAAGGGATTGCAACCAGCCCGTGATCGGGTAATGTGCTGGAGCGAGGGCCGTTGGTCCTCCCGCCCCTTCGCTCGAGGGTTAGAAATGGGGTCACGGCGAGCCGCGCCGTGGCCTTTCTTTTTGGGCATGGTAGTGCATGGTAGTGACGGATGCTCTCACCCCAATCTGACTGGGGTTGATACCAACTGGGGCATCTCGTTTACGACAATCTTGCATGTCGGCCATGTACTGGGCGAGCAGCGTCGTCACTTCAGTGGCTGTGATGGGGCATGCCTGCTGTGCTTCCAGCTCCATCCAGCGATCGATGATGCGGGAGCGGAGTTCGAGCGAATAGCCAGAGACGAGGATAAGGGTCTCGCGCTTTGGGAGCGCAAACTCCGTCTGCTGTCTGTTCCGGCCGTCACGATAGATGCGTCCAAAACTGGACGGATCGACCCGGAGATCGACCAGCATTGCGAGGATGTCGCGTCTGACATGTTGATGTTGCTTGCCCGTCAATTCCGCGATCTCACGGCTGGACATGGTGTGGAGTTGCCCCCAAAAGACCGGACATGCTCAGGTTTGAGATTGCGAGTTGATGAACTCGCGCGGTGATTGATATCCTAAAGCACTATGCGGGTGAAGATTGTTGTAATGCTCGAACCAGAACGGCAGTTGAGCGATGACTGTTTCAGCATCCGGGGTGGGGTTCACCGAGACGTAATCGCGCTTGAATGTTTTGACGAACGCCTCGGCCATGCCGTTCGACTGTGGGCTTCGCACCGGTGTCGTGCACGGTTCCATGCCGATCTCGCGGAGCAAGGATGCGGTGTCCTTGGCGATGAAGCAGGAGCCGTTGTCGGTGAGCCATTCGATGGGTTCGGACAACATATTGATGCGGCCGAAGCG
>NZ_FNGR01000026.1:0-96842 GCF_900103045.1 Ensifer sp. YR511
TGCTTGCGGCGCTGTCGGTGCTGATCGCCACGATCAACATCGTCGGCGGCTTCCTCGTCACGCGGCGCATGCTCGCCATGTTCCAGAAATCCTGATCGGGCAGGGGTAAACATTATGATGATCGGTATCGTATCGGCCGCCTATATTGCGGCAGCCGTCCTCTTCATCCTCTCGCTCGGCGGGCTTTCGGGCCAGGAAAGCGCCAAGCGCGCCGTCTGGTACGGCATGACGGGCATGGCGCTTGCCATTGTCGCCACGGTCTTCGGACCTGATGTCGGCAACTGGTTCATCATCGCGCTGATGATCGCCGGCGGCGCCGTGCTCGGCCACTTCGTCGCCTCCCGCGTCCAGATGACCGAGATGCCGCAACTCGTTGCAGCACTCCATTCCTTCGTCGGTCTTGCCGCAGTCTTCATCGGCTTCAACGCCCATATCGAAGCGGCTGATGTCGCCGGCCTCGATGCGGCGGCCCGCTCTGCATTGACCGGCTTTGCCGCGATCCTTGCCCACAAGGAACCGGTGGAACTGTCGATCATGAAGGTCGAGGTCTTCCTCGGCGTCTTCATCGGTGCTGTCACCTTCACCGGCTCCGTCATCGCCTTCGGCAAGCTTGCCGGCAAGGTCGACGGCAAGGCCAAGAAGCTGCCGGGCGGTCACCTGCTCAATGCCGGTGCTGCCCTTCTGTCGCTCGTGCTGCTGGTGCTCTACGTCAATGGTGCCGGCACCTGGACGCTGCTTGTCATGACGCTCGCCGCCTTCATCGGCTATCACCTGATCATGGGCATCGGCGGCGCCGACATGCCGGTGGTGGTGTCGATGCTGAACAGCTATTCCGGCTGGGCGGCCGCTGCCATCGGCTTCACGCTCGGCAACGACCTGTTGATCGTCACTGGCGCGCTGGTCGGCTCCTCGGGCGCGATCCTCTCCTACATCATGTGCAAGGCGATGAACCGCTCGTTCCTGTCGGTCATCCTCGGCGGCTTCGGGGCAACCACGGGGCCGGCCATGGAAATCACCGGCGAGCAGATCGCCATTGATGCCGATGGCGTGGCCGCAGCCCTCAACGACGCCGACAGCGTCATCATCGTGCCGGGCTACGGCATGGCGGTGGCGCAGGCGCAGCAATCGGTCTCCGAGCTCACCCGCAAGCTGCGGGCGGCCGGCAAGTCAGTGCGCTTCGCCATTCATCCGGTCGCCGGCCGTCTGCCGGGCCACATGAACGTGCTGCTTGCCGAGGCAAAGGTGCCTTACGACATCGTGCTGGAGATGGACGAGATCAACGAAGACTTCCACGAAACGGATGTCGTCATAGTCATCGGCTCTAACGATATCGTCAATCCGGCCGCCCAGGAAGATCCCAACTCGCCGATATCGGGCATGCCGGTGCTCGAAGTGTGGAAGGCCAAGCAGGTGTTCGTCTCCAAGCGCGGTCAGGGCACCGGTTATTCCGGCATCGAGAACCCACTGTTCTACAAGGACAACACCCGCATGTTCTATGGAGATGCGAAGAAGTCCATTGGAACCCTGCTGGCGGCTCTGTGATGCCGCGATGGCGAGGTCGCGTACTGTTGGAAGGTTGGCTGCACGGACGACTGGACCCATAACCCCGACGAGATCGGGTCGCTGTTTAACGCTTCAATAAGTGCGTAACGACCTCCGAGTTGTACTCGCGCGTGAAGTCTTTGCTAAATCCGTTTGACTGAGCGGTGAAGACAATCTCGTCGGTGGCGAAAATCGCCGCCGTGCGGCAGCTATTGTCGATCCGCCGCTAGAATGGAATTAGAGAGATCTTTGATCCGGCCGAAGCGGTTCTCGACTGTGGCGGTTATGGTGTCATGAACGTTCTCACTGGATAGTGGTGAGAACGGCGATAGCGTCGCGGTTGCATCAATCTCGAGACGTTGTTGTCAACGGAAACGGCCGGTTAGCGAACGAACCGGTGTTGGCAGCATGCGCGAAGGCTTTCCCCGTGACTTTACTCAGAAATAGAGATCATCCGCGCTGCGAGCCCTGTTTGGGTGAATAGCTTCCCTCCTCTAGTTCTGTGTTCGCTTGGTACTGAAGATATTCATTCAGCCGTTCAATGGGACTAGACAGGCGATGGCGGCATCAAGCCCGCCTGGCTGAAGATCCACCTCGTTTACGCGCATCGCAGCTTGAAGACCCGCTAGCGCTCCAAGCAGGTGTCCGTCGTGTACCTTGCCCATGTGACCGATCCGGATAAGTATCCCTTCGAGTTCGCCGATACCGCCCCCGAGTTGAACCTTGTGCCTCGAAAGCGCCGTTTCGCGAACCCGATCCGCGAGATTGGGCCTTTTGAACACTATCGTCGTTAAAGAAGGAGAGTTGCTATCGTTATCGCTAAAGAGCGCGATGTCCTTGGATGTGCCCGACCAGGTGCGAACAGCTGCTTTTGCGCATGATGCGATGCGCTGATGTCGCTGATGGACAGCTTCAAGACCTTCTTCGTCGATCAGTCGTAGCGCCTCTTCCAGTCCGTAGAACATCTGCACCGGTGCGGTCCCCGGGAAATTCGATTGACGGCCGTCGACGAGCATTTCGTTCCAGTCCCAATAGGCTTTTGGGAGAGTGGACGAACGTGAGGCAGACAGTGCTTTTTCGCTGACGCCCAAGAAGCAGAGCCCGGCCGGCATCATGAGTCCCTTCTGCACTGCACCGCATGCGACATCGACCTTCCAGGCGTCCATTCGGAAGTCCGCACATCCAAGAGAGGAAATAACGTCGACCAGCAAGAGGGCCGGGTGGCCGGTTCGTTCAAGAACGCGTCGCACCTCGGCAACATCCGTCATAATGCCGGTAGAAGTCTCGCAATGGGTAACCAGGATCCCCTTAGTTCTCCCGCCGAGGTCTGCCCGCAGCTCTCGCTCCAACTGTTCGAAATTGACGCCGTGTCTTCGATCGCATTTGTGCTGAACCGTCTTGAGGCCGAATTTTCGGGCATACCTTGCCCAGGCGTCGCCGAAATACCCTAACGAAAGCGAGAGCAGTTCGTCACCGGGCGAGAACAGGTTGACGAGCGCAGTCTCCCAGGCGCCATGCCCGGTTGCGGGCATGACAACGATACTGCTTTCGGTCTTGAGGACCTTTCCCAGCCCGTTCAGGCAGCCCTGTCTTATCCGGTAAAATTCCGACCCACGATAATCGATGACCGGGCGTCGCATGGCCTCGAGCACGCTCGATGGTATGTTTGTTGGTCCGGGATTGTTGAACAATACATCTTGGAGAGACATGGTGCGTCTTTTCTCTCAGTCCAGCGACCGGAAGAGATCGAACTGCGAAAACAGGGAGGGAACACCACCCGTGTGCAAGAAGCAGCATGCTTCGTCATTCGGGATGTAACCGTTTTCCGATAGCTCCAGGAACGCTGCGGCGGTTTTCGCAGTGTAGACGAATTCCGTCAGGATACCTTCCGTGCGCGCCAGCATTATAAGGGCGCGCTCGGCATCGGGGGATGGTCGGCCATATCCGTCACCCAGATAGTCCATATGGTAGTGGATTGGCAGTTCTTCGAACGATGGTGCCTGCAGCTGCGTGTTGGATTTCAAGTCGTCGTAAATGCGAGCAACCCGCGCGGCAAGTTCAGCCTGACCGTATTCTACGCTGACAAGATGCACCGCGAATGGATTGCCGAGAAGCGCATTGCCGAAAAGAAAGCCCGCTTCAGTTGGTCCCATTGACCCGCTCAGGAAAACGTGGCGCAACGCGATGCCATCAGCCTCGGCCTGGTCATGAAGTTCCTGGGCTGCAACTGTATAGCCGAGCGCACCAACGACGGCATCACCGACGATATAGGGTTTGCGTCCGGCAGCGCGTAATTCTTCTGCTGCAGTTGCGACAGCGCCGGCGCGCTGGTCCTCCCCGAGGCGGCCGAGGAAACGAACCTCTGCTCCAAATAGCCTGTTCAGAAATGATTGCTGCTTGGCGGTTTCCGATGCGTCTGAATTGTGGATGACGACGCAATCCAAACCGTGCATCGCCGCAGCAGCGGCGGTGAGCCGGCATAGGTTCGACATTGCACCGCCAGCCACCACCAAAACGTCCGATCCGGATTCGATAGCGGCGCCCAGCCAGAACTCCAGGCTGCGAACCTTGTTGCCGCCGAGTGCGGTCTCCATGTGATCGTCGCGTTTAATGTAAAGCCCGCCTCGACCCAGCAGCTTTTCGACATTCTTCAGTCGCCGAAACGGTGTCGGATGGTCGAGCATGATTTGCCTCGGCCTGTTGATAGGCAAAGTACGTCCCAGCATTGAAATGCTCCGAAAGATGTTGATTTCTATCTTGTAGGTCGCGCCCGACGAACTTGATCAAGGTAGTTGTATATCGAGTACTTAGAGACATTCAGACGGCCGGAGACAATCTCCACCGATCCCTTGACTCGAAATACGTCCTTATCTTCAAGTCGACGGACGATATCGAGGCGATATTCTTTTCCGGATAGCCTCTCTCGACCGCCCTTGTTAGTGAACGCCTCTGCGATGATCCCATCGACGAGCCGCCCTATATCGTCGTCGGTGCTTGGTTCCTCAGCTCTTGGCTGCCCCTCGATGCCGCAATATGTCTGAAGGACGTCGATGCTTGAGATGAGATGTTCGATGCAGTAGTCGATCTTTAGCAATCCAATCTCTTCGCCCGATGATGCGTCCGTTATGGCTGTCAGCGAAGAACTCAGGCGCCGGCCATCAGGCGTGGAACCAGTGAATTGCAGGCGCGGGGCGCGGTTGCGTGTTTCTTGACGAAACTTATCCAACAACGCGGCCGGCAGCCGCGATCCATGGGGTATTTCCATGACGTGGCCCAAGGACGCCCGCATTTGAGCCACGCCATCTCGCAGTTCATAAAGTGATGCTTGGCAATTCGATCCGAACTGGGCGACGATTGTCGCCATTACGTTCATGGTGGTGTCGAATTGGGGCAACTCCCGGACCTCAAGCTGGACGGTCTCGTTGTGCTTCCGTTTTGGCATGAGTGATCCTTTCTAAACTCTGACCCGCTGCCCTCTGGTGGCCCTCTTTTCCAACCGGTCAACCAGCATGAGTACAGGAAAACAGAAAGAAAAATAGAGAGTTCCGGCAAGTGTGTAGATGTACAGAATGTCTCCGGGGAACCGAACAATCTGAATTTCGGATTGGCGCATCAATTCGACGATGCCAACGACGGAAACGATTGAGGTCGCCTTGATCAAAGTGACGTACAGTCCCCCCAAAGATGGCAGGATGAGGCCAACGCTCTGTGGAAGGACGATGAGCCGCAGTGTTTTGACTCGATCGAAACCAAGTGAAAAGGCAGCCTCCCATTGGCCGCGCGGTATAGCGCGAATGGCGCCGCTGACAATTTCCGTGACATAGCTCGAAGTATAAATGCCAAGGCCGATCGAAGCCGCGGTCCATGAATCGAACTGAAATATCCACCATCCGGTGTTCGGCAACACAAAGTAGATGACATAAAGCTGAACCAGAAATGGCGTTCCACGTAATAGGTGAAGATAGGCGCCGATTAGTGGTGTGGCAAACCTGACACTTTGACCACGAACGATACCGAGCGTCGTGCCAAGGATCGATCCCCAGGCGACGCCTGCCAATGCCAACTGCAGTGTCTCAATGAAGCCCGAGATTAGCGCGGGCCAGACGCTGACAAGAACGGTAACAGGATGGCTCATACCGATGTCCTCCAGCCCCTTCCGGCCAAACGCCGTTCCACGACCTTGGAAATGCCAACCATAGCGAGGTAGAAGACGAAGAATATAAAAGCGACCGAAAGGAAGCCCTCGTTGGGGCGCACAAGATCGCTATTGAGGAGCATCCCTGCGCTGACGATATCAAAAACAGTGATCAGCGACAGAAGAGAGGTGTCTTTGATCAGAATGGCAGTTTGTCCAAGCAGGGCGGGGATCGTGTTGACGATGCCTTGCGGAAGAATGACGTAGCGATACTGCTGCCACGTCGTCATCCCTACAGCGATCGCGCCTTCGCGTTGACCGCGCGGCACCGACAGGATGCCAGACCGTATGATTTCGGCCATGTAGGCAGCGGTGTGAACCGTAAGTGCAATGGTCCCGAGCGCTATTTCCGGCACTCCTCCCAAAATTGGGAAAGCGGCAGGAAGGCCAAAGTACACGATGTAAATCTGCAGAAGCAGCGGAGTAGAGCGGATGACCTGGATGTATGAATTAGCGGTATAGACCAAGGATCGTCGGCTTGAGATCTTCATCAGTGCAATCACAAAGCCGAGCGCAAACGAAGCAAGAAGGCTAATGCCCGCGGCAATTATCGTATTGGCGATGCCCAGCACGAACTGATCTTGATATTGGAGAATAAACCTAAAATTGAAGACAGATTGAATGGAGTTCCAAGCGTCCGGCATCGTTTCCCTCCGGAGAGAAGTCGATTTCGGCAGTACTTGCTCCTGCCGAAATGGGAGTGGCGTACTACTTGTGATCCTTTTCCCAGTCCGTGGTGGTCCACCAGTATTCGATCAACTTGTCGAGCTTCTTGTCGGCTGTCCGCAATTCGATCCAGTTGTCCATCCAAAACTTCAGCTGGATGTTTTCCTTACGAGCGGCGAACGCCAATGGTTCACGGGTGATAACCCCTTCCAAAGGCCGCAGATTATCAAAACCGGTAGAATAGGCCGCCACATTCGAAGCACTCGATACTGCTGCGTCCACCCGACCAGACGACACTGCTTGGGCGGTTGCAGGCCCACTGGCGAATTCCTTTGCGGTCGCGTCGGGCATGAATTCCTTGATCGCCGTGACGTAGGTGCCCCCTTGCGTGCCGCCAACGTTCAGCCCGCTGACGTTCAATTCCTGCCAGGTTTTGTAGGGGCTGTTCTTCTGCACGAATGCGATTGTGTCTTGATAGAAGAACGGGCGCGAGAAGAGCAACTGAGTGGTGCGCTGCGGAGTGGGGGTCATGTCGGCTGCAATGATGTCGAACTTGTGGGACAATAGCGCTGGAATGAGGCCCTTCCAGTCGTAGTCCTGGATCACCAGTTTCACGTTCAGATCAGCTGCCATCATCTTCACGATGTCGATGGCGAGCCCGGTGCGTTCGCCGTTCTTGTCTATGAAGCTGACCGGCTCGCCTTGTGTCTGTACGCCGACGCGAAGCTCGCCTCGCTGAAGAATATCGTCCATGATATCAGCGTGCGCTGACGGCGCGAGGAATAGGGCCACTACCGCGATTGCCCGGGCGGCGATCGATTTAACAAGCTGTTTCATTTTGTTCCCCTTTGCGTTGAGTTCTTCGGCGTGAATGCTCATGCCGACCCAACAAGCGAAACGAATCTCCTTGTCCGTTCGCTTGTCGCGTTCTGAAAAATCTGTTCGGGCGTACCGATCTCGACTATCGCGCCCGCGTCCATAAAGACGATGCGATCCGCGACTTCTCGAGCGAAGTTCATCTCGTGGGTAACGACCGCCATGGTCATGCCGTCGTTCGCAAGCTCGCGCATCAGATCGAGGATTCCGCCAACTGTTTCAGGGTCGAGTGCCGAGGTTGCCTCGTCGAACAACATCACTTGCGGCTGCATGGCGAGTGCTCGAGCGATCGCAACCCTCTGCTGCTGGCCGCCGGAGAGCTGGGCCGGATATGCGTGGGCACGGTCCAGCATGCCGACACGGGCAAGGTATTTGGCCGCAGCAACCTCCGCCTCGGCCGTGGGTACGCGCTTCACTGCGACCTGAGGCAAAACAACATTTCGCAATGCCGTCATGTGAAGGAAGAGATTGAAATGCTGGAAGACCATACCGACTCTCGCGCGAAAAGCGGGCAAGTTGGTGGCTTGATCGGTTACTGTCTCACTGTTGACAACGATTTTCCCACTGTCGATCGTCTCAAGCGCGTTGATCGATCGAAGGAGGGTGCTCTTCCCTGATCCGGATGGACCGATGATGACAACGACCTCGCCGCGCGCAATTGTCAACGAGACCCCGCGCAGTGCATGCATCCCGGGCCCATTGCCGGTCTCAGGATACCGCTTGTCAACGTTTTCGATCTGAATCGATGCGGAGGACGACTCCCGCTTATCTGTACTGGAACTGAGCAAGGTTTCCTCCTCCTGAAGTTGCTCGGTTATGGCGGCCTTTCAAATTGTTGTCAAATTTTTTTTAAGCTACAAATTTTTTAGATTAGTTGCGCAGCCCATTTCGCAACACGCCTAGTGACCTGCCGCCTGGTTCTAGAGGCCGCGGGTTCTCAAGAAGCGCAGTCATGAATGCATTTAACGCACAGAAGATCGGGAAGCCTGATGGTTCCACTTCGTCAACTTATGCAAGGGCGTGACGTGTCGGGTAGGGTGCTAGCAGAATGCTATCTTGGATAGAGCGGCCGGCGCTTCCATACGAGCACAAGATGCGGGCTTGCTTTCGGAGCCCGGTACACCCAGTTAGTGTGCACCTTCAAACCCGCCGGCTTCAACGAAGCGGACATATGCGCGACATTGCCACGGGTGTGGGGGCAAGGCCACATCGAAAGGCGATCGCCTGTGTGTGAAGCGGTGGCGCTTTGCGCGTATTCAATCAGTTCGTTCTATTCCATGACAGACCGTGCAGCTTTTGCTCAATGTTGCGCGCGCAGGTCTTCACGCTTTCAACCATTTCGGATCGATCGAACTGCTCGCTGGCCGCTTGGGGCGCAACGGCCGCAACGCTGCCGATTACACGCCCGCCGGCATCAAGGACTGGGGCGGCAATGCCGATGAGGCCGGTGTGGAACTGATTAGACGACATCGCGAATCCGTCCTTCTTGATCGCCTTCAACTGTTTGCGCACAGCCGTCCAGTCGGCACCCATTTGCGCCGCGAACGCATCGCGGTCCTCGAGCGCCGTTATGTAGAGTTCGCGCATACGTCCCATCGGAAGATGAGCCAGTATGACGAGTGAGGCTGGGCCCTGGAAAAGTGGAAACGGCATTCCTCTTGCCCGTTTCAGCCGAACTTCAGAGTCTGCGCGGACCTCCTGATGGATGCATAGAACGATGTCGCGCGCCAAATTGCAAAGAAGCAGCGCATCCCAGCGAAAATCTCGCAGGCATTCCGCCATGGCCGGCCGGCCGGCGGCAATCAGCGGATCTGATAGCTGGATCTGGCGGTCGAGCTGAACGATTCTCGGACCCAAGCAGAAGTCGCTGTTTCCCAGCCTCAGCAAAAGACCGGCTTCGCATAGCGTCTTGAGGTATCGGTAAGCCGTCGCCCGGGTCAGGCCGAGTTCTGCCGCGATATCTGGCGCGCTTATTACCGGCCGCTCAATCGAAAAAAGATCCAGAGCATTGAGCATCTTCGATCCGCTTGAGCGGGAATCGTTCTTTTCGGTATCGGCGAGATCCGCTTTTTCCAACTCAGGCGCCACTGGCCACTCCATGCGATTCCTCCCGCAGCATTGGATGCATTCTAGACGATGGGGCTCCAGACGCAAATAAATAATCGCATAATATAGGAAAAGAGATAAAATCTCATTTTATGCGATTTTGCGTTGACAATTGCGGCCTGCAGACCTAGGCTTGCCGCATTATCTGGGAGGCTAAAGTGAAAATTCTGCATGGCAAACTCTCCCCGTTCGTTCGCAAGGCAATGATCTGTGCAATCGAAAAGGGGTTGGAAAATCGCGTTGAGATCGAGCCGGCTGCGGTCGGTCAGGGCAAGATCAATGAGGATCTGCTCAAGCTTAATCCCACAGGGAAGATTCCGACCCTGATAACGGATGATGGTGACGCGATCTACGATTCCTTGGTCATTTGTGACTATCTCGATTCCGTTGTCGCCGAACCCCGTTTCGTCCCGGCAGAGCAAAGGGAGCGTACCCGTGCCCTGACGATGAACGCTGCAGCAGATGGTCTGATCGTGGCTGGTGTGCTGGCCATGCTTGAAAAAGGCAAGCCAGCCGAGCGCCAGTGGCCCGAGTTTGAAGCGGCGCAGTGGGCAAAGGTAGAGCATTGTATCGGTGCTATCGACAAAGCTCGAGCAGAGCGTGGCGACAAGTTCGATATCGGCGCCGCAGCCGCGCTGTGTGCTCTCGGCTGGCTCGATGCCCGAGCTCAGCACATCGATTGGCGTGGCCGCTACGCGGCACTTGCCACGTGGGCCGACGCACACGACAGCCGTGACTCGGTTTCGCGGACGCGTCCACCCAAGTCCTGAAACAAGCACTCCATTTCGAAAGGACAAACCTATGATTTTCGACGTTAGGAAACCGGAACTCGAAGCGATCATCCTGCCGGGTGCGGTGATGGAGACGATTGCCGAGGGCTACAAGCTCACCGAAGGCATCATCTGGCATCACAAGGATGACTATCTCATCTATTCCGACATGGCCCATGGAAAGGTCTACAAATGGAAGGACGGTGAGGGCGTTAGCGTCATCAAGACGCCGAGCAACATCACCAACGGCAATTTCGTCGATGCCGAAGGTCGGATCATAAGCTGCGAGCATGCCACGAGCCGAGTCACGCGCATGGAACCGGACGGCCGGTATATGAGCACGCTAGCCACGCATTTCGACGGTAAAGAGCTGAACAGCCCGAACGATATCATCGCCGACAGCAAGGGCCGTATCTGGTTTACCGATCCTGCCTATGGCCGAACAAGCCCGGCTGCCGGCCTCGCCCGTCCGCAGCAGCTTGATTATCAAGGCGTCTACCGTCTCGATCCGGATGGAACGCTGACGCTGCTTGCAAAGGATTTCGGTCAGCCGAACGGTCTCTGCCTCGAGCCGGGCGAAGGCTCACTTCTCGTCAACGACACGCCGCGCGACCACATCCGGCGTTTCAAGGTGGATGACGACGGCACCCTTTCGGGTGGTGAAGTGATTGCCGAGCTCAAGGGGGAGGAACCAGGCAAGGCCGACGGCCTGAAGGTCGATGAAGAAGGCCGTATCTATTGCACAGGTCCCGGCGGCGTACATGTGTTTGCTGTTTCCGGTGAACTCCTCGGCGTGATCCGAACGCCCGATCAGTGCCGGAATTTTTGCTTTGGAGGCTCGGATCGCTCGGAGCTCTACTTTGCAACGTCCTCCGCGATCTTCCGGTTGAAGACGAAAACGCGCGGGGTGGCATTTTTCTAGTTTGGCAAATGAAAATGGGAGGAGGAGATTATGCGTAAACTGAAGTGGAATGCTCTTTGTTTGGCGGGTCTACTTGCTTTAGCAGGATTGCCTGCGCACGCGGAGACCTATCCAAGCCGCACTATTACTCTGATTGCACCTTTCGCGCCCGGCGGGGCGAGCGACGTTCTGGCGCGAACGCTGGCAGATGGGCTAAGCAAAGAGCTGAAGCAATCTGTGATCGTCGAAAACCATGCCGGCGCCGGCGGAACAATCGGCATCGGCTTGACGGCTGCCGCGAACCCGGACGGTTACACGATCGTGCTTGGCGGCAATGGCTCGTTGGTTTTCTCCGAGGGCGTCTACAAACTCGCTTACAGTGCACGCACGGACTTGCGACCAGTATCGATGATCGGCACCGCTCAGTCCGCCGTTGTGGTCAAGTCTTCGCTTGAGGTCAACACACTTCAGGACCTGGTCAAGCGCTCAAAGGAAGAGCCAAAACTGACATATGGTTCGCCCGGTGTCGGATCGGTTCTCCATCTTGCCGGCGCAATGTTTACCAAGCAGACCGGCGGGCAGCTCGTCCATATCCCCTATAAGGGCTTGGCGCCTGCGCTGACCGATCTTCAGGCGGGCAATATCGACGTTGTCTTCGCCAACATAACGTCACTCGTTCCATTCCTCGAGGGCGATAGGATCAAGCCGCTTGCCGTGATCGACGATCGTCGCTCCAAGCAACTGCCTGACCTGCCAACGGCTTCCGAAGCAGGCGTCAAAGGCGTCTCGATGATAACCTGGTATGGGATAATGGCGCCCGCAAAGGTTCCAGATGACCGGATCAAGGTCCTTGAGGATGCGATCGCCAGCGTCTTGAAGACCGAGGCGTTCAACAAGACGCTCGACACGCAAGGTTTCGACCGTGCGCCAGAGGTTGGCAGCGAAAGCTTTGCCAAGGTCTTGAATGCGGATTTCGACGAGTGGCTTCCACTCATCGCAAGCCTCGGGCTCAAGCCGCAAAACTGATGGCATACTGCCGGCTGCGGAGGGCGGCCGGCATTTTTGCAATGGGAGGCGAACGTGCAACCTGTCACCAGGATTATTTCCGAGTTTATCGCAAACACCAAATGCGAAACGCTGCCGGTGGATTTGCGCCGCAAGGCCGAGACGATCGTCATCGACACCTTTGCTGCGATTGTATCGGGGGCAGGCAGCGAAACTGCCCCCAGCCTGATGCGGTATATTGAAACCGCGGGCATGAGCGGCAACGTGCCCGTGCTCGGTACCGACGTTCAAACGTCGGCGGAGTTGGCGGCTTTCGTCAACGGTACGTTCGGCCATGCGCTGGAATATGACGATGTCTTTTCCATGTTGCCAGGTCACCCCGCCGCCGTGATGGTCGCCGCGATGATCGGTGACATCGCCGCCACAAGAGTTTCGGGAGAGGCGCTCACGGGCGCTTTCATTGTCGGTTATGAGGTCTGTGCGCGGATCGGTATCGCGATGACGCTTGAGCACCACCGGCTGCGGGGCTTCCACGCCACTTCGACACTGGGTGTATTCGCCGCTGCCGCAGCACTTTCCAAGCTGCGCTCATATGACGCCGAGCAAACAGCACGGACGCTTTCTATCGCGGCCTCCTTCTCGTCCGGCCTGCTCGGACAGACAGGCTCCTCCATGAAGCCAGTCCATTCGGGGTGGGCGGCGCGCAATGCGGTCGCCGCCGCCGATCTCGCCCGCAATGGCCTGGATGCTGTCACCGACATCTTTGAAGCGCCACGTGGGTTCTTCAATGCCTATGGGACGCAGAATTCCTGTGTAGAGCGCGTTGTCGAGGATATCGGTGAGCCCTGGGCTATCCTGAAACCAGGCGTCTCGCTCAAAAAGTACCCCTGTTGTTTTGCCGCCCATCGCGGCATCGAGGCAGTTCTTCATCTGCGAAAGGAACATGATCTACACTTCGCCGACGTGAAACATATTGAGTGCCGGTTGCCGCCAAAGGGTCTTGTCAACATGGTCTACACGAGACCCAGGACAGGCCTCCAAGCAAAGTTCAGCATGGAGTACGCCTTCCTCGCGGCGCTGCATGATGGCGAGGCGACCCTCTCGACCTTCTCCGATGGCGCGGTCCAGCGTGAGGTCATGCAGAACAATCTACACATGGTCAGCAATGTCGAAGATCCCGCCTGCGAAGAGGGCCTCGGTGAGGCAAGCGGCGAGATCTCCGGTGCGCGCGGCCACGTGCAGATAACAATCACCACGAAATCGGGCAAATCCTACGTTCGCAAGGTCGCCCATGCGCCGGGTACACCCGTTAGCCCGCTTTCTCCTGCCGATCTGCGCGAAAAGATCGGCATCTGTGCCAATCACGCCGGCATGTCCCGCGAGCAGGCCGCAGACCTCGAAACGCAATTGCTTTCGTATGGAGAAAAGGACGATTTGAAGCAGCTTCTCGGTGTCCTTGGTCGGAAAGACCCGGACCAAAATCGCCATGTTGCTCGAGCGCTTCTCTCGGCACTGCCAGGATTTTCGGAGGTTTGAACCATGAGCACCAGCTTGCTCCGCATAGCAAAGAACAAGGACGTAATCTGCGCAGTCGTCTTCGGAATCCTGGGCACCGGCTTTGTCGTCGACTCCCTCTCGCTCTCGTTTGGCGAGCCGATGGATATGGGCCCCGCATTCTTCCCGCGTATGGTTGGCTGCGCGCTTGTTCTTCTTGCTCTGGCGATCGGAATTAAGGGGGTCGCAAATGTGCTCGCCGAAAAGGGCGAAGACCTAAAGATTGCCTTGCTGCCCGTCCTCTACGTCTTTGTCGCCATCGGTCTCTTTGTCCTCACTTTGCGCAGCCTCGGGTTGATTGTCGCATCGTTGCTACTCGTCGGAGTGACAGGTGTTGCAAGTCGCGACAGGCGCTGGCGGGAGGTCATCCTCATGGCTGCGGTCTTGTCGATCGTTGCCGGTCTCCTCTTCGTTTACGGACTCGGCCTACAGGCGCCGTTGCTCCCGTGGAGATAAATTATGGATATCATTTCTAATCTCGCTTACGGGTTCAGTGTCGCCTTCAGCCTGAACAATCTTGGCTTTGCCTTCATCGGCGTGCTTTTGGGAACGCTTGTCGGCGTGCTGCCAGGCATCGGCCCTGTGGCGACCATTTCGATGTTGCTGCCGATCACCTATGTGCTTTCGCCAGTCACCGGCATCATCATGCTCGCCGGTATTTACTACGGCGCCCAGTACGGCGGTTCGACGACGGCTATCCTGGTAAATCTACCCGGTGAGAGCTCGTCGGTCGTTACCGCCATCGATGGCCACCAGATGGCCAAGCGTGGTGAGGCTGGAGCAGCCCTTGTCGTCGCCGCGCTCGGCTCACTGTTTGCAGGCATTGTCGGAACGATCCTCATCGCGGCATTCGGGCCAGTCCTTGCACAGGTCGCCTTCGCCTTCGGTGCGCCGGAGTATTTCTCCCTGGTGGTTCTCGGCCTGCTCGGTTCTGTCGTCCTTGCGCATGGATCGGCAATGAAGGCGATCGCCATGATCATGCTCGGGCTCTTGTTCGGGACGGTGGGCACCGACGTAAATTCGGGTGCATCGCGCTTCACCTTTGGCAACCTCAATCTCATTGACGGCTTCGACATCGCCGTCGTCGCCATGGGCGTGTTCGGGATCGCCGAACTCATGCGTAATATCGAGGACCCGCCGCAACAAAACCTCGTTGCCAACAAGGTCTCAGGACTTTGGTTGTCGGCCAAGCAGTTTAAGGCGGCTGCGTTTGCCGCGATTCGCGGTACGGCGGTCGGCTCTATCCTCGGCCTTTTGCCGGGCGGTGGCGCAGTGTTGTCTTCCTTTGCGAGCTACACGATCGAAAAGAAGGTGGCGCGCGATCCGAGCCGCTTCGGAAAGGGCGCTATAGAGGGTGTCGCCGGACCCGAATCCGCCAACAACGCAGCGGCGCAGACCTCGTTCATTCCAATGCTCACCCTTGGCATTCCCGCCACTTCGACTATGGCGCTCATGATCGGCGCCATGACGGTTCACAACATCCAACCCGGCCCGATGATCATGACTAAGCAGCCCGATCTGTTCTGGGGCCTAATCGCCTCGATGCTCATCGGCAACGTCATCCTGGTCATATTGAACCTTCCACTTGTCGGTATCTGGGTGAAGCTTCTTAAAATCCCATATCGTCTGCTGCTTCCCGCCATTTTGCTATTCTCGGCAATCGGCCTTTACAGTCTGGAGAACTCGACGTTTGACGTCATGGCGGCCTTCGGCTTCGGTCTATTCGGCTACCTTATGGTCCGCTGCGGCTGTGAGCCCGCCCCGTTCGTGCTCGGGTTCATCCTGGGGCCGATGCTCGAGGAAAACCTGAGGCGGGCACTGACGATTTCGCAGGGCGATCCGAGCGTTTTCCTGACCCGGCCGATCAGCCTTTCCCTGCTGGTTGCGGCGGCCGCTCTGCTGGCCCTGCTGGTCGCGCCGGTGTTCCGCAACCGTCGTGAGGAGATTTTCCAGGAAGCGGATTGATTTCTACGTAAATGACACGTCACACGGGAGGAACTGATGACGTATGGAGCAAAACTACTCACTGCCGTCACGGCAATCGGCATGTTGGTGGCCACTGAGGCGTGGGCTGCCAATTACCCGGAACGAACGATTACAATCGTCGTGCCGTACCCGGCGGGCGGAACCATTGACCGGTTGTCCCGCGAATTCGGCGATCACCTCGCCAAGACATGGGGGCAGGCAGTCATCGTGGAGAACCGGGCAGGAGGCAACGGCGCGGTCGGTGTGGAAAATGTCCGCGGTTCTTCGCCCGACGGCTACACACTTTTGGTTGGCGGCGGCTCCACACACTCGATTGGACCTGCGACAGACCAGGAACTGAAGTACGATCCGATCAAGGATTTCTCGACCATCGCCTATCTGGGAGATACGCCGATGGTCATTACCGCTGGTCCATCGGTCGGCGACATGGATTTCAAAGCATTGGTCGCCAAGGCGAAAGCTGCTCCCAAGGAGATCAAATACGGTTCGGTGGGCAACTCCACTGTCCTGGCCGGCGAACTCCTCAACAAGTCGGCAGGGATCGAACTCCGCCACGTCAACTACAAGCAGTTCGGCCCGACGCTCATCGACTTAACCCGAGGCGACATCGATCTCGGGATCAGCTCGCTTTCAATTGTCCTTGGGAACATCCAGCAAAAGATGGTCAAGCCGCTGGCAGTGACATCGAAGGAGCGTTCCAAGCTCATACCGGACGTCCCGGCCGTCGCGGAAACCTATCCGGGCTTTGAGGTTCTGATTTGGTTCGGTCTTTTTGGGCCAGCGGGCCTGCCGGAGGATATCCGGGTCACGTTGCATGATGAGGTATCACAGTTCCAGAAGACGGCTGGACGCGCGGAGAAATGGGAAGCTGAATCCTTCACCTTCCGGGATCGCAGCCTTGCCGACTATGGCACCTTCCTGAAGGAGGACTACACAAAGTGGAAAACGATCGCTGCGGAAGCCGGGATGGCCAAGAAATGAACGAGCGCACCGGCATCGGAGCAACGGCCGCCATTGCGCGGTTCGTATCTACTCTCCGCTCCGAAGATTTCCCCCGGGAGGCTGTTGAACGGGCAAAGATGATCGTCGCCGACAGCTTCGCCTGCATCCTATCGGGTGCAGGCAGCGAAGTCGCGCCGACGATGCTTGCCTATATCGATGAGGCGCCTGGCGGGGCAGTTCCGATCCTTGGCACCACCCGTCGCGCGACGCCGCAACTTGCAGCACTCGTCAACGGAACGTTCGCCGCCGCTCTCGACTATGATGATCTGATGACGCCCGTGCATCCAAGTGCCGTCGTCGTCACTGCGCTGTGCTCGGAACTGGGGGGCGGCACGGTGAGCGGTAAGCGCTTCCTCGAGGCTTATATCGTCGGCATCGAGGTGGGTGCAAAAATTGCATCGGCCATAGGGCGCGGACATTCGGGCCGTGGCTTCCATGCGACCGCGACGCTTTGTGGCTTTTCCTCATTTGCAGCGATCGCCTACCTCAAAGCTCTTTCTGCCACACAGATCGAGCATGGACTGGGCATTGTTGCGACGAACTCAGGTGGCTTGCTCTGCAGCCTCGGCACAATGGCAAAACCATTTCATTCTGGACTAGCCGCTCGACTGGCAGTCGATGCGGAAGCCTTGACGCGATTGGGCTTCACAGCATCGCCTGTCGCCCTTGAGGCTGAACGAGGCTTCTTCGCGGCCTATGGCGACGAGAACTCCGACGCAAACCTGATTGAGGCTTCGCTTGGTCGACCCTGGGCGGTGATCGATCCGGGCGCGACGCTCAAGCGTTTCCCGTCCTGCATAGCCGGACATCGGGCGATGGCTGCAGTCCTGGACCTCAAGAAACTGGGAGCCACTGCGGGAAATGTAGAAAACATCGAGGTAGCGGTAGCACCCGGCGCTCTGCAGCCGCTGATGTACCCCAAGCCGGAGACCGGCCTTCAATCCAAGTTCAGCATGCAATACGCCGTTGCGGCCGCGCTCGTGGACGATCGGGTCGGCATCGTAACGTTCGAAACGGATGCCACTCAGCGTGAGGCGGTCAAGGACGTCATGTCGCGCATTCACGCCTGGGAAGACCCGCAGCAGGCGGTTGAGGATCCGGTTTCTGCCAATCTGAGTTGGGGGTATCGCGGCTATGCCAGGGTGACGGCTACCCTGAAAGATGGTCGTGTGCTGCGCCAGCGGATCGATGTTCCGCCCGGGCATCCGTCGAACCCGCTCGACTGGAGCGATCTGGGCGACAAGATGCGCGACTGCGCGGCCAGCGTTGGACTTCCGCCTGAAAAGGCTGCGCTCGCTTTCGAAGCTCTGCGCGAGCTCGATACGCTACCGGATGTGAATGCCGTGATCGACCACTTGGTCAAGGTCGAGTGAAAGGAGTTTTGCAGATGAAGATTGATCCGTTGGTGCGGGTAACGCACATCGCAGACGCAGCCGACGAACTTGGATTGAGTGTCGGGAGCGGTTCTTGCGGATTGCAGTGGCTGGGTAGATCCGGCGAGATGGCAATCGGCCAGGCTTTCACGATTCATCAAAGGGCTGTCGAAGCGAAGGTCGGTGAAGC
This sequence comes from Ensifer sp. YR511, assembly GCF_900103045.1. Lineage (NCBI taxonomy): Bacteria > Pseudomonadati > Pseudomonadota > Alphaproteobacteria > Hyphomicrobiales > Rhizobiaceae > Ensifer > Ensifer sp. YR511. Next base: position 18,167 of record NZ_FNGR01000026.1, read on the forward strand.
TGCTCCGAAATTGCTTCACAAGGATGTCGTGAGCGAACTCGTTCAACCGGGTGATCTGGTGGTAATTCAGGTGGAAGGTGCCACGCGAGGAGCGACATGGGGGGAGGCGCATGCGATGCGTGCCCGTAATCGTGGTGCCGTCGGCGTTTTGATTGATGGCCTTACGCGTGATTTCGATGGTTTGAGGCACCAGGGTTTTTCGGTTCTGTGCCGGGGCGCAACCCCATTCAGAAGTGTGGGCCGCCTAGAGACCGTCAGTATTCGCAGCTCCGTTGAGATCGACGGCGTGTGCATCAAACATGGCGACGTCGTGGCGATCGACGCCGACGGCTTCATGTGCCTGCCGGCTGAAAATGCTGACATCATTCTTACCAGAGCAAGTGATATCGCTCGCAAGGAACAAGCACGTGACAACGAACTGAAGCGTTCTGCATTGTGAGTCTCTCTACAGCAACGATACCTGGAGGCGCGTCAGTCACTTGTTCGAGGCGGAAATTCTTGGGGAACACGTTAAACTGAACGGCGAACCGCGCAACCCCATCGCGCCTACGGTTCCCAGGGCAGTTCCGTTGAGTGTGGTGGCGCCCAGGTAGCGCTTTCGCTACCAGCACGTGGCGACGAGAGCGTCGCCTTGGCATCCGGTGACACACGCCCATACAAGCGGTGGATGCGCTGGACAAGACGAACTTGCCGCTCGAGGTGGCCGGCGTTGAAAGTGGGTTTTAAGCCGGCGTCACAGCAGGCCGGATTGCGCGTGTCTGGTTTCGGGTGCCATGCGAAAAAGCGTTTTGATAGATTTCGGTATTAAGCGTGGGTTGCTTTCCAAGAAGCGGCTCGGTTTCTAGAGGCGATGCCGAATGATTGCGAAGCTCTTATTTGCCGGGCAGGAGAGATTTATAGCTCAACGAGCGGCCGGGTATAAATCGTTGCGTGGGAACATGTTAGAGTGAGCGGATCGAGCCGCCGTCGACGCGTATCATCGATCCCGTCATGTACGAGCTTAGCCCGCTTGCAAGGAACCCAACCGCGCTGGCGATCTCCTCAGGTTCGCCGTACCGACCCATAGGTATGGCCGCGACCGAATGTTGGCACATTTCTTCGAGAGAGACTCCGAGGGCTTCTGCTCGCACTTCGTCGACCTGCTGCACGCGTTGTGTCCGAATGCGGCCAGGTATCACACAATTGACGGTAATGCCGGACGGAGCGACTTCCTCCGAAAGGGTCTTTGACCAGCCGACAATACTGGACCTGAGCGCATTGGATATGCCGAGACCCACAATGGGCTGGATGACGCCGGAACTCACGATGGTGATAATTCTGCCCCAGCGCCGCTCTGTCATGCCCCGCAACGCAGCTGAAGTGATTTCGAAGATCGGATAAAGCATCGAGCGAACGTTCGTTTCCCAATCTTCCAGTGACGTCTCGACAATCTTCTGGAGGGGCGGCCCTCCGGTGTTGTTCACCAAAATGTCAACCAGGAGGTCGCCGCTCTCGATTGCCATCACGAGAGCCTTCACCGACGTCCGGTCGCTCAGATCGACAACGATCCCGTCGTGGCCGCTTCCGGATAGATCACGGCGTGCCTTTTCGACAGTGTCGGCTGATCGTCCGCAGACCGTCAGGCGACAGCCTTCCTCTGCAAGAACTTTCGCACAGGCGTTGCCAATGCCCCGGGTCGATCCAAGGACCAGCGCATTTTTGCCCGCAATCTTGAGATCCATCTGTCAATCCTCCCCGTCACTTCGAAAGTGAGAAAGCTCCTTAACAGCAGGACTGGGAGGGCTGCAACCATATCGTGTTTCGCAGTTTTGCCGGACGATAGGCAATGGGACATCGAAAGCGTATCACTTGAATACAGTCACGTAGTGGTTGACATGGTAGGGCGGGCATTCGTGGCTGCCTGTGAGCGTCAAAGGTCGAAACGACCGCTCTGCACGTCCTTCTTGACGCGATCTGCCGGGAAAACGCGGCCGTTCATGATTGCCCAGACGCCATGAGGCAAAGTCTGCGCCGCGATGACTGCGCCACCGAGATTGAACTGCGCATCGGAGCCGGCAAATGAGTACGGCCGAATTGCACCAGTCAGTACGATGGTCTTTTCGATCTGTTGGTCGGCCAGAAAGCACGCAGTCTGCGCCATCGTCCCCGTTCCATGGGTCAGGACGATAGCCTCTTCAGTCGCGTTGCAGATTTCGGCTTTGATGAAAGCGCGGTCTTCATCGGTAAAGTCCAGACTGTCCTTAAGAAAGATGAGCTGTGTCTGGGGGAAATGACAACGCGCACTCGCCAGGATTTCTGGCATGTGGCTTTTCCCATTTGGATCAAAGGCCAGGGCCTCCGCAAATGTGTCATGGACCTTATCGAGCGTGCCGCCAGTGACGATGATGAGCAACTCTTCCCGCATTTCGTTTCCTTGCTTGACTTGCACTCTCCGCAGCACCTGTCTGCTCAGCCCTCGGCGGACAGGTGCTGCGTTACGGTCCGGTTTTGTCTTTAGTCCAGCTCGACGGTCAGCCAGATTGGCTTTTTCGTGCGATAGGTGGACTCCCAGACTTCAGCGCCGACCGCTGCGAGCTTCGGCACGTCTTCCGCGAGCACCGAGCCGATGACGGGAGCAAAGATATCCTCAGTCGTACGCCCGTACTGCACGATGAATTTTTGTCCGGTGCGCGGATTGAACCTGAGCCGGCCAGGAGGAGCCAGACGAATTTCTTCCTTGAATGGGGTCGGAGCGGTCGAAACCAGCGGCGAGTAGGCCATCAGAGAATCTCCCGCGACCATGGCATGAGTTTGCAGGCAGGTGAACGGCATCGTCGCGATCAATTCGTCACAGAGCTCGGCGTTGCCCGAAGTGGCGAGATAAGCACGAACCTCAATGCCGATCGGCTCCCAGCGCAGGCGGATAATCGTGTCGGTTGGCACCAGATTATCGACGATTGCGGGAAGCGATGCCTCTTTACCGTCTGCGTAGCGCATGGCGTCGCCGACGTCCCACGGGAACCAATGATAGGCCCAGCCATACAGCAGATTCGTATAGCGCAGGTACGCGCTCAGACCCTCGTCAAATTGACTGTGATCGAGGGTGGGGGCCAGTGTGAGAAAATCATGCCCGAGTTTCTTCAGTTCGCTGAAGCCACTATAGCCAAGGTAATTCAGCACCGTTGGAAACATCTCGCCGACCATCGCCCGTGATTGAGCGATATCGTTGCTGCCCCTGTGCAGAACCAAGGTCGGGTACACAATGTACATTGTGAAGTCGCGCAGCATTCCGTGAGCAATGTCGAGCGTCGTGAAGTAGCTGCCCTTGCCGCCTGGACGGGCTTCCAACTGCCCCGTGCGCAGAAGGCGGTGTTCCGCTGGTTCCTCGCGACCGACGCGATCAGTCGCAGCCGTCATCTCATCGAGGAATGTCTCGAAGCTTGGCATGTATGTTCCTTTCAGCCGATGCGCAGTATCAGGCAACGTGGGTAGCAATGCCGGCGGTCAGCCGGACATAGGTTTCGGTAAAAATCTCTACGAACCTCTCGAGCATGGGGCTGCGCACGATATCGGGCGCGTAAACCACTGAGAGATTGTATCGAATGCGTGGAACGAACCGGCGAACCACGGTACGTCCTGGGTCAACCATTGATGCAACCAGCGGATCCACAATGGCGAGGCCGAGACCGCGGTCCACATAGTGAACCAGAGTCCCGGAAAAGAGGCTCTCTACTCGCAGTCGGGGGTGAGAATTGGCTGCCCGCAAGAGGGCCTCTAGCTCTAGTCGCATCAGGCTGCTCTGGCCGAGCGAAATATAGTCTTGTCCGTCCATGTCCGCAGGTGTGATTTCCTGTTGTCGAGCAAGGGGATGTGTCCGCGGCAAGATGCAGACGGCCTGTGCCTCAGGAAGATCGCGGTAGGAAAGATCGCCTCGACCTGGCATCCGCGCACCAATCGCCAGGTCGGCCTGGCTGGTGGCGACCAGGTCGATAATATCGGCGGACGCTCCGTTGTGGACAGATACGATCGTATTGGGAAAATCAGCGGCGTAAGCTGTGATGGCGTCCGGCAGGCAGTGTCCAGAAAGGGCGGGTATGGCGGCGAGCCGCAAACGCCCGGCGCCGAACTCTCGAATGCCGACAGCAATATCACGCAGTCTTTCGGTGCTGATGAAGTGGCGCTGGACCTCCACATAGAACTCTCGCGCCTCGGGAGTGGGCATTACCGTTGCACCGTCGCGCGAGAAGAGCTTCATTCCGAGTTCGATCTCCAGATCACGGATTAACCGAGTGACCGCGGGCTGCGAAATCGCGAGCAACCGTGCCGCGCGCGTGATGCTTCCCGACATCATCACGGCGCGAAAGGCCTCGAGTTGACGTGCGTTCAGAGACCTGTGGCCAATCGTCATGTCCGGTTTCCCCAAGGTGGCGTGCCGGCGGACCGGCACGCTTTCCAATTACTTGTTGAGGCTAATACCCAGGCGGCTGATAAGGTCCGAGTAGGTCTTCTCCTCGCCTTCAAGCATCGTGCGGGCCTCGTCCGGAGTGTTCGCAATGACGTTGGCGCCCATGGACTGGAATTTTTCCACGACGTCTGGCCTTTTGAGCACCTCCACGATCTTGGCATTCAGGTAGGCCACGCGGTCCGCGGGGACATCCGCAGGCGCCATGACCATGCCCCAGGAGTTTGCCGCGAATCCCGGCAAACCCTGCTCTGCAGCGGTAGGCAGGTCGGGGTAGATTGGAGTGCGTTCGGGACCGCCGGATGCAATGGCAATCAACTGCTTGTTATCGAGGTAGCCGCGCACCGCGGGCACCGATTTGAAGCCGAACTGCAGTACGCCCGACAGCAGATCAGGAAGCGCGTCGCCTGCGCCCTTGTAGGGCACGTGGATCAGATCGAGGCCTGCAGCCTCTGCAAGCCATTCCCCAAAGACGTGGGAGTTGCTGCCGGGACCGGAGGAATCGAACGCCACGTCGCCAGGATGCGTCTTGGCATAGGCGATGAACCCTTTCAGGTCGTGCACCCCAAGCTTCGGATTAGCGACGAGTACAATGTCTGTACGGGCGGTTGTCGTAATCGGGGTGAAACTCTTTACAGGATCGTAGGGCAAGTTGGGCACCAATGCGCGCGCCATGGCATGCGATGCAACAACAACGCCAATGGTGTATCCGTCTGGCTCTGCTTCTGCGATCGCTGAGATGCCAATGACGCCATTTGCGCCGGACTGGTTCTCGACGGTTACCGGTTGACCAATGAGTCCGGAAAGATGTTCCGCAATCAGGCGCCCGGTAATATCGCCTTGCCCACCGGGTGCATAGGGCACGATGATCGTAACGGGCCGGCTTGGAAAGTCTTCGGCTTGGGCAGCTGTGCCCATTGCAAGCGAAGTTAGCAACGCGAGAGCGGTGCAGGTACGGCGCCAGATCGTGGTCATGTTTGGTCTCCAGTTCCCTTTGGTTGTCGTTGTTTAGAAAGCTCAGTCTTCAACGAAGACTTCTTCGCGTTTACGCCGGATAACCGGCGACAGAACGGAAATCAGTAGGACCATCGCAGTCGTCAGGAGGGCCAACGAAAGCGGGTGCGTAAAGAAGACGGTCGCATCTCCCTTGGACAGCAAAAGTGCCCGGCGCATATAGACTTCCATCATTGGCCCAAGGATGAATCCGAGCAGCAGAGGTGCCGGTTCGCATCCCAGACGGTTGAAAAGGTAGCCCAGTAGGCCAAACCCGGCGGCCATGATGATGGGCGCAGTGGAGTTGTCGATCGAGTAAAGGCCGACCATCGAGAACACGAGGATGGATGGGAACAAATAGCTGTAGGGTAGGCGCAGGAGCCGGACCCAGATTCCGATCAATGGCAGGTTGATGATGACCAGCAGAAGGTTGCCGATCCACATTGATGCGACCAGTCCCCAGAACAGGTCGGCGTTGCGTGTCATGACTTCGGGGCCGGGCACGATGTTGTGTATCATCATGGCGCCGATCATCATCGCCATGACCCCGTTCGAGGGCAGGCCAAGCGTCAACATGGGAATAAACGCGCTCTGGGCGCCAGCATTATTTGCGCTTTCCGGAGCGGCAACGCCAGCCGGTGCTCCTTTGCCGAAACGTTCCGGCGTCTTCGAGAGTTTCTTCTCGATGGAGTAGGAGGCGAAGGATGATAGGGTTGCCCCGCCGCCCGGCAACAGTCCGAGAACTGATCCGAGCGCAGTTCCGCGCAAGACAGCAGGCCAGGCTTCCTTGAACTCTTCCTTGTTGGGCCAAAGGTCGCGAACCTTGCCTTTGACCATTTTCCGGTCGTGGGTTTTGCCGGCGTTGGCTACGATATCACCAAAGGCAAACAAGCCCATCGCGAGTGCAGTGAAGTCGAGCCCGTCTATCAACTGGAATGAGCCAAATGTGTAGCGCGCGGTGCCGGTCGTAAGGTCGGTACCGACACAACCGAGCAGTACACCTGTCAGAATCATCCCGAACGCCTTGAGCAGGCCGCCAGACGCAAGGACGATGGCTGCAATCAGGCCCAGAACCATCAGGGAGAAATAGTCCGTTGGTCCGAACGACAACGCGATTTTGGACAGATAGGGCGAAAATCCGGCGATCATCAGGGTGCCAACGGTGCCGGCAAAGAACGATCCGAGCGCCGCAATTGCGAGCGCAGAGCCTGCGCGGCCGTTGCGGGCCATGGCATTGCCGTCAATGCACGTGACGACAGATCCGGATTCACCGGGAAGGTTTACCAAAATCGCTGTCGTCGATCCGCCGTACTGAGCACCGTAATAGATGCCCGCCAGCATGATTAGCGCACTCGTGGGCTCCAGCGAGTAGGTGAGGGGCAGTAGAATCGCGATTGTTACCAGTGGCCCAACGCCGGGCAACACGCCAATCGCGGTCCCAAGCAGAACGCCGGTGAAGCATAGCAAAATGTTATGAAGTGTGACCGCAGTTTCAAAGCCGCCGGCAAGATTACCCAACCATTCCATTACAGTACTCCCGCCAAGAGAGGCAGCCTCACACTGAAGCCGAGGACGAATACCGCCCAAACGAAGATTGTCAGAAACGCGGAAATTCCGAGGGCTTGCACAACCGTCAGGTCGCGAGAAGCGCGGCTGGCAATGAGAACGGCACCCGGTACTGCGACGACGATGCCCGCATGGCGCAGTGTCGCGGCGGCGAACAACAGCGCCGCGAGGATGCTCACGAGGGCGCGCAGGTCGATCGGGGCTATTGCCTCACCGATCCTTCCACGCAGCGCTTTAATCACCAGAACTAATCCAACGGGGCCCAGCAGACAGCTCACTGCGAGTGGAAACACACCGGCGCCCAGCCGCTGTACGCTGCCGAACCCGTAGGTGGTCGCGGTAATGCCAAAAGCAGCCGCTATAACTAGAAACAGCAGTCCAGCTGCAAAATCAGAGTCGATAGATTTCATGATACCTCCCAGGCGCGCTACGCCTCGAAAGTTAATAAGTCATGTTGCTCACATAACATCAAATACAATTATGACATTATGACATACACAGATGTTATGATGGACTATCTCAAACAGATCCACACGCGTGTCATCGGAAATATGGACCTGTCCCTCGATACCCATGATGGGTCTTTGAGTTCGATGGGACCTCGGAGTTTGCCGAGGCAGCTGTTTCCATTTCATCGGCGCCAACGCCGTCACAAGCCCTGCCGCACGCCTTACACCTGGCTGTTCGGCAAGCCCTCGCTCTGCTGCGGCTAAGCCGGCATCGTGAAGGCGCCGTGCTACTCGGACAGAACGATGATGCCGCTCGGCAACGACCAGAAGATGACGGAAGGATCGTCAAGACGTTGGACGCCTAATCGACTGTAACGCCCAGCCGGGATTGAAAAATAACCGTCCTTTAGCGCGTGCGTTTGTCTTGCGGAAGACGCTGTCGCGGAAGCGAGCATCCCGCTTAAGATCGGCACCTATAAATTCTGGGCATAGCTGATAGTTCGTCCCAGCGCTCGAACAACACGGCGTTCTTGTGTAGTTTTCACATAGGAGAGGGCTTTAGTAGAGCCCTGAGGAGGACTTCGACGAGACACGCCGAATGCGTTGCCGCAGCGATCGCTTTTGGCAACAAGTTCATCATCATTGCAATCGTCGCCGATCACTCAGCTTTGAGCCGTCAACAGACTTTGGATTTTTTGGTTCCGCCCTTGGTTTGGGCGGAAGCACGAAGGCGCGCTTGCGTGGGAGGAGCCCCGCAGGATTGCGACTTTTGAGTGCCAGGGAGGAACAAACATGGCTAGGTTTCAAACAGCAGCGCCTGCCGGCGAACATCCGCACTCTATTCCAGCGGACAGATCGCGAATTCGTGGACTGATCGGCGCTTGTGCTGGTAACTTGGTCGAGTGGTTCGATTTTTTCGTCTACGCTTACACCGCAATATATTTCGCGCATGCATTCTTCCCAAGTGGCAGCCAGACAAGCCAGCTCCTGGCCACTGCAGGCGTGTTTGCGGTTGGATTTTTCATGCGACCACTGGGTGGTTGGTTGTTCGGCTGGATCGCCGATACCCGGGGACGAAAAGTCTCCATGATCATTTCCGTCCTCATGATGAGCGGCGGTTCCTTGCTTATCGCCCTGTTGCCGACATACGATAAGATCGGTGCGCTCGCACCTGCCCTTCTCGTCACCGCACGCTTGTTGCAGGGCCTGTCGGTTGGAGCGGAGTATGGAACCGGTGCCACTTACATCAGTGAAGTGGCAACGGCTGGCCGGCGAGGCTTCTTCGGCTCGTTCCAATACTTCACCATTATCTCTGGGCAGCTCCTCGCGTTGCTAACGGTGACGGCGTTGCAATACACACTTTCTCCCGAGGACCTGAAGTCGTGGGGGTGGCGCATTCCGTTCTTCATCGGTGCGCTCAGCGCGATCGTAGTCGTCTACTTGCGGCGTGCGATGACGGAAACGGCAAGCAAGGCTGATATGCACCGCAAGGAGGCCGGCTCCATAAAAGGTTTGCTCGCTCACAAACGCGCGGTCTTCCTTGTCATGGCGTTTACGGCCGGTGGCTCGCTCTATTTCTACACCTTCACCACTTACATGCAGAAATTCCTGGTCGTGTCGGCAGGCATGAAGCCTGAGGTGGTCAGTTTCATCATGACCGCCGCGCTCGTCTGCTTCATGCTGTTTCAGCCATTGTTCGGTTTGGTGGCAGATCGGTTAGGCGTAAAGAACCATATGCTGCTGTTTGCAGGTCTGGCGACAGTCCTGGTTGTCCCGATCCTTTACGCCTTGCAAACAGTTAGCAGTCCACTCGCGGCTTTTGGGCTCGTTGTATCAGGTCTTGCAATCGCCTCTTTCTATACGCCGATTTCCGGCCTGGTTAAGGCGGACATGTTTCCACCCGCCGTTCGCGCTTTGGGCGTCGGATTGCCCTATGCGATTGCAAACGCTTCGTTCGGGGGGACAGCCGAGTACGCTGCGCTATGGCTGCGTTCAGCAAATCTAGAGCAACTGTTTTTCTATTACGTTGCTGGTCTTGCCGCACTCGCATTCATCGCTGCGATCCTGATGCCCGATCTTAGGAAGCACGGCTACCTCGACGGTGACGGAGCTATCGAGCGAAACGTCGGCTTGCGCGTCCGCTAGCCGACGAGGAACGGTCGATCGCGAACCGCGATGATATTTTTATAAAATGAATCAAATGGTTATGGGCTATGAGAGAAAGTGCACGGCTGGAGGAACCTTCCGAGGTATTCCAATATTCAATATCTCTTTGTCAAAATGGCTATTCGATTTCACTGAGATCGAGCGGTATTCAAATCTGTAACTTCCAATGGTCCCGGAGATCAAAATGAGCACGGCAACGCCGGATGAAAAGACTGAAGTTAACTGGCAGGAGGATGTCTTTCGTGTCCTCAAGCAGCACGATGTCAAGCACGTAGTTTACGTCCCTGATGCCGGCCACTCGACTGCAATTCGTCTGTCGGAAGCCGACAATGGCATACAGTCTGTCGTGCTGACCACTGAAGAAGAAGGCATCGGCTATTTGGCCGGCGCCTGGCTCGGGGGTGAACGGGGTGCGCTTCTCATGCAGTCAAGCGGCGTGGGCAATTGCATCAATACGCTGGCGCTGCAGGCATGCGCAAAGTTCCCTCTGCTCATGGTCGTGACCATGCGTGGCGACTGGGCAGAGTTCAATGCCTGGCAAAACCCCATGGGTCAGGCAACCGAGGCGGCTCTCAAGCTCATGGGAACCCTGACCTGGCGCGCTGACAAACCCGAGGAAGTCGAGCCCTTGCTGCACGGCGCAGCGACAATGGCATTCAACGGAGATTCCGCCTGCGCCTTGCTGCTGGGCCAGCGTCTGATCGGAGAGAAAAAATGGGTGAAGTAACTACAGGCGGGCCGCTTGACCGGCGCGAAGTCGTCAATGCTCTGCTAGCTGACCGCAAGGATCTGCTTGTTGTGACTGGTCTTGGATCATCGTCCTATGACGTCATGGCCGCCGGAGATCATGACAACAACTATTATCTCTGGGCTGCAATGGGTAGCGCTGCAATGGTCGGGCTTGGAATTGCCAGTGCCCAGCCAGATAAAAACGTTCTTGTGGTCACCGGCGACGGTGAGGCCCTGATGGGTTTCGGTGCGTTGGCAACGATCGCGCTTCGTCGGCCTGCAAACCTGACGATTGCCGTACTGGACAACGGTCACTTCGGCGAAACAGGCATGCAGGTCAGCCATGCGGGCCGCGGCATCAATCTCGATAAGGTCGCAGAGGCCTGCGGCTTTTCCTGGACGAAGGAAATTCGCGACATGGAAGGGGTAAAAGACCTTCACAAGCGCGTTTACGCACGTGACGGACTGAAGCTCGCCACGATCAAGATCAAGGCCGAGAACCTACCTCGCGTTCTACCGCCCCGTGATGGTTCCTACATCAAGAACCGATTCCGTTCTGCTCTCGGCTTCCAGCCAATTTGAATCGGCGATTGGAGGTGCGAACGGGCCCCCGGTCGCGCCTTCACCCCAGACCCTGAGATTTTAAGAGATCGGGCGTCGGTTCCGCCGTCAGCACAAACGGGGGGGCGCCGCGATCCAAGAGTGGGAACTGAAAGATGGCCGAACTCGTTCGTTTCAAAAACACAATCAATGGGCAGGCAACCGAAAGCGGAACAGGTCGTTGGCTTGCGTCGATTAATCCTTTCACTGGGGAAGAATGGGCCGAAATACCCCACTGCAATTCGGACGACGCCGTAGCTGCCATCGAGGCCGCTCACAAAGCGTTCACCAGGGGACCCTGGTCGACGATGTCCGCCACAAACCGTGGCAAGCTCATGCGCAAATTGGGCGACTTGATCGCGCGGGATGCGGAAAAGCTCGCTTCGATCGAGACCCGTGACAACGGCAAGCTTTTTGCCGAGATGCACGGCCAGCTCCGTTACATTCCCGAATGGTTCTATTATTTCGGCGGTCTTGCCGACAAGATCGAAGGCGGTGTGCTGCCGATCGACAAGCCCGATCTCTTCACCTATACCAGACGCGAGCCTCTCGGCGTGGTAGTTGCCATCACGCCGTGGAATTCCCCACTTTTGCTGCTGACGTGGAAACTCGCGCCGGCGTTGGCTGCTGGCAACACAATCGTCATCAAGCCTTCCGAGTTCACGTCTTGTTCAACGCTTGCGCTGATGGAGCTTGTCAAGGAAGCGGGCTTTCCCGATGGCGTGGTCAACACTGTGACAGGATACGGTCACGAGGTCGGTTCTACGCTGGTTGAGCACCCGATGGTCGCAAAAGTCGCTTTCACCGGCGGCGACGCGACCGGTGCGGCGGTCTATGCGGGAGCTGCAAAGCATATCAAGCACGTTACACTCGAACTCGGTGGCAAATCTCCAAACATCGTTTTTGCTGACGCGAATATCGACGACGCGGTCAAGGGGGCAATTTCCGGCATCTTTGCTGCATCCGGGCAAACCTGCATCGCCGGCTCGCGCCTGTTGGTACAGAGGTCGGTCTATGACGAGGTTAGCCAGAAGGTCGTCGCCTTTGCAAAGAGCGCGCGTCTGGGCAATCCGATGGAAGAAACCACGCAAGTCGGCCCCGTTACGACACTAGCGCAGCGCCAGAAGATTCTGGACTACATGGACGTTGCAAGAGGCGAGGGCGCACGTTGCCTGCTCGGCGGCGGCGTGCCGTCCGATGCGGGGCTTGGAAACGGCTGGTTCGTCGAACCGACGATCTTCGGTGATGTGTCGAATACGATGCGTATTGCTCGTGAAGAGGTGTTCGGGCCGATTCTTTCGATCATTCCGTTCGAAGATGATGCGGAGGCCATCGAGATCGCCAACGATACCATTTATGGCCTCGCGTCCGGTGTCTGGACGTCGAACATCCGACGTGCCTTCACCATGGCCGATAAGATCCGCGCCGGCACCGTCTGGGTGAACACCTACCGCGCCGTCAGCTTCATGGCGCCGTTTGGCGGCTATAAAATGAGCGGAATCGGACGAGAAAGCGGACAAGCCGCAATCGACGAATATCTGCAGACCAAAACCGTTTGGATCAATCTCGCCGAAGGCGTCGCAAACCCATTTATTCTGCGCTGAATCACAAAAGACAGCGCAGCGCCTTGCCGCTTGGCGCGTCCAAGAAAACCCGGAGATAACCCTATGCAGATCACCCGTGGCGAAGACTTTCACGACATCCGAGATGCCATTCGCGCGCTTTGCGCGGAGTTTCCAGCCGAATACCATCGCAGGATTGACGAGCAGCGCGGTTATCCGGAGGAATTTGTCGACGCGTTGACGAAAGCCGGCTGGATGGCAGCGCTCATTCCGGAAGAGTATGGTGGCTCCGGCCTCGGCTTGACGGAAGCTTCGGTCATCATGGAGGAGATCAACCGCTCAGGTGGCAACTCCGGTGCTTGTCATGGCCAGATGTACAATATGAACACGCTGGTGCGGCATGGCTCTGAAGAGCAACGCCAACGCTATCTGCCGAAAATCGCCTCGGGAGAGCTACGCCTGCAGTCGATGGGTGTAACGGAGCCGACGACGGGTACGGACACGACCAAGATCAAGACGACTGCGGTAAAGAAGGGTGACCGGTACGTCATCAACGGTCAGAAGGTCTGGATCTCTCGTATTCGGCACTCTGATCTTATGATCCTCCTGGCGCGCACCACTCCGCTCGATCAAGTGAAGAAAAAGTCAGAGGGAATGTCGATCTTCATCGTCGATCTCAAGGACGCGATCGGCAACGGAATGACCGTCAGGCCTATCCTGAACATGGTCAATCACGAGACCAACGAGCTCTTTTTCGACAATCTCGAAATTCCAGCCGAGAACCTTATCGGTGAGGAAGGAATGGGCTTCAGGTACATCCTGACCGGACTGAACGCAGAGCGCACGCTAATTGCCGCGGAGTGCATTGGGGATGGATATTGGTTCATCGAAAAGGTCTCCAACTACGTGAAGGAGCGTACCGTGTTCGGCCGGCCGATCGGCCAAAACCAGGGTGTCCAGTTCCCCATAGCGGAGAGCTACATCGAAATCGAAGCCGCCAATCTCATGCGTTACGAGGCGTGCCGGCTCTACGATGCTCAGGAGCCCTGCGGCGCCCAGGCCAACATGGCAAAGTATCTTGCGGCGAAGGCGTCGTGGGAAGCAGCCAATGCCTGCATCCAATTCCATGGTGGGTTTGGCTTCGCCTGTGAATATGATGTGGAGCGCAAGTTCCGCGAAACCCGTCTTTATCAGGTTGCCCCCATCTCAACGAACCTAATCCTGAGCTATGTCGCTGAACACGTGCTCGATTTGCCGAGGTCGTTCTAATGGAAAAGACCAGACGTCTCCCTCTCGAAGGTATCGAGGTCGTGGCCATTGAACAGGCTGTCGCTGCACCTTTTTGCACGGCGCGTCTTGCTGATGCCGGCGCACATGTTTCAAAGATCGAGCGTCCCGAAGGCGATTTCGCGCGAGGCTATGATGACGTCTGCTCGGGGCAGAGCAGTTACTTCGTCTGGCTCAATCGCGGCAAAGATTCGCTGATTGTGGATCTCGCCTCTGCGGAGGGAAAGCAACAGCTTGCTGATCTGTTGGCCAAGGGGGATGTTCTCGTCCAGAACCTTAAGCCTGGTTCGCTGGATCGACTGGGGTTCGGTCCTGAAAAACTGCGCGAAACCTATCCGCGGTTGATCGTTTGTTCGATTAGTGGCTACGGCGAGACCGGTCCACTTGCCGACAGGAAGGCTTACGATCTGCTGATCCAGGCAGAGTCAGGACTTTCCTCCATCACGGGGGGGCCGGAGGCTCCCGCGCGCGTCGGTATTTCGGTCGTCGACATTGCGACAGGCGCCACAGCATATTCTGCAATCTTGGAGGCTCTTATTGCCCGTTCGGTGAGCGGAGAGGGGGCGGATATCCGTGTATCGATGTTTGACGTCATGGCTGATTGGCTGACAGTGCCGCTCCTCCACCAGGAAGCCGGTAAAACGCCCAAGCGCATTGGCTTGGCGCATCCTTCCATTGCACCCTACGGCGTCTTCAGCACCATGGATGGCAAGGATATACTCATTTCGATCCAAAGCGATCGTGAGTGGGCTAAATTCAGCACGGTGTTTCTCAAACAGCCCGAGAAAGCGAAGGATCCGCTTTTCGCCAAGAATGTCGGGCGGGTCGCCAACCGCGTGGCAACCGACGACCTCGTCGCATATGCGTTCGCCGGCCTTACAGAGGAGGAGGCGAAGGCTTTGCTGTCGAGCGCTGATGTTGCCTTCGCGTCAGTCAACGATATGGCGGCCTTGTCCAGTCACCCGCATCTGCGGCGCATCACCGTGAACTCGGAGGCTGGCCCGGTCTCCTATCCGGCGCCAGCGCCCATCTTCAAGGGATCCGAACGATCGTACGGAACAGTGCCAGCGCTTGGACAGCGCAGTAGCGCCCAAATGGATGCTCCTCGAACTGCAGCGGAGATTTGCTCATGACATCGGCACAGGCAATCGATCTTGATGCAGCTCGCTCCTGGATCGGCCGCGACGAGGTCGCTGCGGATGTTGTTTCGGCTAATCTTGTCCGCAAGTTCAACGCGACGCTCGACCTGTCTAGCGAGGCACCGGCCGAGGGCGATCTGGCGCCGCTTTTGATCAACTATTGTCTCGCCCAACCAGCGGCATTGACAAGCGCTCTGGGTGATGACGGCCACCCGAGGAAAGGTGGGTTTCTGCCGCCGATCCCCCTGCCGAGACGGATGTGGGCTGGAAGCACGGTCGCGTTTCATCAGCCGCTTCGCGTAGGTGATGTGGTCAAGAGGGTCTCGCGTATCACTGACATCAAGCTGAAAGAGGGGCGTTCGGGTGCGTTGTGCTTCGTCACAGTCAATCACAGGTTCGAGGTTGGCGGCAGGCTTGCAACGGAAGAGACGCAGAACATCGTCTACCGCGAGGCTGATAGTGGACAAGGCAGTGCCAAACCACCGTCAAGCGACGACGTTGCCCCCCAGGGTACCCATACGCGCCACTGGTCTGCGGCCCCGCCTCTATTGTTTCGCTACTCGGCTTTGACCTTCAACGGGCACCGAATTCACTACGATCGCCGCTACGTGACCGAGGTCGAGCACTATCCTGGGCTGGTCGTCCATGGTCCTCTTCAAGCGACCGTATTGCTGAATTTTGCCACGGAACTGAAAGGCGCGCCGCCTTCGCTGTTTACCTTTCGCGGGCAATCTCCGCTCTTCGACGACGACCGAATTTGCCTTCATGCCAGTGAGGAACCTGGGAAGCTTAAGCTTTGGACGGCGCGCGAGAATGGTCCGATCGCCATGAGTGCGGAGGCGATCTGGAAATGAAGTTCGAGAATTTCATCGCACCGCTTTTTGTCCCAGGGGATCGCCCCGAGCGCTTTGAAAAGGCCGCCTCATCTGGTGCGGATGCAATCATCATCGATCTCGAGGACGCGGTCGCGAGCAGTTCAAAAGACGTGGCGCGAGCTCAACTGCGCACGGATTTCACCGATCTACCTATCCTGGTACGTGTTAATGGCGAGAATACGCCTTGGCATGCTATGGACATTGCAGCGGTCCGTGGAGCGCAGTTCGCTGCGATAATCGTCCCGAAGGCCGAGCTTGGTGGTGCATTTGCAGATCTAGCGCAAAGCAGCTCCGTCCCCGTAATCGCGTTGATCGAAAGCGCGAAAGGGCTGTCGCAGGCGCGACAAATCGCATCTCTCGCCGGTGTATCGAGGCTCGTTTTTGGGTCCGTCGATTTTTGCGCCGATGTGGGCTGCTCGCATACCCGCGACGCCCTGCTTTGGGCTCGCAGCGAGCTAGTGCTGGCGTCGCGGCTTGCCGGTCTGCCGGGGCCCGTTGACGGCGTGACGACATCGATTGATGACGCTGAATTGATTTCATCGGATGCCCGCTATGCGCTCGATCTTGGATTTGGCGGGAAGCTTGCCATCCACCCCCGTCAGATTGAGGCAATTCGATCGGGCTTCCGGCCGCAGGCATCGGAGATTGAGTGGGCGAGACGGGTGGTGGCGAGTGGAGAAGGCGCGGCTGCGGTGGATGGTGCAATGGTGGACGAGCCCGTTCGAATTCGAGCGAGAAGCATCCTCAGTCGCATTGCGGAATGAAGCAGAGCTGCGCGCGGCGCTTCCGCACGTTTAAGTCGAGATTGGTCCCATGAAAATACTTGTGACGGTTAAGCGGGTGGTTGACTACAACGTCAAGATCCGTCTGAAGGCTGACGGCTCGGGTGTCGAGCTGGCGAACGTGAAGATGTCGATGAACCCGTTCGACGAAATCTCGGTGGAAGAGGCGCTGCGGCTGAAGGAAGCCGGCAAGGCCGACGAGGTCGTGGTGGTGTCGGTCGGACCGGCCAAGGCCGAGGAGACGTTGCGCACCGCACTCGCCATGGGTGCCGACCGGGCAATCCTGGTCGAGACCGAAGACCAGGTCGAGCCGCTCGCCGTTGCCAAGATCGTCAAGGGTGTGGCCGAGGCCGAACAGCCCGGCCTGATCATCGTCGGCAAGCAGGCGATCGATGACGACAGCAACCAGACCGGCCAGATGCTGTCGGCACTGCTCGGCTGGGCGCAGGGCACCTTTGCCTCCAAGGTCGAGATCGGCGACGGCAAGGCTACGGTGACGCGCGAGGTCGATGGCGGCCTGCAGACGATCGACATCAAACTTCCGGCCGTGGTCACCACCGACCTGCGCCTGAACGAGCCGCGTTATGCCTCGCTTCCCAACATCATGAAGGCGAAGAAGAAGCCGCTCGACAAGAAGTCGCCGGCCGACTTCGGCGTCGACACCGCTGCCCGCCTCAAGGTGCTGAAGACCGAGGAGCCGTCGGGCCGCAAGGCCGGCATCAAGGTCAAGTCGGTCGCCGAGCTCGTCGAAAAGCTCAAGACCGAAGCCGGCGTATTGTAAGTTCAGGAAAGGGAGATTTTATCATGGCTATTCTGCTTCTGGCTGATCACGACGGCAGCCACCTTTCCGACCAGACCGCCAAGGCGCTGACGGCAGCGAGTAAAATTGGTGGCGACGTGCATGTGCTGGTCGCCGGTGCGGGTGCCAAGGCGGCAGCCGACCAGGCGGCCAAGCTTTCCGGCGTTGCCAAGGTGCTGGTGGCCGAGGACGCAAGCCTTGCCAACAACCTGGCCGAGCCGCTGGCGGCGCTGATTGTGTCGCTTGCCGGCAATTACGACACCATCCTTGCAGCCGCCACCTCGGTCGGCAAGAACGTGCTGCCGCGGGTTGCCGCCCTTCTCGACGTCGTCCAGGTTTCCGAAATCACCGAGGTGATCTCCTCCGATACCTTCAAGCGCCCGATCTATGCCGGCAACGCCATCCAGACGGTGCAGACGAGCGAAGCCAAGAAGGTGATCACCGTGCGCACCGCCTCGTTCGCGTCGGCCTTAGAAGGTGGTTCGGCTTCGGTCGAGACGATCGCGGCTGCCGCCAACCCGGGTCTTTCGAGCTTCGTTGCCGACGCACTGTCGTCGTCGGATCGTCCGGAGCTGACCTCGGCCAAGATCATCATCTCGGGTGGCCGTGCGCTCGGCTCGGCGGAGAAATTCAAGGAAGTGATCCTGCCGGTTGCCGACAAGCTCGGCGCTGCCGTCGGTGCAAGCCGTGCGGCGGTCGACGCCGGTTATGCGCCGAACGACTGGCAGGTCGGCCAGACCGGCAAGGTGGTGGCCCCCGATCTCTACATTGCCTGCGGCATCTCCGGTGCGATCCAGCACCTGGCCGGCATGAAGGACAGTAAGGTCATCGTCGCCATCAACAAAGACGAGGAGGCACCGATCTTCCAGGTTGCCGACTACGGCCTCGTCGCCGACCTGTTCGAAGCCCTACCGGAACTGGAGCAGGTCTCATGATCAAGGCAAAGTTTCCAAGCAGACGTCCCTGCAAGTTCGCTGCTTGGAATGTCAAGCAGGCAGCGTCAATGCGCTGCCTGCTCAGATGTTAACGATGACCTGAGATGGGCAGGCGGCACGATTTGCCTGACCCGAGCGCCAACTTGTGTGGAAAGACAAGGGTGAATGGCTAAGCAAGAAGTACCCGAGCGGGACAGCATGCAGTTCGACGTGGTGATCGTCGGCGCGGGGCCTGCGGGTCTTTCAGCCGCGATCCGGTTGAAGCAGATCAATCCCGAGCTCTCGGTCGTGGTTCTGGAAAAGGGCACCGAAGTCGGCGCGCATATCCTGTCGGGCGCCGTCGTCGATCCGATCGGCATCGACCGGCTGCTGTCGGGTTGGCGCGAAGAGGCGGATCATCCGTTCAAGACAGAAGTCAAGGACGACCAGTTCCTGCTGCTCGGTCCCGCGGGCTCGATCCGCCTGCCGAACTTCGCCATGCCGCCGTTGATGAACAATCACGGCAACTACATCGTCTCGCTCGGCAATGTCTGTCGCTGGCTTGCCGGCCATGCCGAAGCGCTCGGCGTCGAGATCTATCCGGGCTTTGCCGCAACCGAAGTGCTCTATAACGACGAAGGTGCCGTCATCGGTGTTGCCACCGGCGACATGGGCATCGAGCGCAATGGCGAGCCGGGACCGAATTTCGCCCGCGGCATGGAACTGCTCGGCAAGTACACCCTGATCGGCGAAGGCGTGCGCGGCTCGCTCGCCAAGCAGCTGATTTCAAAATTCGATCTCTCGAAGGACCGCGACGTCCAAAAATTCGGCATCGGCCTGAAGGAACTCTGGCAGGTCAAGCCCGAGAACCACAAGCCCGGCCTCGTGCAGCACTCGTTCGGCTGGCCGCTCGGCATGAAGACCGGCGGCGGTTCGTTCCTCTACCATCTCGAAGACAACATGGTCGCCGTCGGCTTCGTCGTGCACCTCAACTACAAGAACCCCTATCTCTTCCCGTTCGAGGAGTTCCAGCGGTTCAAGACCCATCCGGCCATTCGCGGCACGTTCGAGGGCGGCAAGCGGCTGTCCTATGGCGCCCGGGCGATCACCGAGGGCGGCTACCAGTCGGTGCCAAAGCTGTCGTTCCCCGGTGGCGCGCTGATCGGCTGTTCGGCCGGCCTCGTCAACGTGCCGCGCATCAAGGGCAGCCACAATGCGGTGCTGTCGGGCATGCTGGCGGCCGACAAGCTGGCCGAAGCGATCGCCTCGGGCCGGGCCAACGACGAGCCGGTCGAGATCGAGAACGAATGGCGCCAGACAGACATCGGCAAGGACCTGAAGCGGGTCAGGAACGTCAAGCCGCTGTGGTCGAAGTTCGGCACGGCGATCGGCGTGGCACTCGGCGGCTTGGACATGTGGACCAACCAGCTGTTCGGTTTGTCGCTGTTTGGCACGCTGAAGCACGGCAAGACCGATGCGCAGAGCCTGGAGCCGGCAGCTCAACACAAGAAGATCGATTACCCGAAGCCCGATGGCGTCCTGACCTTCGACCGCCTGTCCTCGGTGTTCCTGTCGAACACCAACCACGAGGAAGACCAGCCGATCCACCTGCAGGTGAAGAACCCGGAGCTGCAGAAGACGTCGGAACTCGACGTTTTTGCCGGCCCGTCGACGCGCTACTGTCCCGCCGGGGTCTATGAGTGGGTGGAGAAGGACGGCAAGCCTGTCTTCGTCATCAACGCGCAGAACTGCGTGCACTGCAAGACCTGCGACATCAAGGACCCGAACCAGAACATCAACTGGGTGCCGCCCCAGGGTGGCGAAGGGCCCGTCTATCCCAACATGTAGGTTCCGTCTTATCGAGGGTGAGCCCGTGGCTATCTCCAAAATTCTGTGTGCCAACCGTTCCGAAATTGCAATCCGCGTGTTTCGCGCGGCCAATGAACTAGGTCTGAAAACGGTCGCGATATGGGCTGAAGAGGACAAGCTGGCGCTGCACCGCTTCAAGGCGGACGAAAGTTATCAGGTCGGCCGCGGCCCGCATCTGTCGCGAGACCTCGGCCCGATCGAGAGCTACCTGTCGATCGACGAAGTGATCCGCGTCGCCAAGCTTTCCGGCGCCGATGGCATCCATCCGGGCTACGGCCTCCTGTCGGAAAGCCCTGAATTCGCCGAGGCCTGCGCCGAGGCCGGCATCACCTTCATCGGCCCGAAGCCGGAAACCATGCGCCAGCTCGGCAACAAGGTTGCCGCGCGCAACCTGGCGATCTCGATCGGCGTACCGGTCGTGCCGGCAACGGAACCGCTTCCCGAAGACATGGCTGAAGTGGCGAAGATGGCCGAGGCGATCGGCTATCCCGTCATGCTCAAGGCCTCCTGGGGCGGCGGCGGGCGCGGCATGCGCGCAATCCGCGACCCCAAGGATCTCGCCCGCGAGGTGACGGAAGCCAAGCGCGAAGCCAAGGCCGCCTTCGGCAAGGACGAGGTTTATCTCGAAAAGCTGGTCGAGCGTGCCCGCCACGTCGAAAGTCAGGTTCTCGGCGATACCCACGGCAACGTCGTGCATTTGTTCGAGCGCGACTGCTCCATCCAGCGGCGCAACCAGAAAGTCGTCGAGCGTGCGCCGGCGCCTTACCTCAGCGCCAGCCAGCGTGAAGAGCTTGCCACCTATTCCAAGCGCATTGCCGAGGCAACGAACTATATCGGCGCCGGTACCGTCGAATACCTGATGGATGCCGACAGCGGCAAATTCTACTTCATCGAGGTCAATCCGCGCATCCAGGTCGAGCACACGGTGACCGAGGTCGTCACCGGCATCGATATCGTCAAGGCGCAGATCCACATCCTCGACGGCTATGCCATCGGCACGCCGGAATCGGGCGTTCCCTCGCAGGAAAACATCCGCCTCAACGGCCACGCGCTGCAGTGCCGCATTACAACGGAAGATCCGGAGCAGAACTTCATTCCGGACTATGGCCGCATCACCGCCTATCGCGGTGCAACCGGCTTCGGCATTCGCCTCGATGGCGGTACGGCTTATTCGGGCGCGGTCATCACCCGCTACTACGATCCGCTTCTGGAAAAGGTGACGGCCTGGGCGCCGAACCCCGACGAGGCGATAAAGCGGATGATCCGCGCACTGCGCGAATTCCGGATCCGCGGCGTGGCGACGAACCTGACCTTCCTCGAAGCGATCATCAGCCACCCGAAATTCCACGACAACACCTACACCACGCGCTTCATCGACACGACGCCGGAGCTTTTTCAGCAGGTGCGCCGTCAGGACCGCGCGACCAAGCTCCTGACCTACTTGGCCGATGTTACCGTCAACGGTCATCCGGAAGCCAAGGGTCGTCCGCGTCCGTCGGACGAGATCGCGGCCCCCGTCGTTCCGTTCATCGGCGGCGACATCAAGCCGGGCACCAAGCATAAGCTCGACGAGCTCGGCCCGAAGAAATTTGCCGAATGGGTACGGGAGCAGCCGCAGGTGCTGATCACCGACACGACGATGCGCGACGGTCACCAGTCGTTGCTCGCCACTCGCATGCGCACCTACGACATCGCCCGTGTTGCCGGCACCTATGCACGGGCCCTGCCCAACCTGTTCTCGCTCGAATGCTGGGGCGGGGCGACCTTCGACGTCTCTATGCGCTTCCTCACCGAAGATCCGTGGGACCGGCTGGCACGTATCCGCGAGGATGCGCCAAACCTCTTGCTGCAGATGCTTCTGCGCGGCGCCAACGGAGTTGGCTACAAGAACTACCCCGACAACGTCGTCAAATACTTCGTGCGCCAGGCGGCAAGGGGCGGCATCGACGTCTTCCGCGTGTTCGACTGCCTCAACTGGGTCGACAACATGCGCGTCTCGATGGAGGCGGTCGCCGAGGAGAACAGGATCTGCGAAGCGGCGATCTGCTATACCGGCGATATCCTCAACGCCGCGCGGCCGAAATACGACCTCAAATACTACACGGCGCTTGCCGCCGAGCTGGAAAAGGCCGGTGCGCACATTATCGCGGTCAAGGACATGGCTGGCCTGTTGAAGCCGGCTGCGGCACGCGTGCTGTTCAAGGCGCTGCGTGAGGCGACCGATCTGCCGATCCACTTCCACACCCACGACACATCGGGCATTGCCGCTGCAACCGTGCTGGCTGCCGTCGATGCTGGCGTCGATGTCGTCGATGCGGCGATGGATTCGCTTTCCGGCAATACCTCGCAGCCCTGCCTCGGGTCGATCGTCGAAGCCTTGCGCGGCTCCGAGCGCGATCCGGGTCTCGATCCCGAATGGATCCGCCGGATCTCGTTCTACTGGGAAGCGGTGCGCCACCAGTACGCCGCCTTCGAAAGCGACCTCAAGGGACCGGCGTCCGAAGTCTACCTGCACGAAATGCCGGGCGGCCAGTTTACCAACCTCAAGGAACAGGCCCGTTCGCTCGGTCTCGAAACCCGCTGGCACGAGGTGGCGCAGGCCTATGCCGACGCCAACCAGATGTTCGGCGACATCGTCAAGGTGACGCCGTCCTCGAAGGTGGTCGGCGACATGGCGCTGATGATGGTCAGCCAGGATCTGACCGTTGCCGACGTCGAGAACCCGGCCAAGGACATCGCCTTCCCGGAATCGGTCGTGTCGATGCTGAAGGGCGATCTCGGTCAGCCCCCGGGTGGCTGGCCGGAAGGCCTGCAAAAGAAGGCGTTGAAGGGCGAGAAGGCCTATGTGGTTCGCCCTGGCTCGCTGCTCGAAGCCGCCGACCTCGATGCTGAGCGCAAGACGATCGAAGAGAAGCTGGAACGCGAGATCAATGACTACGAGTTCGCCTCCTATCTAATGTATCCCAAGGTCTTCACCGACTATGCGCTGGCGGCCGAAACCTATGGTCCCGTCAGCGTTCTACCGACGCCGGCCTATTTCTACGGCATGGCGCCGGGTGAGGAGCTGTTCGCCGACCTCGAAAAGGGCAAGACGCTCGTCATCCTCAACCAGACCCAGGGCGAGATCGACGAGAAGGGCATGGTCAAGGTGTTCTTCGAACTCAACGGCCAGCCGCGCCCGATCAAAGTTCCCGATCGCAACCGCGGTGCCTCCAGCGCCATCCGCCGCAAGGCCGAGGCCGGCAACGCTGTGCAACTCGGCGCGCCGATGCCGGGCGTGATCTCGACGGTCGCGGTTCATGCGGGCCAGGCGGTCAAGGCGGGCGACGTGCTGCTGTCGATCGAAGCGATGAAGATGGAAACCGCGTTGCACGCGGAGAAGGATGGCACGGTCGCCGAAGTCCTGGTGCGCGCCGGCGACCAGATCGATGCCAAGGACCTGCTGATCGTTTTTGCGCCATAACCCTATCTACTTTAATGAGTTAAACAGGCAGGCCGGCTTCGGAAGGAAGCAGGCTTATTCCTGGCCCTTGTCGACGGATCTCGCATGACGAAAATTCCTGTCCTCTTTCTCCCTGGTCTGCTTTGTGATGACCGCCTATGGCGGGATCAGATTGCCTCTCTCGATGACATCGTTCATGCAACGATTGCAGACCTTACGCTGGATGGCAGCATCGAAGCCATGGCGCGACGAGCGTTGGCATCAGCGCCGCCAAAATTCGTGCTCGTAGCTCTGTCCATGGGCGGTTATGTAGCATTCGAGATCCTGCGGCAGGCCTCGGAGCGCGTCACTCGTCTCGCTCTGTTCGACACGAGTGCTGCACAGGATGATCCAAAGCGTATCGAGCAAAGAAAGGCCGCAATAGCCTCCCTTGGAATCGGACGGTTTGCAGGCGTAACTGATCGCCTCCTGCCGAAACTCGTCCATGCGTCGCACGTAGACGGGGAGGTCGGTGGCGAACTCAAGGCAATGGCTGCTCGTGTGGGAGGAGCGGCGTTCCTGCGACAGCAACATGCTATTCTCGGGCGTCCAGACTCGCGCCCACTGCTGCCCTCAATCCAAATCCCCACTCTTGTTGGTGTTGGGGATGGTGATGTCCTGACGCCGCCGGAAGATGCGATGGAGATCCATTTGGGCATTACAGGTTCAGATTACCATGTCTTCGAGGGATGCGGACACCTGCCGGCGATCGAAAAGCCTGACGAAACGAGCGCTGTTCTAAGACACTGGCTTACGCAGGCTTGAAGGCCGGTCATCGCGAGGGTTGACGATGGTCACCCCTGCTCCGGGTTTACCCGCCACCACAACACAGATATAGCTCTAGGGGTGCTCAGAAAGGCTGAGCAGGCTTGCCATAGACTAGGGAAAAGACATGGATGTCGCGCAACTCAAGACACTCATTCATGTTGCTGAAGTTGGTAGTCTGAGCAAGGCGGCGGATCGCCTCAATATTGCGCAACCCGCCCTCAGTCGACAAATTCGACTTCTGGAAAGAGAACTAGGAACCTTCCTCTTCAATCGTCACGGGCGCGGGATGGTCATTACCGATGCCGGACGGGAGGTGTTGGAGCATGCCACGAGGGTCATGATCGAGCTTGAAGCCATTCGTGACATAACGTCAGGTGGAAAAGCGTCCTATCAAGGTATGGTGGTGATGGGCATGACGCCGACGGTGGCCGAGATCATGACGGTACCGCTGGTCAGCGAGATCAAGAAGGCCCACCCTAAGCTCGCGATTCGTATTCTGTCCGCTTTCAGCGGCCATCTCATGGACTGGCTCCAACGCGGCGAAGTCGAGCTGGCCGTATCGTACAATCCGGAATCTCTTCGATCGTTGCGCATCAGGCCCATCATGATGGAGAATTTGATGTATGTCAGCGCGGACGCCGAACATCCCCTAAGTTTGGATGTTCCCGTGCAATTTGCCAGGTTAGCGGAAGCAGAAATGGTTCTGCCGAGCCCACGACACGGACTGCGCGTTATCGTCGAAGAATGCGCCGACCAGGCTGGTGTTGCCTTGAAAACCAGTGTCGAGGCCGATTCCTTCGGCGCCATGATCAATCTGGTGAGAAACGGCTTCGGGTCGACAATTCTGCCCCTGGCACCGATTTACTCGTTGGTGAAATCCGGGCGTCTAAGTGCCGCTCCGTTGGTCGATCCAACCCCCACTCGCAAATTGGTGGTAGCCTATCCTGCAGATAGGCCGGTCAGTCCGGCGGCTCGTTTCGTGGCGGAAACGTTCACAGAGATAGCGTCCGACTTTGTCGCTCGCAACGTCTGGAGCGGGCACATCCTATAGTCAGCCGGCATCCCGGCCGAGAGGTGTCCTAGTATCGCCACTTAGACGGCAGGCTCTTAGTTAATCTCTGCCTAAGCTCGGCCGCTTCGTCGCTTCCCGCGTCCAGGTGACCGAGATGCCGCAACTCGTTGCGGCACTCCATTCCTTCGTGAGTCAAGCCGCCGTGTTCATTGGCTTCAACGCCCATATCGAAGCGGCAGACGTCGCTGGCCTAGATGCAGCGACCCGCTCCGCAATGACCGGCATTGCCGCGATCCTCGCCCAAAGGAACCGGTGGAGCTGTCGATCATGGAGGTCGAGGTTTTCCTGGGCGTCTCATCGGCGCGGTCACCTTGACCGGCTCCGTCATTCGGCATCAGCCCTGCCAACGCAGAGGCTGAAGACAGATCTGCTGTATGCTCCCAATACGCAAACGTGCCGGCTGAGACTTACTTTTCCGACGGAGACAGACCAGCGACAGCTTTCGAGATGATCCAGGTTTCGAAGTTCTTCAGCATCGCGTTGCGGGGTGCCCCGGCGGGAAATATCAAATGGAAGGTGATGTGGTTATCCAGCGTCACGGGGTAGGGAGTAATAAGATCCCCGCGAGCAAGCTCGGCTTCAACGAGGGGCAGTTGTGCGAGGGCAAACCCTAATCCTTCGATCGCAGCCTGATAGGTAAGAGCGGAGTTCTCAAATCCCATCTCGCGCCCGACTTGTCCTTCAAACCCGACAGCCTCAAGCCAACTGTTCCAGTCGTCCGGTCGGGCAAGCGAGTTGAGGATCGTCGCGCGCTGGAAATCTTGCAAGGTCGAAAATCCGCCGATCGCCTGTAGGACGGGCTGCAGACAGGCATGAGCGGCATTGTCACCAGGGGATACGAAATGGTGTCTTTCCAGTCGCCCTGGCCGAGGCGGATCGCAACGTCTGCGTTGCAGGTTGCGAAATCCAACGGTTTTGAAGAGGTGGTTAGCGTGACATCGAATTGCGGATACCGGCGATGAAAGTCTGGTAATCTCGGCATAAGCCAGCGAATGGCAAACGTCTGCGAACACAGGATATGCAGTGAAGCGGAGGTTTCTTGCGGGATCGTCGCTTCGGTTAGTTTTCGCAACTCAGAGAAATGATGCGAGATACCATTGAAGTACTTGATTCCAAAGGAGGTCAAATTCACTCCGCGGTGGATTCGCTCAAAAAGCGGCTGTCCAAAAAGATCCTCCAACGCTCGTATCTGCCGGCTGATCGCTCCCGGTGTCACATGAAGTTCGTCCGCCGCTTGCGTAAAACTGAGATGACGCGCCGCAGCCTCGAATGTCTGGATCGCACGAAGGGAAGGTAGATGTTTTGTCATGGGTTCCGTTGCGCTGAACTGTCATACTTCAAGGCGATCCGCCTTCTCCGATTTCTCCTCCATCGGGCTGCGGGTTCCGCACGCGCTGTCGCTACGCGACGACAGCCTGCGCCCAATCCGTTCCGGAACTACGGGACGTTTCAGAACTCCATTCTGTCGCTTGCATCAGGAACGAACTCGAACTGCAGGCCGCGAGCTGAGTTCACGCCGTATGTAGCCCGGCGTTTCGCGAGCTAAAACGCGGGCTTATCGAATGCGAAATTCCTTTCTTCGTTGGTTTGTTCTCTTCTGAAGGCCCGCAACTCAGGAGGAAGCCTTATGAAAAAGACAATTGGCAGAATTGATCCGGACCGTATCACGTCGTTTACAATCGAACGGCCCGATGCGGCATTGATTGCCGAGCTCAAGACCATGGATACGCCGACCGTCTCGGACGCTTTGGACGAACTTGGCTATCGCGGCAACGTTATCGCATCATCGACCTTGAGACCGATCGATCCCCAAGCGGTAATCGCCGGACCGGTCATCACGTTGCGTAACGAGCTCCTGGAGGGAACCCAGTCCGTCGCCGAAAGGGCAAAAGTCGCCAAGGTCTACCAAGCCGAGATTGAAGCTCACAACATTACCGAAACCGGTGACATTCTGGTTATTCAGGGGATCGACGGCGTGTCAAACATGGGTGGCATGTCGGCCGAAATAGCGCTTCCACAAGGGGGGGCCGGCGCAATCGTCAGCGGCGGCATTCGTGACGTGCCGCATATCAAGGCGACCGGGTATCCAATCTGGGCAAGTGAAACCACGCCGGTGACAGGCCGTTGGACGCTGGAAACCGCGGAAATCAATGGGCCTGTCACTGTCTTGGGCTGCAAAGTCATGCCTGGTGATGTCGTGCTCGCGGATGCGTCGGGCGTTTGCTTCATTCCGCGTAACAAGCTCCAGGCGGTCATCGATATCGCCGGGCGCCAGCGCGATTCCGAGGCGGGAAGGGTCGCGGCGATCAAGGCCGGCCGCTCGCTCACGGACCCCGTCGTCAAGTTTCAGCATGGATCGCGGCAAGGATAAAGGATCGCTCGGGAGCTTAAGGGGAACGCTGCACGATAGAGGTAGCGGATCGCCCGTTGACTTTGTCGAGCGCGGGCTTGCCGTCTTGACCATGGAGTTATGTTAGGAGGCGGACGGCCGCCTCCCGGCGACGGGGATCGGGTGGGGCGCGCGAAAGTCTACAAAGGCTTGCCATAGCCTGAGCAAAGGACGGGGATCGCGTTAAAATCGCGCAACCCGCGCTAGCCGACAAATTCGACTTCGGGAAAAAGAACTCAGGACTTTTCTTTGCCGATGACGGACGGGAGGTGTTGGTGCAAGCCACGAGGGTCGTGATCGAGCAGCCGCGAGTTTTCTCAGACAAACGCGATCGGGCCGCTGCGCTCCAACTCCAACAATATGGCGGCTCGACCCTGCGAGATGAAACGGCTGGAAAAAGCTCCGACAATGCTTCCTCACCTAGGCCAGGGTTACTTTGCGTCCGCATAGACCGTTGCCTTGGAAACACCCAGGTGGAGGGCCACGGTCTCCATGGCGCGCCGCGCCTCCAGCAGCGAGGAATTCCGAAGCTCTCGCATCAGCTCCCGTCTTTCACTGGCCTTCAACGTCCTGGGTGTTTTCGATTTGGAGGCGGCGAACTCATCGATGCGCGCGCGGATCGCGTTCGTGCCGAACGGATCGATCGTCTCGACGATGGGATTAGCCGAGAATTTGCTGAA
Organism: Ensifer sp. YR511; assembly: GCF_900103045.1. Classification (NCBI taxonomy): domain Bacteria; kingdom Pseudomonadati; phylum Pseudomonadota; class Alphaproteobacteria; order Hyphomicrobiales; family Rhizobiaceae; genus Ensifer; species Ensifer sp. YR511. The sequence continues at coordinate 46,728 of NZ_FNGR01000026.1, forward strand.
TGCGTGCAGGATGTTCTGAATATCCTGGAAAATGGTTATGTCAATGTTCAAGCACAGAGCAGCAATGTAGTTTCCATCGGAATCCTTGATGCCAATGGATGTGCTCTTGACCTGCCGGCCGTCGTTGAACTTGTTCGGGTAGTTCGCCATGATCTGCGGCATGTCGGGATCGTCGATCCGCGCAAGGCCGATTTCGGTGGTCGGATCGCCTACCTCTCGAGATGACAAGTTGTTGTGAATGGAGACAATAGCATTCTGTGGATCGGAAAGGTCATGCACCACGACCTCGCAGAACGGGGCGAATGTCTCTCCCAAGGCTTCAGCGACGTATTTGATCTGCGTGAGAATGTGTCGTTGCTCCGAGGTCTTTTGCATAATCTTCCAAGTGTCGTGGCACCGCGTGACGTTGAATTCCTTGACGGAGGGTGCGTCTCATATCAGGAACGTGTGGCTTACCAGTCGATTGGCCGCTCCAGTTACCTGTGACGGTTTGCTACGGCAAGTTGGTTTTCCAAGGTCGGTCTCTCGTTGGCATTCAGGAATGCGGGTCAGGGCTTGCGCCAGATGTGGCCGGCCAGCGTCGCTAAAATCTTAGCCTAAATCGGTGGCTCATAGATTGCAGCGTTCCCTGCGACAGGCACGTTGATGTGACCTTTCAGGAACAGGCGCCCCTTACCTTCCAGGAAAACCCGATCACGTTCCACTCGACAAAGAATTTCCCCGGAGCGGGCCGACAACTGGCGCCCGAGGATCGGATTGCGGTTAAGGCGGTCGCCCCAGAATGGCGCGAGAGTGCAATGCGACGTCCCGGTTACGGGATCCTCCGCAACACCTTTTGCCGGCGCAAAGTACCGCGAGACGAACGCATCGTCGCCATCTCTGGCGGTCACGACCAGTCCGGGTAGCGGCAGCGTGGCGATCTTGGAGAGATCGGGCGCAAGTCGTTTGACGGCGTCCTTGTTAGCGACGACGCAGACATAGCGGTCAACACTTTCAAAGAGCTCCACAACGGGAGCGCCAATCACGTCTGTCAACGTCGAAAGCGGCATGCTCGACGTAACGCTAGGCCTGGCGGGGAAATCCAGAATGAACCGACCAGAAGAACCGCTGATGTTCAGTCGTCCGCTCGCCGTATCGAATACGATATGCTCGCCGTTGGCCTCTCGCAGTTCATTCCTAATGACCCATGCCGTAGCGAGGGTGGCGTGCCCACAGAGCGGAACCTCGACGAGCGGTGTAAACCAGCGAAGTGGGATGGGATCATGTCCGCGTAGGAAAAATGCCGTTTCCGACAGGTTGATCTCGCCTGCGATAGCCCGAAGCTGTTCGTCGGGCAACCAGGTGTCTTCCAATGCTACGACCGCAGCCGGATTGCCACCGAACAAGTTCTCAGTGAACGCGTCGACATACCAGATCGGGAAAGTCCGAATGCTCATTTCGCCCCCACAGTCTTTGGTTTCCTTCTGACCGTTATGGCATTTGCTAACACGGTCCGATTTCAAGAGTAAGGGCGCGGCACCAAAGCCCCATAGAACCATTTGATCATGCTGATGACATCGAACACGGGCAGACCGTATTTGGCCGAGATCGCGTGCGCATAAGGCGGCATGTTGGTGCATTCCAGAACAATGGCGCCGATGTCTGAATTCTTCTCCAGAAGGCGCCGAGCGGCATCGAGCAGATCTGCCTCATGGTCGGCATAGTGGATCGGTGAGACTCCCTGGCGCAGGTTTTGGCGGAAAGTCCCCTCCATCTCCAATCCCTCAAACGGTGTGTCCTCTCGGGCTCCAACCGCAATGAAATGTGCCGGTGTCAGTTTGGCGTGCGTGGCAGTAAGAACGCCCACCCGCTTTCCCTTGGGCAGCAATCGCTCAACCAACGGTATCTGCAGTAGGCTGGATGTCGCCACAGGAACGGGCAGGCTCTCTGTCAGCAGGTCCTGAAACAGCGATAGGAAGCCGCAGCTTGTCGTTATCCCCGACACTCCAAGCGAGACAAGCTGGTTTGCAACATCCAGAAAGTTCCGCAGCGTCTCGGGATCAGGCTGAAGACTGGACCCCTCCTTCAAACCTTTTGCAACCATGTATTGCACAGGAAACGGAAACGTCGTTGCGTTGCCTATATCTCCTGGAATTCGCTGGAAGCCAGTGTCGAGAACGATGATGCCGACGGAGACCCCGTGGACCGGTCTGCGACGCGCCGCCGCCGGATTGTATGCCTCAATATTGCTCATGATTGGGTTCGAACTCCGTTGTTTTCGTGCGGCTGCCATATTGAGATTCCGGCACGGGAAGTGTTGCAATGCCGGCGGTCCAGATCGTCGGATCGATAGCCGGTAAGAAGGGGATCACTGCACAAGCGATCCCCCTGCACAAAGTTGATCAATCCTTGAGCGAGTCCGCCACTTCCTGGATGTTGTCTCGTGCGACTGCACGAGGCAGTACGACAACGCCTGTTTCGTCACAGAAAATGTAGTCGCCCGGCATGAAAGTGATGCCGAAGAAGTTCACGGGGACATTGCGCTTGCCATCCCCACGGCGAAAGCGCTTGCCGGGGTGTGACGCAATGGCCAGGGCGCCAATCGACATCTCTCGCACGAGTGGTACGTCGCGGATACACCCGTTCAGGATGATGCCATGCCAACCGTTATTGATCGCTCGACCAAGCACTTCGTCACCGGTGAGAGCCATCCGCATGGAGGCGCCTGCATCAACCACCAATACCTTCCCATGACCGTCGGTATCCAGACTTCCTGCGATATGGGTACTGTCTTCGTAGCAATAGACCGTCTGGATTTCCCCCCAGAACTTCTTGATACCTCCAAAATCACGCAGGCCTGCGTCTGCGACCTGCGCATCCTCGAAAAACGCGTCGACAATGTCTGGTGTGCTGGTGAAGTTGATCATGTTTTCTCCTTTGGGTGCTGAAATGTACGTCTTTGTTTGGTGCGTGGAATTAACTCGGGACATCATAGCGGCGAGGCCGTAGTCCCCTCTGGAACCAGTGGATCATCCCGATGACGTCGTAGACAGGGAGACCCAGCGCGCGCTCGATTGCGCTGGCGTAGGGAGGGAAGTTCGTGCATTCGAGCACGATGGCGCCTATATCGACGTTCTGGTCGACCAGCTTTCGGGCTGCGGCGAGGACGTCTTTCTCCTGCTCGAAGTAATCAACCGACGCGCGACCATTGATGGAATTCTGGCGCATCTTTCCGTTCGGGTCCGGGCCCGCGATGGGTGTGCTGGGATCGATCCCGACAACGCTTAGATGTTCAGCCGTAAGCGCATCCTCAACGGCCGTCAGAATGCCGACGCGTTTTCCCTTCGGAAGTGTGGCCTTAACCATTGGGACCTGGAGGAGGGCGGATGTTGCGACCGGAACCGACAACCGCTCGGTCAGGACCGGTTGGAATTTCGACAGAAAGCCGCAACTCGTGGTGATGCCATCGACTCCCAGATCGATGAGCTCGTTGGCAGCATCTAGAAACGTTTCGAGCACATCGGTTTGCTCGGGCGCTAAGAGCGCGCCTTTCCTTACCCCTTTTGCAACTTTGTATTCCACAGGAAAAGGGAAGGTCTCTGCATGGCCGATGTCGCCGGGCAAACGCTGGAATTTTGTATCCAGCATGACGATACCAATCGTGGCACCATGAACGGGCTTGTGACGTATCTGCCTTTCGTATGTCATTTTCGCTTTTTCTCCAGGAGCCGACCAGCAAGCAGATCACGTCTGAGCGACGTGACCCGCGCGATGGAATGGCGTGGAACCGGACTTGGGTGTCTCAGGCGGTCTTCGCCACTTGGTAGGCAACCATGCGAGGTTTGTTTTCTTCCTGGATCCAAACCTGGGTGACCATGGCGGACATCGCCTGGATCGTTTCGGCCGGATCGTTGGCGGAAATGAAACGGACGTCCATCGGCCCCGTCATCACGGCGGTGTTGCCGTAGATCTCGACGTGAAGCTTGCCGCGGGTGAGACCTGCGTAACGAAACCCTCCGCGCATCTTTTCGATGACCTGGGACTTGTTGTCGACGTGACCATTGGAATGAATGTAGGTCAATTTGGGAGAGAGGATTTCCTCGAGTTGGTCGATATCCTTGTCGACCAGAGCTTTTATCCTGGCATTTTCTGTGTCGAGAACGTTTTGAGCGGTCAATGTCATCTGATTGTCCTATCTGGAGTTTGCGCGCGATATGATGGTTCGCCGGACACCGTCGCGCGTAAGGTGCCAGCGTTCTCAATTGTTTCTAGTTGAAGGAAATGTCGCTGAGATCTACCTGGGCATTGGTCGCAGCGTTCGGGATGTAATTGATGCGCGGCGCGATACGGACCGTGCTGACCATGTCATACATCCAGATTTCCGGAACGACGTTCTCATGGACTTCGGCAAAGATGTCCTGAAATCTCTTTCTTCGATCTTCACCGGTCGCCGCCGTCGCATCCTCGATCCGCCTGTCCATTTCCGCGCTCGGAATGTCTGTCTGCCAACTGCTCGAGTGATATTTTGACACAATCGAGAAGGCGGCATCACCGGTCGTGTTGTCGTGTGACGTAATGCTCAAGGTGGGTTGGCGACCAGGTGGAAAGGGTGGGCGAAGCGCCGCCCTGAATTGCGCCAACTCAAGAACCTCAACCTTCACGTTCAGGCCCGCTGCAGCCCACATGGCGACAAATGCTTCCATGACCTCATTGTCATTCGGAAAATTGTTTGCCCGAGCGTGCATGATGATCTGTCGGTTGACGGGTACGCCGTCTGCCCTTGCCGCGTCGACCAGCCGTTTTGCCTCGGCCGCGTCAAAGCGATAGGGTTTGACATCGGGATTGTAGCCAAGCACGCTTGGTCCGACGATCTGCGAAGCAGGGCGTGCGCCCTTGTTGAAGAGTACACCCACGAGACTGTCGCGGTCCAAGGCGAGATTGAGAGCTTTGCGCACTCGCAGGTCGTTCAATGGAGGCTGGTCGATGTGGATATGAATCCGGGTCATTTCGGCGTTGTTGAAAACGACATCCGTCTTCTGGTTGTCTGCGTGCTGGTCGGCAATCAGCAGACCGATATCTGCTTCGCCCAGACCAACCATCGAAGCGCGCACGAATGATTCCTGACGCCAGAGATACTTTGCCTGGGCAACTTCGGGTCTCTGACCCCAGTAATTTGGGTTTCGATCGAGGACGATCTGACTTTGTGTATCCCACTGGCTGAAAACATATGGTCCAGTCCCGATCGGCTGTCTCGTCACCTCATTTCGCGGTGTTGCCATCGAAATGATTGGTATCGCTTCCATAAGCGTGGGCAGGATGGGCTGCGCCGGATCCGTACTAATGTCCACTGTCGATCCATCAACGACGCTGGCTGATACCTTGCTGTTGCTGAAGTACCTTTGTCGAACATCGCACGACATCTTTGGATCGAGAGTCCGTTCGATTGAGTAGACGACCGCCACTGGCGTCATCGCTGTCCCATCGTGAAATGTCACGCCTTCCCGCAGGTGGAAGCGCCACGTTTTATCAGAGACACGTTCCCAACTCGCAGCAAGGCGCGGTTTTGCGCCACCTTTGTCGAGATCGACTTGGGTCAGTGCTTCGAGAACGTTGAGTTTGACGACCCGTCCGGTCGATGAATTTAGTACTTGGCAGGAATCAACGTAGGCAGGGGCCTCCGGCAGCACGATGGTGACTGCCTTATTGTCTTGGGCCATGACTATCGTTGGGAGAACCGTTAGGCCGATCGCTGTGCATAAGATCCTCGCGAGGGACATGTTGTTTTCCTTTGTTGAATAAACCCGCAGCGCCTATCTCAGCTCGCCAGGTTTCAAGCGTTGGTGGACGAACCTTGGAAATCCCTTGCCATGAGCAACCATCGTGTCGGACAGAGTGGGTGCCGGCACACGTCACGGTTTGCTGCCTGATTGGCCATGACCTGAGGGATTTCCGGGCCGGTACGTCAGTTGAACTTTATGGTAGCGAGTTCGACCTGGACATTGCTGGCCGCGTTCGGAGTGTATTTGATCCTGGGGTTGACACGAATCGTGCTCACCATCTCGTAGAGCCACACCTCCGGCACGACATCGGAATGAATTTTCGCGAATATGTCTTCGAACTTCCTGCGACGTGTCTCGTCCGTCGAGGCCATGGCAGCTTCGATGAGCGCATCGGTTTGCGGGCCTGGGACATCGGCTTGCCAACTGCTCGAATGATACTTGGACATTATGCTGAAGCCAGCATCGCCCGTTAGGTTGTCGTGTGACGTCAAACTGATTGTCGGTGAGCGCTTCGGGTCGAAAGGAGGCCGAAGGGCCTTCCTGAATTGGGCAAGCTCCTGCTTCTCGACTTTTATGTGAAGCCCAGCCTGTTCCCACATGGAGACAAACGCTTCGAGCGCCTCGTCTTCGTTAGGGAAACCGCCTGTTGAGGCATGCATGACGATCGTACGATCGACAGGCACCCCATCGGCCTTTGCGGCGTCTACGAACCGTTTTGCTTCGGACAGGTCGAATGGGAAAGGCTTCAATGCTCCATTGTAGCCAAGTGTCGCCGGACCGACGATCTGGGAGGCGGGTCGTACGCCCTTGTTAAACAGAACCCCCACCAGGCCTTCGCGATCGAGGGCCAGGTTCAGAGCCTTGCGAATGCGAATGTCGTTTAGAGGCGGCTGATCAATATGGACGTGGATGCGCGTCGTGTCGGCATCGTTAAATGTAAAATCCATGAAGGGATCGTCCGCATGCTGATCGGCGATGCCTAGCGCAAGGTCAGCCTCCCCGAGCTTGACCATAGAGGCGCGCACAAACGAATCCTCGCGCCATACATACTTTGCCTGGACCACCTCGGGTTTTTGTCCCCAGTAGGCGTCGTTGCGGTCGAGGATAATCTCGCGTTGTGTGTCCCATTTCGTGAACTTGTAAGGCCCAGTGCCTATGGGACTGCGCGTTAGCTCTCCCTTCGGTGTCGAGGGCGAAATGATCGAAACGGCTTCCATCAGGGTAGGCAGGATCGGCTGCACCGGATCCGTGGTGATTTCGATTGTCGACGGGTCGACAATCTTGGTGGAAACCTTGGTGTTGCCGAAGTAGCGCTGGTACGCATCGCAGCTCAGCTTGGGATCAAGTGCCCGCTCGATCGAAAATACCACCGCCTGGGCGTCCAGCGGTAATCCGTCGTGGAATTTCGCTCCCTCGCGCAGCTTGAACCTCCAGGTTTGCGGCGTGATACGCTCCCACCCGGTGGCAAGGCGGGGTTTTACGCCGCCCTTCTCGAAATCGATTTCTGTTAGCGCCTCGACGACGTTCAGCTTGATCACCCGACCAGTCGATCCCGTCTGTACCTGGCAGGAATCAACGGAGGGCAGAGATGATTGGAGTGCGATCGTCACGGTGTTGTTTTCTTGCGCCAAAGCCACTGGCGCAAATGAGAAAAGCAATGAAGAAAGTACGCATACGCTCTTGAGAGGAACCATCTTTTCTCTTCTCCGTGTCGGAGCCCCTTGATTGTGAAAGTTTAGACGCACGAGGTTCATCCGATCACGATCCTGTTTGATCGCGCTCGCAGCGCCGATAGGACCGACGCCACGACGGCGGAAGGACCTGGTTTGGGTGTCGGCCTTGACTCCAGCCGGTACTGACCATGCTGGCTCGAAACGTCCACGACAAAGCGCCTCTGTTCCGTGCCTGGGCGGTGGAAATAACGCACCCTCGTTTTATCAAGACCGTGTCCCGCAAGTGCTATCGCCGAAACCACGTTCACGCCCTCAAACCGCTGTACAATGTCCCGTGCAGACCCAATGACGTCGGGCTCAGCATCGGGCGGCGTGGTGCTAAGGGCGGCGGTGATAATAATTTCGGAGCTGGGGTCGACTGCGGCTGCCGCGATCGCGTCCAATCCGCCGATCGCACCTGAGAGAAAACGCAACCGACGATTGGCGATCAAACTACGGGTAATAGTCTTGTCGAACTCGACTTCTGCCATGGCGGCGCTACTTATCGACCAGGTCTCGGCAACGGAAATGGCCCGCTCGGCAAAGGCCCTGAAAGCGGAGGGGCCGGCAAGCTCGAGGATGATATCCGGCGTGGATTGCGCAAGATCATTCCAGTCATCCGTGTATGTTCCATCGTTTGCTGTCCGCTTTGAACGGTCGCTCACAAGGACTTTTCCCAACCGGTAGCCCGGAAGCGATCCCGAAGTGATTGCATCGATGACTGGCATTCCAATGTGCCCGGCCCCGATAATGGAAACAATTGTCATCACACTCTCTCCTCACACATTTTCTGTTGTATGACCGGGCACCAGGCGCCGCTGAGACGCCAACAGAGTGCGCGTATAAGGGTGGGTTGGCGCCTCGAATATTTGCTTGGCAAAGCCCTGCTCGACGATATGGCCTTCGCTCATCACGATGACGCGGTCTGCAAAGTCTCTCACCAGGGCGAGGTCATGCGTCACGAACAGGATCGCCAGACCGGCTTCGGCTTTCAGCTTGCGAAGTAAATCGAGAATTCGCGCCTGCACGGAAACGTCGAGCGCGGATACTGCTTCGTCGCAAACGATCAACCGCGGCCGTGAGGCAAGGGCGCGAGCAATCGCGATACGCTGCCGCTGTCCCCCGGAGAACTGATGTGGAAATCGATGCGCGTGGTCACGGCGTAAGCCGACAGTTTCGAGAAGGTCCCCGATAGCAGGTTCCCATTCGTCCTTAGCAACGACGGACGTGTGGACGTGCCAGGGTTCCGCTACGATCTCCGCCACCGTCATGAGGGGATTGAGGCTCGCAGTGGGATCTTGGAAGACGGCTTGCACATTCCGTCTGAATTGGTTCAGGGTGGCGCCATGGCGGGTGGAAATGGGGCTTCCACAAAACGATACTTTGCCGGAATCCACCGCTTCTAATCCAAGGAGCGATTTGACCAATGTCGATTTTCCCGATCCGGATTCCCCGACGACACAGACGATTTCGTTCTCGTTGACGTTGAATGAGACGCCTTTGAGCGCGTGAACAGCTTCATCCTTGCGACGCATGGGATTAAAGCTTCGCTTGGAATAGATTTTGTTGAGTTGCTCGACGCTCAAGAATGAACCGTCACGGTCGCAAGCGACAGGTTCTGCCAATGCTTTGCTTCCCGGAACGCAGGAAAGAAGCATCTTGGTATACTCATGCCTGGGCGCTGAAAGGACTTCCCTGACCGGGCCGGCCTCGACGACCCGGCCGTTCGACATGATCGCAACCTTGTCGCCGATCTGAGCGGCGACGTTGATGTCGTGGGTGATAAAGATCATCCCCATGCCGTTGTCAGCCTGGAGGCTCTTCAAGAGTGTGAGTATTTGCGCCTGTATTGTCACATCCAGCGCGCTGGTGGGCTCGTCTGCGATCAGCAAGGCCGGTGATAAGGCGATCGCCATGGCGATCATGACGCGCTGACGCTGACCTCCGGAAAACTGGTGTGGATAGTCCTTGGCGCGGCTGCGAGCGTTCTTGATGCCGACCCGGGTCAACAATGCAATCACGTCTTCCTTTGCCTTGGCGCGGGAAACGCCGTGCAGATGCATCGTTTCGGCAATCTGCTGTCCGACCGTGAAGACGGGGTTTAGGCTTGCCAGAGGATCCTGGAACACCATCGCTATCCCTCGGCCATTGACGACATTACGCCGCTTCGCCTGCGTGATCTCCAGCAAGTCCAAGCCTTCGAATGTGATGCGCCCGGAAGAGATTACCGCTGGCGGAACGTCGAGTAGTCCCATGATGGCCGAAGCAGTTACACTCTTACCTGAACCGCTCTCGCCGATGATGACGAGTGTCTCGCCGCTTTTGACCGACCAGTTGACGTCGGTCACGGCCGGAACCACTGTTCCATTCGCCTTGAAGCCAATCGTCAACGCTTCGATTGTCAAAAGATCGCGCTCTTCGGGTAATGGGCTCGTATCAATTAGGTTGAACATGCTCATGCCTCCACGCGCCATTTCTGTCTTGGATCGAGGTAGATGCGCGTCCAGGAAACCAGAAGGTTCAGAGAAAGTGCTGTCAGCACGATCATCGAGCCGGGAATGACCGCAAGCCACCAGAGCGTGCCTAGATGCTGTGTGCCCTGCGACACCAAAAGTCCCCAGGAGATCTCGGGCGCCTGCACGCCGAGACCAATGAAGCTGAGGCTCGACTCTGACAACATCACGAAACCGACCTCAAGTGCTGCCAATGTCAACAACGTCGGCGTGATCGTTGGGAGCACGTGTTTTCGCAGTATCCAAGCAGTCTTGCTGCCAATCGTGATTGAGGCGGTTACGAACAGGCGCTCGCGAACCTCGAGCACCTCGGCGCGGGCAACGCGCAGAAACATCGGTATTCGGCTTACCGCCAGGACGATCACGATGGTCTGGTTCTGAGCCTGCATGATGTAAAGCAGGAGAATCGCGAGAAGCAGGATGGGAAAGCTCATGATGGAGTCGGTGATCCGCATGATCAGCGTTGACTGCCAGCCACCTTTGTAACCGGCCCAAACACCCAGCACCACACCAATGACCAGGCTGATGGCAACGGCCGATGTCGCGATCATCAAGGTATTTCGGCTGGCATAGATGATCCTTGCCAAAAGGCTACGGCCCAGGCTGTCCGACCCGAGGAAATAGAGCCAGCCATGCTCAAGTTGGAACGGAGGTTGGCCTCGCAGCGCAATGTTGATCTTTGCAATGCTTGGTTCGACAAGTGAAGCGCCGACCGTTGCGGCGAAAAGCAACAAAACCAGGAAAAGTGCAGAGAGTAATACAAGGGGGTCTCTTGTTACCATCTTCAATATCCTGATCCGGGATGGTTGATGCATGACTTGAGCGATCTCAGACATTTTCCACCCTTGGATCAACGATTGCATAAAGGATGTCGGTGAGCGCTGTTACGGCAAAAACGAGGATAGCCGTCGTCAGCACAAGTGCTTGGAGAAGCGCGTAGTCTCGATAGAGAACGGCGTCGAGCATCAGTCTCCCGATCCCAGGGAACCCAAAAATGATCTCCACGATCACAGCGCCGTTCAGAATGTTAAGTGCGAGGTCGCTGGCAACGGTCACGATCGGTACCATCGCATTTCTCACGCAATGGACGAAAAGAATACGCGCTGGGCCTGCACCCTTGGCGATCGCCGTCTTTACATATGCCGAGCCGAGCGCAGAGACGAGCGCACCCCTTACAACCTGAACCAGTATCCCAAGTGGCCTGACCGTAAGCACCGCGACGGGCAGTATCCAGTGCGCGGGCGTACCGAAGCCCGATGACGGCAACCAGTGCAGGCTGACTGCGAGCACAACAATTCCAACTATGGCGACCCAGAATTCGGGGATGCTTGCAGCGGTCAATGCGAGGGCGCTTGCGACCCTGTCGAAAATGCCTCCGGGCTTGAGTGCGGCCGCTGCGCCAAGAATGATCGACAAGACCAATGAGACGGGAATTGCGATCGCCGCCAGTGTCAATGTCGTGGGAAGCGCCAGCAGGACAGCTTCGGTCGCCGGCATGTTCAGGCGGAGGGATTGGCCAAGGTCACCATGAAGAAGATCCTCCAGGAACCTCAGGAACTGCGTTCCCAGTGGGTCATCGAAACCGTGTAACGCGGAGAACTCCTGACGAGCCGACTCCAAAGCGTCGACCGGGAGATAGAGGTCTGCCGGACTGCCTGTTAGTCGAGCCAGGAAGAAGACAGTGACGACCATGAAGGCAATCGAGACCAGGCTTTGCAGCACTCTCTTGGTGATGAAACTCAGCATCGAGCGTTTGCTCCTTGCCACTCAGTCGTGGACCGATGGCGCGAGAGAGGGAGATGGGGGCCCATGACGGAAGACCTTCGCAGGTCGCGTCAGTTGAACGTGATGCTGGATAAATCAATGATCGAACCGGAGGCGGCATTCGGTTTGTAATCGATCCGCGGGTTAACGCGAGCTGTGCTGACCATGTCGTAGACCCAGATCTCCGGGACGATTTCATCATGCACCTTTTTCAAGATTGCCTGGAACTGGACACGGCGCTCGTCGCCGGTGGAGGCGAGGGCCTTTTCGATCATGGCGTCCACCTCCGTGTTCGGCACGTCTGCCTGGAAGCTGCTGGAATGATACTTCGCCAAGATGCTTACTCCGGCATCCCCAGTCGCATTGTCATGGGAGCTGAAGCGAAGTGTCGCTGGGCGATTGGGCTCGAACGGTGGCTTGCCCGACGCGCGGTACTGCGCCATCTCGAGCGTCTTCACGCTCACCTTCAGGCCAACTGCTTCCCACATCGCCACAAAGGCTTCCATGACCTCGTCGGCATTTGGGAAGTTGTTTGCACGCGCGATCATCTGGATCGTGGTGTCCACTGGTGCTCCATCAGCTTTTGCTTCTGCAAGGAGTTTCTGCGCCTGATCGGGATCAAACGGATAGGGCTTGATTTCGGGATTGAAACCAAGTGCGCTCGGGCCGACGATCTGAGCGGCCAGCGTGGCCTTTGGATTAATCAGAACGCCCACGAGGCTCGCACGATCCAGGGCAAGATTGAGCGCCTTGCGAACGCGAACGTCATCGAAGGGGGGGCGATCCGTATTGATCTGGATGCGCAGCATTTCCGAATTGTGGAAGGAGATATCCGTTTTCGGATCGTCGGCGTCCTGATCGGCTATGTTGAGGCCAATATCGGCTTCACCAAGCTTGACCATAGCGGCTCTGACGAGCGATTCCTGCCTCCACTTGTAATGTGCTTTTTCCACTGCCGGCTTCTCACCCCAGTAGCCCTCGAATTTGTCGAGCACGATCTCCGACTGTGGGTCCCAACTGGTGAAGCGAAATGGTCCGGTTCCGATGGGCTGACGCGTCAATTCCTTGCGCGGTGTCGTAGGGGACACGATCGATACGGCCTCCATCAATGTCGGCAAGATAGGCTGAGGCGGGACGGTGGCAATGCGTATGGTATGACTGTCAACGATCTCGGTCGTCACCTTGGTGTTGGCAAAGTAAAACGCATAGGCGTCGCATCCGAGATTGGGGTCGAGCACGCGCTCGATCGAATACGCCACGGATTTTGCGTCCATCTCCGCGCCGTCATGGAACTTGACGTTTCTTCTGAGCTTGAATTCCCAGGTATTTGAATCAATAGGCTTCCACTCGTCGGCCAGCCGCGGTTTTACACCGCCGTTTGCGACATCGACTTGTGTCAAGGATTCCAGGACGTTGAGCTTGATGACCCGACCCGTCGTCGAGGTCTGCACCTGACATGCGTCGACAGACGCAAGTGGATCGGGCAGCACGATAGTGACGCTGCGTGGTGTATCGGCAAACGCTGCTGCTGACTGAAGCCAGAGCAGGGTCAATGCTATGAGAGCTATGCTTTTGTGCTGCACGGAAATCCCCTCACCGTTGTAGCGGCGCGCCTGACCCTTGATGGAAATCTAGGCGCCCAAACTGATCCTATTTACGTATCCAATACCTCCCATGAGGCCCGCTTCATTCAAAGAAACCAGAATCTACAAATCTAGTAGATAATGAAATATTATACGAATTTTCCAGTTTTGTAAATTTCTTCTGGACGTGAATTCGTTTGTCGCATTATGTGATTGCGAAATGTCCTCGCGAGAGCGGCATGAGATCAGCTCGTTTCAAGGAGACCGATTGTGCGCGGCATAAGGCGGGATATGTTGAAGATGCTCGCTTTCGGTGGAGCGGCGGCGCTGGCATCGACTGCAAAGGCTCAGACGGCCACCAATGAGGCGACCCTGCAGCGCATACGGCGGACAGGGGAACTCAGGGTCTCCATTCTTGCGGGCGAGGCCCCCTTCTATATCAAGAACCTTGCAGCGGGTACCTGGGAAGGCGCAGGCATGCTGATGGCGGAAGATATAGCTAAGGTGCTTGATGTCAGATTGACGATCCTTGAGGGTAACACCTCCAGCTCGATCGCCGACGTACAGACGGACAAGGCGGATCTCGCTTTCCCTTTCAATCAATCGCCGCAACGCGCCTTGGCGGTGAGGTTCACCGACCCGATCTATACGCAAGGCATCGTCTATGTCTCTGGCACCAACGTCACCGGCGCGACGTGGGACGATCTGAACAAGCCAGAGATCAAAATAGCGACGGTAATCGGCGGGCTTGCTGACACACTTTGCCGCCGCTACAGCCCAAACGCTCAAACCACTGCCTACAAGACACGCGACGACGCGATTGTGGCCGCTCAGGCCGGGCGCGCGGACGCATTTGTGGTGGCGATGATGCAAGGCATGGGTGTTCGCGCGAAATTTCCGGCATTGTCCCGGATAACGCTCCTCGAGCAGCCGAGGTTGAACCTGGAAAGTTGCATGGCCATTCCGCGGGATGCTGACTACGAGTGGCGAGACTTTCTCAACGCCTGGATTAAGAGCGCGCGGGGATCGCGGCAAACGACCGAGTGGATACTGCAAGGGTTCGAGAAGATAGGTCTCGAGCGAAAAGACATCCCCGACGACGTACAGGCACAACTTTAATCCCGTGGCTGCGGCGCCGATGCATCCCGTGTCAGCGATCACTTAATCAAGCGCGATTTGTGATGGCGGTGAGTTGCCACGCGACAGTCTCGCGCTAACAAAAGAGGAAAGACGTATGGCCAGCGCACTTATTGAGGAATTGCAGGCGTGTGAAGCAACGCGCATCAAGGGCCTCACCACCATGGACTTCGAGTTGTTGAGAAGGATACTTCCCGATAATCTCACACATGTTCACTCGAACGGGCATCTACAGAATCGAGAAGAACTTTTCGATCGCATGACCCACGTCATCGAATTCGTTTCCATCGAACGGGAAGACCTCACCTATCGCTTCTATGGTCCTGTTGCGGTGGTAACCGGCCTAATGAAGATGACATCGAGAATGCGCGAGACAAACACTTCCGCCGACGCGATAGCAACGGTCACTCAAACGTGGGTCAAGGAGACAACGGGCTGGCAGCAGGTCGCATTTCAATCGGCACGCCACCCCTGATCACAACCTCGACAATCCAGCAATGACTGCGCCATCCGCGCCGTTGAGGCGTGGCGCCTTGGTTGCCGGTATGTACGAGACGAAGCCGTCCTTAAGAGGTGCGGAGCCGTTCTGAAATGGAGAACTAGATGCCGAAACTAATGCTCGTAATAGCTCATCCCGGTGATTTCGTTTGGCGCGCTGCAGGAACAATTGCAAAGCATGTGAAGCAGGGTATGGGCGTCGACATCCTTTCCATCACCACAGGTGCTCGCGGCGAATCCCCCAAATTATGGACCAGCGCGGATGTAACGCTCGACCAGGTCGTCGAAAAGCGCCGCTCCGAGGCCGAGGCCGCAGCGGACATTCTTGGCGCCAATCTTAAGATTTTGGGATTGGAGGACTTCCCGCTCGTCGCCTCGGAGGCACTTTATGGAGAGATTGCAGAAGAGATGCGCGCATCGCAGCCTGACGTTATCATCACGCATACCAGCAAGGATCCGAGCAATATCGATCATGTGGTTGCCTACGAGGCAGCGGTCCGCGCGCGAATGATGGTGACGTCTCCGGGCCGCGGCCTAAAAACGATCAAGTCGCCGAAGATGGTGTGTTTCGAGCCTCACTTCCCTGAGCAATCCGGCTTCTTGCCCAACCTGTTGATCGATATCTCCGACGTCTGGGATTTGAAGCGACAGGTCATTGAGGCCACCCCCAGTCAGAGCAACCTCTGGGACTACTATCTCCGCTTGGCCGAACAGCGCGGAAGCCATGCCGGAGTGAAATATGCCGAGGCCTTTCAGCGCCTCGACAGCGACGTTCGCCATTCCTTTTTCTGAGCTTAGGAGTTCGTAATGACAACGCAGAAACTTTTCCTTTTGACGCCGGGCTTCGAAGCGGACGGCGAAAAACAGTTTTGCCCGGACTGCATGCTTCTTGAAGGTGTGCTTGCGGTTTTTGGGCAGGAGACTGCAGGACTTGAAGTCGTGCGCGTACCCTTCGCCAAGCCGCGCAAGTTGCTCGTCGATCTCGTCGGCGAAGAGCATCAAAGCTGCCCGGCCTTGGTGCGTGAAGTCAACGGTCGCCTCGTCGCAATCGACGATCCAAAGCAAATCCTCGCTGTACTGCACGAAGACTTCGGCATACCGACAGCGCGCGGAATGGCCTAGTTGAAGTGATGACTGTTCGGCGGTCGGCGATATGACATACACTTGGGACTTCGGTATCGTACTGCCATACGGGACCCTGCTGTTGCAGGGTCTTGGCTACACGATTTTGTTCGCATTGGGGACGATCGTGTTGGGGCTTGTTGTGGGCCTCGTTTTCTGTGCGGCGAGAATGTCCAAGTTCGCGCCGTTGAGATGGTTTGCAATCCTTGTCGTCGAGGTGTTTCGATGCACGCCGGTCCTCGTTCAACTGGTGTGGGTATACTATGCGCTGCCTGTTCTTTTGCCGGTCACGCTGACGCCGTGGTTGGCTGCGATCATCGTCTTGTCCGGATATGCCGGTGCGTTCTACGGTGAAATTTTCCGTGCAGGTATCCTGTCCATTTCCACTGGGCAAACGGATGCCGGCAGAGCTCTTGGCTTCAAGCCCGTGCAGATCATGCGATTGATCGTGCTGCCACAAGCGATCAAAAGAATGGTTCCGCCATTCATGAATCAATCGATATTGCAGCTCAAAAATACATCACTGGTGTCGACGATTGCGGTTCCCGATCTGCTTTATCAAGGCATCCAGATCACGTCAGCAACCTATCGGCCGCTTGAAGTCTATACGATCGTGGCCGTGTGCTACTTCGTCGTTCTTTTCCCTGCGACGCGATTGTTGCAAGGATTTGAAATCAATCAGCAAAACCCGACTAAAATTCGCAGGCAAGGAGCTCAGGCTTGAATATCGATCGCAATGTTACCCGTGCCGCCCAACTCGATACCGCCAGCCTATCGGATGCGCTCGACAAATGCGCAATCCCTGGTCAATGCCTTGGTGTGAAGCCACTGTTACCATCGTTCAAGCTCGCGGGCCGTGCCTTCACGGTTCGCTACTGTGCGATAGACCCAGTTAATCCTGGAACGGTTGGCGACTACATTGATGATGTTCCACCTGGTGCGGTCGTCGTTCTGGACAATGGTGGTCGCGCAGATGCGACGGTCTGGGGTGATATCCTGACAATGGTCGCTTCGCAAAGCGGTCTGGCGGGTACAGTCATCGAGGGGGCATGCCGCGACGTCTCGCTCGCAATGGAAATCAACTATCCAATGTTTGTACGACACTCGACGATGCGCACGGGGAAGGATCGGGTGCAAGTGGATGAAGTAAACGGCGGTGTGAGCGTAGGCGCGATCCGGGTCAATGCCGGGGACCTGATTGTAGGTGATGCGGATGGCGTGCTCTGTATTCCGGCAGCTGTGGAGGAGAAGATTCTCGCGATCGCCGAGGAGATACAGGCGGCCGAACAGCGGATCCGTGACGACGTCAAGGCTGGCAGCACCTTGAAGGACGCACGTTCCGCGAACCGATACCATCAACTTCAGACGAAGGCATAGGGGAGAGCGCCATGCCGTCTCACACGATAGACGTGGCAGTTATCGGAGGCGGTATGGTGGGTTCGGCCGTAGCGTTGGGGCTCGCACGTCTTGGTCGCAAGGTCCTGGTCTTCGATGAAGGTGACGCAGCCATTCGCGCCGCACGCGCGAATTTCGGCCTGGTGTGGGTTCAGGGAAAAGGCCAGGGCATGCCGGCCTACACCACGTTGACCAAAAGGGCAGCCAAACAGTGGCTGACATTCCAACGTGCGTTGTTTGAAAGCACCGGGATTGATGTCGAACATAAGCTGACAGGCGGCCTGTCGTTCTGCGTCGGGCAGGAGGAATTCGAAACCCAATCCCGCCGGATTGAGGCTTTGCATCGTGCGGACCCGCAGCACGAGATGAAAATGATTGATAGGCATGAGCTGCAAAAGCTGTTGCCGAGGCTGCCTCTTGGCGAACGGGTCGCGGGGGCGGTCTACGGGAAGGAGGACGGCGAGGCTAATCCGCTGAAGCTTCTCCACGCAATGAAGATTTGGATGAAGTTGCTCGGTGTCGAGGTCCTTGCAGGCGAGCGGGTGCTCGCAATCGAAGACAACACCGCTAGCACAAGGATCGTCACCGAGACGGGGCACTATCAAGCGAGTATGACCGTGGTGGCTGCGGGCCTTGGGACCACCGGACTTTCAAAAAGCATAGGCATGCAAGTCGACATTCAACCGTTGCGCGGACATTTGGTTGTTACCGAACGTGCGGAGCGCATCCTAGCAGTCCCGGCAGGTGGATTGCGGCAAGCTGCAAACGGCACGTTCATGATTGGCTCCAGCAGTGAGCACGCCGGAATGAACGATAGTGCCGATCCTCTCGCATGCGGCCCCTTCTTGAGACGGGCAATGAGCATCGTGCCGTCGCTGAGAAGACTGGAAGTTGTCCGGATCTGGGCAGGTCTGCGCACTATGACGAAGGATGGCAATCCAGTCTATGACACAACGTCAACGGGCCGGGTCCACGTGGTCGGTTGCCATTCGGCGGTCACCCTGGCGCCTGTTCACGCCGGCGAGCTCGCGCAGGCGTTGGCCGAAGGCGCTGTTAGAGAGCGATACTCACCATTTCGTTCAGGAAGATTCGATGCCGCAGCTTGACCGTCGACCGACGAAACCGATCATGGTCCTGATCAATGGAAATGAGTGTGTCGTGGACGCTGGTGACAGTGCTGCTGCGGCCACAATTCGCGCGGGTTTGGGGTGGACTCGGACTTCTCCCGTCACGGGCGATACTCGAGCACCCTATTGTCTCATGGGCGTTTGTTTTGAGTGCCTCATGACCATTGACGGCGAAACATCGGTGCAAGCGTGCCTCGTCAAGGTCCGTCCCGGTATGCGCATTGATATGCAAAGCGGAGCACCATCCCTTGTCGAGTGAAGCTTTCGATCTGGCGATCGTCGGAGCCGGGCCTGCGGGAATGGCTGCGGCGATCGAGGCGGCAAGTCACGGTCTTCGCGTCGTCGTGTTCGATGACCAGGTAGCTCCCGGCGGCCAGATCTACAGGGATATCGAGAGTTGTCCTCCCGATCGGATGGCAGCCCTTGGCCCAAGCTATGCAGTTGGTCGAAAACTGGTTTCCAAGTTTCGTACCGCGGGTATCGAATATCACAGCGGACATCAGGTGTGGTCGGTCGATCCCGCAGGTTATCTGTTCACGCTTTCAAACGGTGCAGCACGACGGTGGGCCTGGCGAAGGCTCCTGGTCGCCACCGGCGCGATGGAGCGATCGATACCGAGACCAGGTTGGCTCCTACCCGGAGTGCGCACAGTTGGTGCGGCACAGATCATGCTCAAGGCGGGCGGACTTTTGCCCGAACCTGATACCTGGATTGTCGGCTGTGGGCCTCTGCCGCTCCTCTTTATCAATCAACTGCGCAGCGCCGGCGTGACTATCGCCGGCTATATCGACACAACACCCAGCGAAAACTATCGCAAAGCGGTCGCTGCCGTGCCGAGTATGCTCGGAGACGTCCGATCCCTGCTCTACGGTCTCAAGTATCAATGGAATGCTCGTCGCATGAAGATGCGGTACGTCACGGGCGCGAGCAAGATCGCAGTTGAGGGCGAGCGGCAGGTCGAAGCCCTGTCGTTCGTGAGAGCGGGTCGGCGCGAGCGGTATGATACAGCCAATATCCTCTTCCACGAGGGCGTCATGCCTGCCGTGCGCATCTTCGGGGCGATCGGCTGCGAACTGGGATGGTACTCCATCCAGCGATATTTCCGGCCACGGCTTGACGGCGAGGGCCGCTCCACAAGTGAGAATGTCTATGTCGCAGGCGATGCCGGTGGCATTGAGGGCGCTGAGGCTGCCGAGAAATCGGGTCGGTTGGCGGCACTTGCAATCGCTGAAGGTTTGCTCGGAAGCGATCCCATTCGTCGCTCCTCACTCGCTCACTGGCATCTGGCACGCAGAAAAGCCAAAGCACTCAGGCCTTTTCTGGATCGTTTGTACTCGCCGCGGGATAGTGCCTCTTCCATCGGCGACAATGAGGTCGTCTGCCGTTGCGAGGCTGTAACCGCCGGGACAATCAGACACGTGCTGCGCGATGGCGCACGAGGCGTCAATGAGCTGAAAGCCTACACCCGAACCGGGATGGGGCCGTGTCAGGGCCAGACATGTGGCCAAATCATAAGCCAGATCGTCGCCGATGAACTTAGCATCAGTCCGAGTGAGGCGGGCCTGTTCCGATCGAGACCGCCCTTGCGTTCGATCACGGTGGAGCAACTTGCAAACATCGATCCATCCGAGGTGACCCGCTGATGAATCATGCAAACCACAGCGTTGGCCTAGTCCATTCCAGGTCTGATCGAAAAAGCAGACCCGAAATTGGGTCCAGTTCGTGCGAGGTACAATGATGACGACTTCTTTTCACGCAATGGGCTTGGCGCAGTCGAGTGCCTTGAATCTCTCACCCATCATGCTCGGCTGCAACAGGCTTGGCGCACAGATTGACCCGGTTACATCCGAACGCCTTCTTGGCGAGGCTGCGGACTGTGGGGTGACAACCTTCGACACCGCACCACATTACGGAGGCGGTGCCTCCGAAGAGATCGTCGGCGGATTTCTGCGCACCTCGCGTGCAGATTTCATCGTCTCGACTAAGTTCGGGTACGACAGTCGGGGCGTTGAAGGGTCGCTACCCGCAACCGATTCCGGCTCGCCGCGGTACATCCGGACATCGCTCGAGGCAAGCCTGCGGCGTCTGGGTACTGACTACATCGACCTCTACAATTATCATGTGATGGACCAGGTCACGCCTATCGAGGAAACACTTGGCGCGCTCAACGACCTGATTGCAGAGGGAAAGATCCGCGAACTTGGTGCGTGCAGCATTCCGGCCTGGCGTTACATTGACGCTCAATGGACCGCACACCTTCTTGGTATGAATGGCTTTTCCTACATCCACCACGAATACAATCTGATAAACCGCAGCGTTGAGAAAGATATCGTTCCTGCTCTGGAACGCGGTAAGAGTCGGATGATCGCGTTCTTTCCCCTTGCCGCAGGACTGCTGACCGGCAAGTATCATTCGATGGTGGATGTCCCAGCCGGCAGCCGCTTTGAACAGGATGCCCGCCATCGGGGTCAGTTCCTGACTGACAGGAACCTCTGCGTTGTCAAGCGCCTGCATGAATGTGTGGTGGACTGGGGTCGACCGCTTCATGATATCGCGCTCAATTGGCTCGCCAGTCGACCGACAGTTGCGGGTATGGTGTGCGGTGTCTCGGCGCCCAACCAGATACGACAATCCGTCCAAGCTCTCGCAACGCCGCTTTGTGACGACGAAATTGCCGTGCTGGCCAAGGTTTGGGAATCGGCATGAACGTCTTCGCTTCGCTGCAGCAACTTCAACGCTTGCGAACCGTGGCGACAAATCCGCGCCACTCCGTTCCGTGGCATGCGTCTTCTGACACCGTTGGCGCCGTCTTCGCGTCAGTCTCTACTCCAGCATTCGCTCGTCTCAGGCAGACAAGTGCTCCGACCCAAGTCAGGACCATCCGTTGACCCAACCGCTTCACGACCGCCCGCTTGTAACGGCATCGATAGAGATCATCGACTCTTTCCGAGGCCTTGCCACTGCAAACATCAGCGACAATCTGGATCGTCAGCCGGGAGCCTTGGGTCTCCAGGCCTTTCACGATGGCACACCGATGGTTGGAACTGCATTTACCGTCAAGACGCGGGCAGGAGACAACAAGGCCATACATGATGCGCTGGAACTCATCCAGCCTGGAGATGTGTTGGTCGTCGATGGGGAGGGCGATAGTAGCCGTGCGCTTATCGGCGAGATAATTTGCGCCATAGCGAAAAAGCGGGGTGCTGCCGGTTTTGTGTTGGACGGAGCGATCCGAGACAAGGCCGCGATTGCCGAGAGCGATTTTCCGGTTTTCGCACGCACCGTTATTCATCGTGGGCCATACAAGAACGGCCCCGGTGAAATCAACGTACCGGTGAGCATCGGAGGCATGCTTGTCCATCCCGGGGACATTGTTGTCGGTGACCTGGATGGTGTCGTCGCGTTCCGGCCGGAACAGGCAGAGGTGCTCTTGGCTTCGGTGCGCGCCCAGGAGCGGAAGGAAACCGAGATCCTGCAGTCGATTGAAGCAGGCCTGTACAAAGGTGCTTACACCTAGGTCTGGGCAACCAACCACCGCGGCGTAGTCCTGCAAGCATCTTTGGTTGCAAGGTATACTCTCGTCACAGACGGGCGCTTGATCAGTGCGAAGGATCAGGCTCCTGACGCGTCAAACGAGCCTTTCCAGTCCAGCCGGCTTGCCCAACTGCGTTCATTCGAAGCCGTTCCACGGCGCGGTCAGAAGCGCTTTTCGTTATGGTCGGTCTTGTCGAGATCGCAGGCTATCGGCAAAAAGACCGCCCGTTGAAAAGGCGGCAGTGAGATACCGCCGGAACGTGTCCACGGCTGGACGTAACGCGGTCTGTTCCAGTTGCAGGCAAGTCACGCGGGCGCCGGGCAATTCTTCTTCAATTCTAAGGACGGCAAGGGGCATGCCATCATTGGCGACCATGCGCGAACTGACAGCGTTGTGGATGGTGAAGCCGTGCCCGTTCGCAACTAGCCCACGTATCAACTCCGGGGACTGAGAGCGAAACACGATCCGCGGCTCCGCATCGATACGGCGAAAAAGGTTGAGAAAATAGTCACGCGAAAAGGGAAGGTCGAGAAGGATGAAGTTCTCCGCCGCCAGTTCCCTCAGACTAACACTTTGGCGTTTCGCAAATTTATGATCCATGGAAAGAAGGACGTGCGGAGGCAGTTCTCCCAGGTGTTGGGCTGAGATTTCCTGCCTGAGTGCCGAATGGTACGACAGGCCAAGCTCGACGCGCCCTGACATAATCATGTCGACAATCGCGTCCTGACTCCCTTCCTCAAGTCGAACCGTAATGCCCGGATAGGTTTGCGAAAAGCTTGCCAGCAGTTTTGGCATGAATCTCGCCGCCAGTGTCACGAAGCATCCGACCGTCACTTCCCCGCGCAG
This sequence comes from Ensifer sp. YR511, assembly GCF_900103045.1. Lineage (NCBI taxonomy): Bacteria > Pseudomonadati > Pseudomonadota > Alphaproteobacteria > Hyphomicrobiales > Rhizobiaceae > Ensifer > Ensifer sp. YR511. Next base: position 69,719 of record NZ_FNGR01000026.1, read on the forward strand.
CCCGTCGGATAGACCCATGGCGTGCTTCTCGAAGTCCTGAGCATGGTTCAGCAGATGGCGCGCTTGAAGGATGAGCCCTGCGCCTGCCGGGGTGAGGTCAACCCCTTTTGCGTGGTGGCGGATGAACAGTGGCGCGCCTACAAAAGCTTCCAACTCAGCGATGGCGAGCGACACCGACGACTGGGATACGTTTTTCTCCTTTGCCGCTTCGGTCACATTCCCGAGCCGAGCGGCCGCCTCGACATAGTTCAACATTCGCAATGTAATACGTTGCATCGAGTTTTCTCATCAGGAAGGCCTGCAAAATCTATTTTATCGCATCACCCTAATGCAGTTAACGTTCGTCAACAAATGAATTCTGCCTTCGGACAGATGTGCCGACAGCAGATTGAAGTCAGCCGGTTTGGGAGCCGTTTGATGGAAAACCAAATATATACAATCACATAAATAAAGGGGAATGCATCTGATGAAAGCGACAATGACGGCGGTATCTGGGCTGTTTGCTGTCACACTGGGGGCCTCGATAGCCTGCGGAGCGACGCTGGATGACATCAAGGCGAGGGGGTTTGTTCAATGCGGGGTCAGTTCGGGCCTTGCTGGGTTTTCCGCCCCTGACGATAAGGGAGATTGGACTGGCCTCGACGTGGACTTCTGTCGCGCCGTTGCGGCCGGCGTGTTTGGCGATACGTCCAAAGTGAAGTTCCGTCCCCTCGAGCCGAAGGAGCGTTTCACGGCCCTCCAATCTGGCGAAGTCGATCTCCTCTCGCGAAACACGACTTGGACGATTAGCCGCGATACCGCGCTTGGCCTGAATTTCGCAGGTGTTACTTACTACGACGGCCAGGGCTTCATGATAAATGCGAAGAAGCTGCCAGGTATCACGTCTGCCCTCGAGCTATCCGGGGCTGCCGTCTGCGTGCAAACGGGCACGACGACGGAGTTGACGATCTCGGACTATTTCCGAGCCAACAAGCTGGAGTACAATCCGGTCGTCTTCGAGAAGCTGGATGAAGTCACATCCGCTTACGACTCAGGCCGGTGCGACGTCTACACGACCGACCAGTCCGGGCTTTATGCAACCCGGCTCGTTCTCGGTTCGCCTTCAGATCATGTCATCCTACCCGAAATCATCTCGAAGGAGCCTCTCGGCCCCGCGGTTCGCCAAGGGGACGACAAGTGGTTCGACATCGTCAAATGGACCTACTACGCCCTTCTGAACGCCGAGGAACTAGGCATCACGCAGGCGAACCTCGAAGAAATGCTCAAGTCGGACAAACCGGAGGTCCGGCGCATCCTCGGTGTGGAAGATGATTCCAAGATCGGAACCGATCTGGGGCTGACGAAGGACTGGGTCGTCAACATAGTGAAGGGCGTGGGCAACTACGGTGAAATCTTCGACAGAAATGTCGGCGTCGGCAGCCCGCTGAAGATCGAGCGCGGCATCAACGCTCTTTGGAGCAAGGGTGGCCTCCAGTACGGAATGCCGGTTCGCTGATCAAGATCCGGCCGGTGGGCGGCCACAGCCCACCGGCACTTTCATCAGAGGAATTCCAATGACCGTACAAGACGTCACGCCACTGACCGCGGCGGGCAAGGCCTCGCTATTTTACCATCCAAAGATCCGCAGGATCACATTCCAGATCCTCGCTTTCATCGTTTTGCTGGTGTTCCTGCACTGGATAGCAGGCAATGCGTTTGAGAACTTGAAGCGCGCAAACATCTCGACGGGTTTCGGTTTTCTTCACGGCCGTGCCGGATTCGACATCGGCGAAAGCCTGATTGCGTATTCTCCTGACTCGACCTACGCACGCGCACTTCTAGTTGGCCTACTCAACACGTTGACCGTCGCCGTCGCCGGCCTACTCACGGCAACGATCGTTGGGTTCGCAGTCGGTATCGGGCGCCTGTCGCGCAATCTTCTTATGCGGGCCATCTGCACGGCCTATGTCGAAATATTCCGGAACATCCCACCTTTGCTGGTTATTTTCTTCTGGTATTTCGGCGTCCTTTCGGTCTTGCCTCTACCAAAAGAAAGCATCGGGTTGCCTTTTCATTCTTTCGTGAACAGCCGTGGGCTCTACACGCCGAAGCTAGTCTGGGGTGAGGGTGCCTGGCTGGTTGCCGCCGCGCTCGCCGTGGCGGTTGTCCTGACCGTTCTCGTTACGGCCGCAGCTCGCCGGCGCCAGAGAGTAAGTGGCCGGCAATTTCCGGTATTTCTCGTCGCCGTCGGTCTATGTCTCGGACTGACGCTATCGGCCTTCGCGGCGTCCGGTTTCCCGCTGTCGTTCGACTATCCAAGGCTGGGGACGTTCAACCTGAGCGGTGGCTTCCAGATCAAGCCGGAGTTCCTGTCGCTGTACCTCGCCTTATCGTTCTATACGGCCGCTTTTATCGCTGAAATCGTCCGCGCGGGCATTCTAGGTGTCCACAATGGCCAGTCCGAGGCTTCGTTCGCTCTGGGCTTGCGCCCCAGACAGACGTTGCGGCTCGTCGTCATACCGCAAGCCATGCGTATCGCCATCCCGCCCTTGGCTGGCCAGTATCTCAATCTTACCAAAAACACCTCGCTGGCGATCGCTGTCGGTTATCCGGACCTGGTGGCCATAGGCGGCACGATTCTCAACCTGACCGGCCAGGCGATCGAAGTGGTTGCAATCTGGATGGCCGCTTACCTGGGTCTGAGCCTGCTCACCTCAGCGTTCATGAATTGGTTCAACGCCAAGGTGGCGCTCGTAGAAAGATAAGGCAATGCAGAAGAACTCCCTTGGTTTTGTTCGAAGCGAAATGATGATGAGTGAGCCGGCGCCGCTGGATGAAACGGGCTTACTCGGGTGGATCCGTAAACATCTGTTCTCATCGGTTGGCGATGCTCTGCTGACGATCCTCGGTCTTGCCATTCTCGCCTATATTTTGCCTCCGTTCGTCCGGTGGGCGATCATTGAGGCACAGTGGACGGGGACAGACAGGACGTTCTGCGCCACGGTCTCGCAGGGAGGTCTGCACCCAGACGGCTGGTCGGGGGCTTGCTGGGCTTTCGTCGACGCGAAGATAGAGCAGTTTCTCTTTGGCCGTTACCCTATTGCCGAGCGGTGGCGGGTAATCATATGCGCGAGCGTCTTCATCTGTCTTTTCGTGCCGTTGCTGATCCCCCGGTTTCCACGCAAAGTCGCAAATGCGGTTGCCCTTTTCGGGCTGTTTCCTGTCTTTGCCTTCTTCCTTCTGGTCGGAGGCTCATTCGGCCTCTCTTATGTCGAAACGCCTCTCTGGGGCGGTCTCATGATTACATTGATCCTGTCCATTGTTGGGATCACCGTCTCGCTAGCGCTCGGCACCCTGCTTGCGCTGGGACGCCGTTCCGAGATGCTGTTCGTCCGGTATACCTGTATCGGCTTCATTGAGACGGTGCGAGGTGTGCCGCTGGTTACGGTATTGTTTATGGCAAGCGTGATGCTGCCGCTTTTCCTGCCGCAGGGCTTCGCGTTCGACAAGTTGATGCGAGCCCTTGTTGGAGTCGCCCTGTTTTCTTCGGCGTACATGGCGGAAGTCGTGCGGGGTGGTTTGCAGGCGATTTCCAAGGGGCAATATGAGGGGGCGGATTCGCTTGGGCTAACGTACTGGCACAAGATGGGCCTTGTCGTGCTGCCGCAGGCCCTGAGGCTCGTCATTCCAGGGATTGTAAATTCCTTCATCGGCATCTTCAAGGACACAAGCCTGGTCTACATCATCGGTATGTTCGACCTGCTCGGTGCCGTCCGCCAGAACTTCTCGGATGCGAACTGGGCCTCGCCGCAGACGCCGACATCGGGGCTCGTCTTTGCTGGGTTCGTCTTCTGGCTCTTCTGCTTCAGCATGTCGCGTTACTCGATCTACATGGAGAGCCGCCTGAATACCGGCCATCAGCGATAGGAGAACCTCATGTCAACGCATACGAAAGTCCCTAAACCGAACCTGCCGAACGAAGCGAGCCCATTACCGGTGCAGCCGGAAATCGCCGTTGATATTCGCGGCGTGCACAAGTGGTATGGTGAATTCCATGCGCTCAACGACGTCAATCTGCAGGTGTTGCGTGGCGAACGCATTGTTGTCTGCGGGCCGTCTGGCTCAGGCAAGTCCACCATGATCCGGTGTATCAATCGGCTAGAGGAACATCAGCGCGGAACGATCGTCGTCGATGGGATCGAACTGACGGACGATCTCAAGCGCACCAATGAGGTGCGCCGGGAAGTGGGCATGGTGTTTCAGCATTTTAACCTGTTTCCGCACCTGACAGTTCTTGAGAACTGCGCACTTGCACCGGTCTGGGTACGAAAGATGCCCAGAAAGAGGGCGGAAGATATCGCGATGCATTTTCTGGAGCGCGTGAAAATACCGGAGCAGGCACGCAAGTATCCCGGCCAGCTTTCGGGTGGTCAACAGCAACGGGTTGCTATCGCCAGATCCCTCTGCATGAATCCAAGAATCATGCTTTTCGATGAGCCAACCTCTGCCCTTGATCCGGAGATGATCAAGGAAGTGCTCGATACGATGGTAAGCCTCGCGGAGGATGGGATGACCATGGTGTGCGTTACCCACGAGATGGGGTTCGCCCGGAAGGTCGCGGACCGTGTGATCTTCATGGACCGCGGCCAGATCGTTGAAGAGAACACGCCCACCGCCTTTTTCGAGAACCCGTACCACGAGCGAACCAGGCTCTTTCTGCGCCAACTCCTGCGCTAGCGTTCCGGTCGCAGTGCCCGCAGCATATCTGCGGGCAATTGAATCTGATTTTTCGATGCAAAAGACGAAGAAACTCTATTTTACTGAGCCAAGGTAAAGCATTACTTTTCATTCGAAAACAATGGGAAGCGCCAGCCGCTACGTGAGGACACCCGTGAAACATCTTCAGAATGCCATAGACTGCGACATTCATCCCGCTGTCCCCTCAATAGGCAGCCTTCTGCCGTATTTGACAGACCACTGGCGAGAGATGGTCACCCAGACTGGTCTTCCGGATCTGGAAACAGTCAACTATCCACCAGGATCGCCGCTGACAGCTCGCCCGGATTGGCGTCAGGCTGCCGCTAAGCCGGCGAGCCGATTGGAAGATCTGCAACGCGACATCCTCGACCGATGGGGCATTCGGGCAGCGATCTGCAATTGCCTTTACGGGGTTCAGGGGCTCCACAATGAGGATCTGGCCGCCGCGATGTGCCGCGCGGTCAATGCGTGGCTCGCCGCGGAATGGCTCGACAGGGAGCCGCGTCTCCGGGGTTCTATTTTGCTTCCGGTGCAGAACGTCGAGAAAGCCGTGGACGAGATCGAGCATTGGGCGGGCGACAAGCGCTTCGTGCAGGTGTTGCTTCTGGCAAGCGGAGATAGTCTTCTCGGAAAAAGGCACTTCTGGCCCATCTATGCGGCTGCTGCACGTCACGGGCTCACCATCGGCATTCACGCCGGGAGCAGTTTTCGCCATCCCACGACCACCGTTGGCTGGACGTCTTACTACACCGAGGACTACGTCAACCAGGCGCAGGCGATGCAAACGACATTGACCAGTCTAATTTGCGAGGGGGTTTTTTCGCGCTTTCCCGAGTTGAAGGTTGTCTTGCTAGAATCCGGCTTCACCTGGCTGCCCGCCCATATGTGGCACCTCGGCAAGTTCTGGAAGGGGCTGCGGATGGAAGTGCCGTGGGTCGATCGTACGCCATTCGAGATCGTGAGGGATCACGTCCGCCTCACCTTGCAGCCAACAGACGCTCCCGTGGAGCGGCAGCAGTTCGAGAGGTTTCTCGACCATATGAATTCGGATCGCCTTCTGGTCTTCTCGTCGGACTACCCGCACTGGCAATTTCAGGACGACAACGCCACCCCCGAGGGACTTTCCGAGGAATATCTGCGGAAGATCCTCTTCGACAATCCCCTTGAGACCTACCCACGCCTGGCGGAGTCGCTTCAATGACGCTCAACATCGTGCAGCCCGAGATTAAGCGCAGCCACCGTGTACAGCGAGCGGTCGCGGATTGCGACATTCATCCCGTTCCGCGAACGATCCGGGAGCTTTATCCTTATCTGGAAAAGCGTTGGCAGGAGCATTACGAGCTTTTCGGAGTTAGTCGTCGGCAGGCACCGTTTGCCGGCCCTGTCTATCCAAAGGGGCAACCGGACGCGGCACGCGTCGATGCATGGCCCACAGACGGAAGTCGGGCCGGAAGTTCGCTGCCCTTGATGCAGCAGCAGCACCTCGATCCAAACAATGTGCAACTGGGCATTCTGAACGTTATCTCGCCGCATCCGGGAAACTATCAGAACCCCGACATGGCCAGCGCGTTCTGCCGAGCAGTTAACGGCTGGCAGGTTGAACACTGGACGGCCAAAGATCACAGGCTCAAAGCATCCGTCATGGTGGCCTACGAGGAGGCGTCGGCGGCGGTTGCCGAGATCGATCGCCTTTCTGGCGATCCGAGTTTTGCACAGATCCTTCTGCTCAGCCGAACGGCGAAACCACTCGGGCACCGTGACTACTGGCCGATGTACGAGGCAGCAGTCCGCGCCAATCTGCCGATCGGAATCCATGCCTTCGGAAACAGTGGGTATCCGATTACGCCGAGCGGTTGGCCGTCCTATTACATCGAGGAAATGGCAGGCCACGCCCAGTCATGCCAGTCGCAGGTGATCAGCTTGGCTTTGTCGGGCGTCTTTGAGCGCTTCCCGACCCTCAGGATCGCTTTCATCGAAAGTGGCTTCGGTTGGCTTCCGTCCTTGTGCTGGAGGCTCGATAGCCACTGGAAGACGCTAAAGGCAGAGACGCCACACCTCAAGCGGTTGCCCTCGGAATACATCCGGGAGCACATATGGTTTACCACCCAGCCGATGGAAGAGGCCGAGAACAGCGCTCATATCGCCGATATCATCGAATGGATTGGATGGGACAGGATTATGTACTCGTCAGATTATCCCCACTGGGATTTCGACGATCCCGCCCAGACGCTGATGTTCGATGCCAGCGAAAGCCAACAGAGTCGGCTTTTTCTTCAGAACGCACTTGATCTCTACGGAGCGTCCCGATGAGTAGGCATGTTGTAGGTTTGACGAGCGAGCTGCCGCCAGGCAGCCGGAAATTGGTCACGGTGAAGGGCAGGGCCATAGCGGTCTTCAATGTCGCAGGCGACTACTTCGCATTGCTCAACCGTTGCCCCCACCGCGGAGGCAGCCTTTGCCACGGTAAGATCACGGGTCTTGTACAGTCGCAAATGCCAGGGGAGTACGAGTTCCTTCGTGCAGGTGAAATCCTGCGGTGTCCATGGCACGGTTGGGAATTCGACATCCGCACTGGAAAGACGGTGTGCGTTCCGGAGGAGGTCCGCACGCGCAGCTTCCCGGTCGCAGTTGCCTCAGGGCAGGAGCTTTCTTGCGCGCAGGAGCCGTCGCTGGAGAAGTTTCCGATCAGTATCGAGGACAACTACGTGGTCCTCACTCTTGTGGATGGAGCAAGATGATGACGCATGTTGTCCTTGGCGCCGGCCAGGCAGGCGCCTGCGCCGCGCTGGCGATGCGCAAAGCCGGATTCGCAGGACGTATCGTGTTAATCGGAGAAGAGCCCGGACTACCCTATGAACGCCCGCCGCTCTCAAAGGAGGTCCTGCTGGCCGCCAGCTTAGCTCCCCCTGTGATCTACCGCGAGAATGACTATGAGAGCCATGCGATCGAAACGCGCTTCGGTGTCCGAGCGACGACTGCTGATCCGCATCGCAACTGCTTGAGCCTGTCTAACGGCGAAAGCCTGGCCTTCGACAAAATGCTGATCTCGACTGGCGGCCGGGCCCGGCGACTGTCGATACCTGGGGGCGGTTTGGCGCTGCCCTTGCGCACGAGTGCGGACGCGGGACGGCTCCTTCCTTTTCTGAAGAAGCAATCTCGGGTCGTCTGCATCGGGGCTGGCGTCATTGGGATGGAACTGGCGGCCGTGGCACGCTCGCAAGGATGTGCCGTCATCGTCGTGGAGGGCGGTTCAACAGTCATGGCCCGTGCCTTCACGTCCGATATGCAGCAGTATATCGAGGATAAGCACCGGGCAGCCGGCGTCTCATTCGTCTTCGAAGCCAAACCAGAGAGTTTGGAAAAGCTCGGCGACGGCACCATTCGTGTTCATCTGGCGGGTGGTGCGACCGTCGACGGTGACGTCGTCGTCGCCGGGATCGGCATGGATCGCAACGTCGAGATCGCCCAGCAGCTGGGCATCGAGTTCGACAATGGCATCCTCGTCGACGAGTTCGGACGGAGCAGCAGGCCGGATGTATTCGCCGCAGGCGACGTCGCAGCGTTCTGGCATCCAGCTTTGGGGTGCCATCTGCGTCTGGAAGCCTGGCGACATGCGATGAATCACGGCATCACCGTTGGGCAAAACATGTGCGGCAAAGAACTCGCCTACAGCGACGTGCCGTGGTTCTGGACCGACCAATATGACCTCAACATTCAGGTTTTCGGTCTTCCGCAGGCCTCTCACCGAACGCTCTATTGCCGCGGCGCCAAGGAGGGGAGTTTCATCGCGTACCATTTAGGCATCGATGAAATCGTTGTTGGCGCCACCACTGTAAACAATCCACGCGCAGGGCGCGCGGCACAGAGCCTTCTTCAGTCGAAAAGTAAGCTGCCCAACGAGTTGGCGGTCGACAGCATCGGAGCTCCCTTATGCATATAACAGACGAAAAGCAGTGGATCGCGATTATGCCTGTGGAGGATCTGCCGACGGGCAATATGGTCGGGATTGATTTAGGCGACCTCTCGATCGCGCTGTACCATCTGGATGACGGCAGCCACCACGCGACGTCGAATGTTTGCACCCATGGCAACGCGCTCCTCACAGACGGCTGGCTCGAAGGTTGTAACGTTGAATGCCCTTTGCATGGCGGTTGCTTCGAGGTGAAGACTGGTAAGGGCCTCTGCGCGCCAATAAACAAGGATCTCGAAATTTATCCGGTCCGCATTCTCGACGACATGATCTATCTTGCTGTCGATCAGAAAGCCTGATCCGGGCTCGGACGCGTCATATGAAACCAAGTCGGGATCTTCTTGAATCACTTCTCTCACGCCTTGATGAGCGTTCCCAGTCCGAAAAGGTGTTCACGAAACTCTATCACGATGAGGCGCGAGCTGCGGCCGCGGCGTCCGACGCGCGACGGAAGGGCGGGACGGTGCTTGGGCCTTTGGATGGTACGATCGTCACGGTAAAGGATCTGTTTGATGTCGTGGGGGAGCCGACGACGGCGGGCTCGCGTCTTTTGCAGGCCGGAGCCGCCGCGCAACGAGACGCGCTTGTCGTAACGCGGTTGCGTCGAGCAGGCGCCATCATACTCGGCAAGACGAATATGACCGAGTTCGCCTTCTCCTCTGTCGGTCTAAATCCGCACTACGGCACGCCAGGCAATGCAGTTGATGCGAGCCTTATTCCAGGTGGATCTTCTTCCGGCGCAGGCGTCTCCGTGGCCGAAGGCACAAGCGAAATATCAATCGGAACAGATACTGGTGGATCAGTACGAATTCCGGCGGCGCTGAATGGGACAGTCGGCTTCAAGCCGACTGCGCGGAGAATTCCGCGCGCGGGTGCTTTTCCCCTTTCCGATACATTGGATTCGATCGGTCCGCTCGCGCGTTCGGTACTGGACTGTGCCCTTGCCGACGCCATAATGGCGGGAGAAGAACCCGCCACTATCGTTCCGCTTTCCCTATTAAACGTTCGCATCGGGGTTCCCAAAGGCCTCCTCTTCGAGGACATGCAGCGAGAAGTGTCGCAGGCCTTTGATCGAGCATTGCGGAGCATGGAGCTTGTCGGCGCCAGTGTTAAGGACATTCTGGTCGACGACCTCCTCGAGGAACTCAACAGGGGCACGGCCTGTGCGTCTATAGGAGCGATCGAAGGCGCTGCGGTCCATGCGGGCTGGCTCAATTCCGATCGAGCGGGAGTGGTAGATCCGCGAGTGAGTGAGCCGTTGACGTTGGCCTCAAACGTCAACCCTCAAACATATCTGCTAACGCTGCAACGGCGGCAGTCTCTTGTGAAAGCTATGGACGAAAGATTACAGGCAATCGACGTTCTTATGGTGCCCACGTTGCCAATTTGCGCGCCGACGTTGAGCTCCGTGTCGCAGGACGCCCGTGTCTACGACCGAGTGGAAACGCTGCTGCAGCGTAATCCCAGGATTGCAAACCAGTTCGATCTTTGCGCCACTTCGCTACCTTTACCGGTAGTAGGCCGTCCTGTCGGCCTCATGGTTCTGGCACGAGGAAACCGGGACAAGCGCTTGCTGCAAATATCTGCCGGGATCGAGCGACTTCTCGGCCGCTAACGATGATTTGTACGATGAGCGCAAGAGTTGAAAGACGGTCGACCTTAACACTCCCTCGGCCGGCATAACAACACAAGGACTTGGCGTCCGCTTTGGCCATATCATTCGTAGAACGCTGGCGGCAGTAGCGCGTCCTCGCACGGCAGTGACGCCCATTTCCAATGTGAGCTTCAGGCAGGCTGCTTCCTTATATGAACTTTTCTGGCAACTCCCACTTACAAATAAACGCCCAAAACTGTGTACGCTGCGCGACATGAAAGCCCCGAGCTAGAATTCAAATAGATTGCGCCGCAGGACAGCAAGCTTCCGTCCGCTTCAACTTGCGAATTCGCTATTAGGGTTGCGTGTACATTTCGCGCCAGGCGCCGGTCGCCGAGTTCTGGCAGAGGCTCGATCAACTTCACCTCATGGCAAATGAACTTAACAGCATAGCATATTGATGGAATCACCACGGGCTTCGAGCGCGATAGTAATCTGCGGCGCAGTCGCAAAACCTTGACCGCTTCTCTACGCGAAAGCTTCCTACGCAGGTTTGGTTGCTAGGCTGCATTCACGCCGTGGAGCTGAAAGACGCTCTTTGACGTGTCCATACCAATTCGAATACATTGTTCCACGGACGGTCTCTCTCGATTGAGCTTTAAACGAAAGTTGGAGCGACGCCGGCCCGCAGTTCAGAGTGTTGCCTTGATCTCCGGTGCGGCTTGGCTTGGATGCGCAGTCCGCTCTTTCCTGACGTGTCGCATGTTATGTTCCCCGTCCTTGTTTCCAGGCACCTTCTCGCGCATTCTCTGAGATGTAAAATTCGACAAAGTTATCTCAGTGATATGATGAGCGGAACAGAGCTCTAAGTGCACCGGTCTTGCCTTTCATCGAAGGCGCTGCGAGTTTCGCCGAGTATTCCGCGGCGGGAGGCGATTGCACATGCGTGCTTCACCGGTGTTGCTGGCACAGATTGGATAACTTCGAAGCGACGGTGTAAATGATGGCGGCCGGCAAAGGGTCAACCAAAAATGTGCCCTAGAATGTTCCCTAAAGGAACGCCGTGATACGCTGAGTGTAATAGCGGTTCGTTATGAACCTGCTCATGAAAGAAGGCTATGGGTGTCATCGATTTTCGGCTTATCCGCCAACTTTGGATGTTTCTCGCAATCGCTGAGGAACAACATTTCGGTCGTGCCGCAAAGCGACTGGGAATGTCCCAACCGCCGCTCACGGAGCAGATTAAGGTGCTCGAGCAGTCACTTAAACTCCAGTTGTTCGACCGCTCGCGACGGGGCACCAAGCTGAGTGCTGCCGGTTCTGCACTGCTTCCGGCGGTGCGCAGGTTCGCAGACCAAGTGGAACAGTTGGAGAGCGTTGTGCGGGAGGTGGCGGCCGGTCAGTCCGGCGTCTTGCATATCGGTGCGATCACATCCGCAATGCTCGATACCGTTCCGCCACTTTTGAGTGAACTTAGGCAAGCCTATCCGAACCTGACGGTTTTCGTGCGCGAAATCGACAGCGTTGAAGCCGTTCCAGGCCTTGAGGCGGGGGAACTGGACCTTGCGTTCGTGCGCCTAGAGGGGGAAGTTGGCAGCGGGATAGCGACGATGCCGCTGACGGAAGATCGATTAGCGGTTGCCATACCGAAAAATCATCCACTGGCCACACTGCCGCGTATTCGGCTAAAGTCGCTGGAGTCCGAGCAACTGGTCATGTCGTCTCGGCAAGTGAGCCCGGTTTATTTCGACATGCTGGTTTCAGTCTGCCGTTCGCATGGGTTTGCGCCGCGCGTACTCCATGAGGTCAGATCGGTATCGTCGCAGATCGCCTATGTCGGCTGCGGTCAGGGCCTTGCTCTCGTGCCCTCAACCATGCGTAAACTCGCTCCTGAGAATGTCGTGATACGCCCGCTCAAAGAACGGGTAATGGTGGTCACCGCAGCTCTCGCCTGGAACAAGAATCGGCACCATCCAATGGTGGATGTCGTCGTTTCGCGATTGAAATCCCACACCGAAAGACGCGGGAAAGTCGCGTAGTCCGCCATGATGAACGCCCGCTGCGTCTGGCCGGCTTATCGCACCTAGGCGACGAAGTTGGCAATTTCCTTCCACATTGCCGTCGGGTTCGAATACATCGGAAAATGGCCGCAGTCTTCAATCTCAGCCAGGTGGACGCCGTTGGACTGGATATGCCCAAGATAGGAAAGCGTGGCGAACTCCTCGCCGTACATGAACATCTTGGGGCATGGCAGGCCGAGGAGCTTCGAGATCAGATCACCATTGTCGGAGAGATCGACCATGGATTCGAAGATTGGGCGAACAGCACGGGCGCGAACCTTGTGGCGAAGGCTCGCCGCATAGAGTGCGTTGGAAAAGGCTGGAGCTGCGTGAGTCCGCGCTATGAAATTTTCCCAGAAATCATCGACGTCGGTTTCGGGATAGTCGAGGATTTGCCTCGAGAGAAAGCAGTCTTCCGGAGCAAGGTTACCCTTGATGTCTACAAAACTGATCACCCGCTCCGGATATTGGTGAGCCAGCATCAAGCCGGCAAGGCCTCCCATGGAATGACCGACGAGATGGAACCGATCGAACTTGACTGCGTCAAGCACGCGTAGCGCAGTTTCGACGAGGAATGGAATGGAAGTGCGCGAAAGCTCTGACGAGAGGGTTTCACCACAGCCCGCCGCATCGAAGGCAAGGAAGCGATGGCCGTCGAAGGCGCGCTGTCGCACGAAATCCGCGTAGTCTTCCTTTGTCGATCCGAAGCCATGAAGAAATACAAACGGTGTGCGATCGCCATCACGCTGGAGAGCTGAAACCTCCAGGTCGACGCCGCTATGATGTAGGCGAAACCTTGTCTTGCGAAACTGTTGCGTCATGGTGCATAGCTTTCGTGTTCGGCGCGGATGAGCAAGGCGGGCATAGTGCGTCAGGGATAGAGGCCTCGTTGCTCGCTTGCAGAAAGCACGCGTTCGCAAGCGACGATGAATGCGGCGGTGCGCAGTGGCACTGCCCGTTCCTCCGCGACCGCCCAGATGGAATCGAAGGCGCCAACCATCTTCCGTCCAGAAGAAGGAAGAGAAATCTTGAACCCATTCGAAGTATGAAACGGTCACGCCTCCGGCATTGGCCAACACATCCGGCACGACAAGAATTCCGCGATCGGCGAGAATATCTTCTGCTGCAGGCGTTGTTGGCCCATTGGCACTCTCAACGACGATCCGTGTCTTGACCTTCCGTGCCCGGTTCGGCAAAAGCTGGCCCTCGAGTGCAGCCGGTATCAGGAACTCGGTCGAAACATGCCAAAAGTCTTCAGCTGAAACCTCCACCCGGGGCATGAAGCCTAAGAGCTGTCCATGGCGCACGACATGGTCGAAGGCTTTTGAGACGTCGATGCCTGCTTCGTTAACGAGCGTTGTCGAATGGTCCTGTAGAGCAACCACCTTCGCACCTGCCATCGCGAACATCCGTGCCACCATGCCGCCGACATTGCCGAAGCCCTGTGCTGCTACGCGCGCGCCATCTATCGGAACGTTGCGGCGACGACCGGCTTCGCGGGCCGCAATGAAGACACCGCGACCAGTCGCCTCGTGCCGGCCGAGTGATCCTCCAAGTGCGACTGGCTTGCCGGTGACGACGCCTGTAGCAGTGCCACCGACATTAATCGAATAGGTGTCCATCATCCAAGCCATGGTCTGTTCATTGGTTCCGTCATCGCGCACGATTGGCACGTCGACGATCATCGTGCGTTTCGGTCGCTTTAGAGTTTCCGTCCAGCGCGACAGGGCGCCCAGATGCGGCGATACGCGATCAATCTGCTCAAGGAAACTCGCCCAGGGCTCCGGAACGTCTGGGTTGAGGTAGGAGAGGTTTGCAGTGGTACAGGCATTTGTCATCCCTGCCTCCATCAGTTCGTCAGACGATCGACGAAACGTCCAACGCCTTCGCAGGCGCTTCGCAGAGTTTCGGTATCGAGTGCGTAGGCGAACCTTATGTGAGGACCAAGGCCGAAAGCACTGCCGTGGACGACCGCGACGTTGCATTCCTCCAGAAGCGCAATTGCGATATCCTCGTCTGTTGTGAGGAGAGTGCCCGCCGGGGTCGTCCGCCCGATCAGGCCCGCGCAGGAGGCGAAGGCGTAAAAGGCGCCGCCAGGTGTCTTGCAACTCATCCCCGGTGTTTCGTTGAGCATTCGCACGGCAAGATCGCGCCGCTCCTGAAATACGCTTCGTGCCGTCGCGATGAAGTCTTGCGGTCCTGTCAACGCGGCAAGAGCGGCATGCTGGGAAATGGAGGATGCGCCAGACGTTTGTTGACCCTGGAGTTTTTCCATCGCATCCAGCAGCCAGCGTGGGCCCGTGCCGAAGCCGATGCGCCAGCCGGTCATGGCATACGCCTTTGAGACGCCGTTCATCGTCAACGTCCGTGAGGCAAGGCGCGGCTCGACCTGAGCCATCGTGTGGAAGGTCGCGCCGTCGAAGATCAGATGCTCGTAGATGTCGTCGGAAAGAACGAGGACATGGGGATGGGCCAGAAGTACCTCGGAAAGAGCAGACAGTTCTTGGCGGGAGTAGACAGCGCCAGTAGGGTTGGATGGCGAGTTCAAGATCACCCAGCGAGTGCGCGGAGTTATGGCTGCCGCCAACACAGAAGGAGTAAGTTTGAAGCCAGCATCTTCACCGCAACTGACAACGATCGGCGAAGCACCGCACAACGCCACGATTTCAGGGTAGCTGACCCAATAGGGCGCTGGCACGATTACCTCATCGCCTTCGTTGAGGGTTGCGGCCAGTGCATTGAAAATGACCTGCTTGCCTCCGCTGCAGACGATTGTGTCTTGCCAGGAAACACCAAGCCCATTCTCATTGCGGAATTTCGCCGCGACCGCTTCGCGCAACGGGCGCAGGCCGGCTACCTGCGTATAACGCGTTTGCCCTGCGCGGACGGCCGCGACCGCCGCCTCGCAGATATGTGCAGGCGTGTCAAAGTCGGGCTCGCCCGCGCTCAGCGAAATGACCCTGGCACCAGCTGCGCGTTTCGCGGCGACGCGGTCAATCATCCGATAGGTCGCCGACGGTTTGGCTGCGGCAAGGTGCCGGTTCAAGGTTTCGAGGCTCATGCGTTGTTTCTCCACGCAGAGAGCCCAAGGAGTTCGAGGCTTGTCTCGCCGTTGGCGAGTTTCTCCATCATGACCTTTTCCTTCTCCGCGCGGGCCTCCCCATCGGCAAGCGTCCGCTCGACGGCGCCTTGTGGAAGGATCAGCACGCCGTCCTCATCGGCCACGAGGAAATCACCCGCTGCAACTGGAACACCGCCAAAAAAGAGAGGTGCGCCGACGGACGGGACGCTGGCCTTGACCGTGCCACGCATGGAGATCCCCCTTGAAAAGACTGGAAAACGGCGTGCGGCGAGGGCGGAAATGTCGCGCACCCCCCCGTCGATGACGAGCCCGACGATCCCCGCCGCTTCTGCGGCGACCGTGAGGACTTCGCCCCAGTAACCGGCAAGATAGTTGCCAGTAGCAACGACCAGCACGCTGCCACGCGGAGCTCTTTCCATCGCAATGTGGATCGCGAGGTTATCGCCTGGGGAGCAGGCCAGTGGATAGACAGTCGCAGCAATCGCAGCGCCCGGCCATACCGGGCGAATGGAAGGATCGACCGAGCACGGCAAGCCCGAAGCTTCGAAAAGCGTCGAGGTCCCAAGAAGGCGTGCACGCGCAATTGTATCCTCGGGCAAGACACGGAGGAGGGGGGAGGTCATCAGGATTTCCTCTGAAGGAGATGGTAGCCGAGCGCCTCTCGAGCCTGTTTCAAAGTCTGACCGGCGGCAATCGCTTCGCGAATGCTTGCTTCGACGGTTTCGATCCTGCGCGCGACTTCGGCAACCTCGCGGGCACGCTTGCGAGGAACGACGACGACGCCATTCGCATCGGCGACCACGATGTCTCGCGGCGCAACACGCGCCTGGCCAACGGAGACCACTTCATTGATGGCTCCGACCTCTACACGATCCTTGCCTGTGCGCATGAACCGACCGCGGGTAAAGAGGGGATATCTGTCGCCAAGTGCCTTGGAGACATCGCGGCAGACCCCGTCGATAACCGTTGCCGCAAAATGCCGAGCGCCCGCATACTGGGTCATTATATCGCCCCACACGGTGCAATCAGTGCGCCCACCATTGTCGATGACAACGACGTCGCCTTCGGCGACCTCGTCTATGAAATCGCCGACGGTCCCTGGCGGGTTGGCGGCTGAAACGTATTTCACTGTAAATGCCGGGCCGACGACGGTTTCAGTGTAGTTGGCAAGCGGCATGACGTCGAAACAATGTCCGCCGAGGCCAAGCTTGTCCAGCGCGTCGGAGACACCGGGGGTATCGAGCCCTGAGAAGAGTTCTACCAGCTCGCGATCTTCGTTGTTCATTTCGTCTGCTCCTGCCTGATGGCCTCAAATTCCTTGTCGTGCATAACCTCTTCGACTGAACGCCCCGCCCTCACAGCGGCGACCATGCCGTCCTGGCGCCGTGCTAACTTCTCGCCGAGATCGAGGACTTCTTCGATGTGTCGAACGCGCACGAATACCGTGCCGCAGCGATCGGCGATCACGTAGTCGTCTTCATGGACGGTGACTCCTGCCATCTGGACCGGCGCGCCTGAATTGATCTGCACAACGCGGTTTCGAGCGCTGACCATCGTGACGCCGCAGCCGAAAACGGGATACTCAATTGCCTCGCTGCCCTCGACATCACGGCTAAAGCCGTCAATGACAGAACCGCGCACACCGCGTTTCTTGGCTGCATTGGCAAGGATGTCACCCCAGCAGGAGATACCCTCGACCCCGCCGGCTATGACGAGCACACGGTCATCAGTCTCGACCCGTGCGATTACCGGAGAGATAAGGTGAACCGTTGGTGCGGTGCCAGTCTTTGGGCCAAGCTGGATCGTACTCGCCCTTCCTACGATCTTCGGGCAGGCCCAGAGCGGACGTAACCCGACTGTAGCGCCGGGCAGATTAAGGAAGTCGAGGGCATCCGAAACTGTGTTTGTATCAAGGCCCGCGAGACGGTCGAGGAGAGAGAGGGGTGTCATGAGATCGTTTCCGCGATTGTTTCACGGGCAAATCTCGTTCAACTTTGTTCCTCTGAAAATTACTAAGAGGGGATCGCTGTGATAGCCATGGCGAATGAGCGCCAAGTGATCGCACGCAAGCGCGTGTTGAAACAACTTCAGGGACATGCTGTCATGCAGGGCTAGGTCGCAAAAAGGATTCTATGAGGTAAGCATAGGGTAAAGCTGTTTGGTGCGACGACCCACCATCTCACCAAGGATATCGGTGAAGGATGAATCATCCAGGCGATCACGGGCGGGCGTGCTGGCCGAAGATGCCCAATGATCTTGGAGCGCGGTTGGGTGGTTCATGCCTCAAAGCTGTTCACCCTCAAAATTCGCCGTGGCCTTCCATGATCGCTCGACGACTTTCTTCCTTGATGATCTTTGAAAGTGCTAGTGCGGTGGCGCTCGGGTTTGGCTTCGGAAAGACAATCCAAAAATACAACCAGATGACCGGATCGACGATCTTTAGCGATGGTCACCGCTCGTACCTTGGTCGACCATCCTGATCGCTTCCAAACCGCCACAATTGCGGGCTGCGCGGGTCGGCTGCCGATGACGGCAGAAGATATCGATCGCTATCAGCGGGATGCGGATCTTGTGCGGCAGGGAGATGTTACGCAGCATCTTCTCCGACTCTGGCAGGGCAACGTGTCGCTTCCATCGGCGGAAGAACTGCGAAAGCTGAGCTACAACTTTCTAAATGGGAAGAGCAGGTCATCGCTAGCAGCAGTACGTGGGTTGATCGCGGAACCAGCTGTTTCCCTGGATCAATTGAGGGCGTCGAAGTCCCGATCCTCAGTCTGATCGGCAAGGAAGATCCATATCTCGTCGATGTCCGCGCGCTCAAGGTGGCGCGGCCGCAGACAGAGGTGGTGGAGCTCGTCGGCGCATCTCACGACAGCGCGCCCTCCGATCCAGCCTTTACAGATGCGCTTCGCACTTTCCTTCGCAAACATCCACTGCTTGGAGTGTTCAACACGAACCCGTCGCTTGCAAAAGCGCGCTTCCTTGTTTGGATTGGCCGCCCCGATTGGAACAAATGATACCAAAACCAATACGCCTTGAAGCGCGACCGTCATGCCTTTAGGATTGGTCGCCTGTGCGCTCGGTATTGCCGGTGCTCACGCCCTCCGTCAACGAACCGGGATTGGCGAAGCATCTGGAAGACATCGGATTGGTCATAGCGTGCGGGGAAAGCGACAGACGACGTCATGCGCCGCCTGCCGAGATCCGGCCATCACTCATTCAACGAGCGCTCGGGTCAGATCGGGTGTTCGTGTCCCTTGGCAACGCTCGATAATGCTTTGCTTGTCATCCCGTGCGCCGATCACGAGATCGAGGATGCGATTGCCACCGCGTATGTCGAGCTTGCACATGACTTCAAGAATCGAGAGGACCGAACTTAATACGGGAACGTCAATGCTCGCCCGGCTTGCCAACCTTTCCAGGAAGGCCAGACCGTAGGGCATGTCTTCAACGAGATAGCGATGGTTCAATGTTGCAGGTCCAAGTGTTCGGGAACCGGTTCTATCAATCTCTTTGACCATCGTGGCCACGTCGGCTTCGTCGACCGCATATGACAATGCATAGTGGCGCTGGAGGGATCGCACTTGCGCACCGTAGGCTTGCGCGATTTTCAAGCGCTCTGCATCCAGGGCGTTTGCTAGCTGAACGCCGCTGGGGGTGAAGTTCTCAAACAGTTTCCATTTTTCGGCCTTGTCGATACGGCTGAAATTCCCAATCATTTGACCTGCATGAGCTATGGGATTGATGTTCGACAAGCTCACATCGAGGACTGATGACAGAGCTTGGAACTCGATACCGAAAAGCTTCTTGCAAAGGTCCAGGGAGTTCGCAGTTTCGAAACAGGGTAGGGACGCCAGGTCGAATTTTTTTCTAACGAAGGGGATATGAAGGGTTCCACCCTGCTGAAAGCTTCCGGCCAGCAAGGTTGTTCCCCATGCTGTAATCGTTGGATCGTTCCCAGCGTATCGTGCCATCTCGTGAAGCCACAGCGGCGCCAATGAGAGCGAGCCACTGAAGATGACTATCTGTTGAGAAGTCAAGTGCATAGCCAAGTCGGGCAGCACGTCGAAATACGCAGTGGCGGGCAATGCAATGATAACTATAGGATAGCCTTCCAGCTCGGTGAGGCGCTGAAGCTTTTTGACCTCGAAAGAGCCATCCACAACTCCTGTCGCAGTCAGCTTCAATGGGCCTGGCAGGGTGTCCCTGGTGGGATCAAAGGATCGTGACCAAATGCCGACAGTGTGACCGCGGCGTGTCATATACACAGCCATGGCGGTTCCGATCCCGCCAGCTCCAATAATTGCGACTTTATGCATATGCCCTACCGTTGCGATTGAATTTTCCGGACATCGAGTTGCTCGGTGTGAGCCGGTCCGTATTGCTGGAAAGAAATGAAACTGTCGTTTGTGATCGACTGGCGTTTCCCTCACGCTCCGATATGGCCGGAGCGTGAGATGTTTATCGTTGCCTACATGCTGCAGGCGAACGGCGTTAATGCGCGTTGTGAATCCCTCAGGTGAGGGCAGGGGTCTGCCTTTTTCGGCGCTTCCAAAGGGGAACACACAGAATGAGAAGGGTCAGACCGATCAGCACGAACGATATCGGCGAAGAGGCCAACGCAAGCCGTTCTCCTCCCGAAATTGTCAACGCGAGCGACAGCTGAACTTCGGCGATGGGACCGAGGATCATGCCAAGGATAATCGGCGGGCTCGGATAGCCGAGCCGTTCGATAACACACGCGATCAAACCCACAACCACCATTGTCTGCAGATCAAAGATGGCGTTGTTTACCGAGTACACCCCGATGGTCACAAACAACAAAATCACTGGCCCGAGAACGACTTCCGGCAAGCGCAGCGCTTGACCAAAGATCTTGGTGGCTGTCAATCCGCCCAACAAACCCACCAGGATTCCGGACAAGAGCATCTGAAGCATGAAGCCGTAAACGATGTCGGCGTGTTCATCGAACAGCTGAGGTCCCGGACGGAGGCCGTGGACAAGGAGACCGCCGAGGATCACTGCTGCTACCCCCGACCCCGGAATTCCGAGTGCAAGCGCCGGAATGAGCGAAGCTGCGTTATCCGCGCCGTTTCCGCATTCTGATGCTGCAACGCCTTCAGGGTTACCTTTGCCGTAACTGTCGGGATCCTTAGATTGCTGTTTGGCGTCGTTATATGCGAGGTATGAAGACATTGAACCGCCAGCACCGGGCAAGATCCCTACAATAATGCCGATTACGGACGAGCGAAGCCAGATTGGCAGAAACCGTTTCCATTCTCTGAGCGGTGATTTCTGTCGGCGCAGATTCAACAGTTCCGCGGGCATGCCGTTCGGAATGGCGTTCTCGATCATCTGGATCACCGGGGGAAGGGCGAAGAGCGCAGTGAGAACTACCACCAGATCTAGGCCATCTACGAGTTCGAGACGCCCGAATGTATATCTCTCTGCACCGGTCGCCATGTCCATGCCGACGGTCCCGAGAAGCAGGCCGAGACACGAGGCAATTAGCCCCTTCAATAGGTCGTTGCCCAGTAGTGATGCGACAGTTGCGAGACCGAGAATTGCAAGCCAGAAGAATTCGGCAGGGCCAAACATCAGGCTGATCTTGACGAGCGAAGGCGCAAGCGTAATGAGCGACAGCGCTGAGAAGATCGACCCAATCACAGCTGAAACGACCGCAACCTGAAGCGCGTAACCGGCCTTTCCCTGCCGGGTCATTGCGTGCCCGTCCATAAGGGTTGCGACTGAGGCGGCAGTACCCGGAACTCGCATTAGAATTGCGGGTATCGCCGCGCCATAACTTCCTCCGTTATACATGCCAGCCATCATGCCGAGTGCGAACAACGGATCCATGCCAAAGGTAAGTGGAATGAGAACCGCCATGCCGGTCATGACTGTCAGGCCCGGCAATGCCCCAACGATGAGTCCTGCCATAGTGCCAAGGGCCACGGCGAACAGATTGGCCGGGGCAAAGGCTGCCGGTAAAGCGAGTAGAATTGAATCGATCATCTCAGCACCGCCAGAAACGAATCGAGCAGGTCTGGAGGGATCGGACGCTGGAGCGCCACGACGAAGACGAGCACGATGAAAACGAGAGTAGCCAGCGTCGTCAGCACCGCTACCTGCAGATCGCGGTAACCGAGGGCATAAGGCAAAGCCACTCCGAGGATAAAGCTGGGAATGAGGTAACCGACGTAGGAAACGGCCGCTATATAGAACACCACGACAAGCGCACCGAGAGAGACCCGACCGGGGCGCTCGAAGATGGGTTCGTTATCGTCGGCCCTGCGTCCCATCAAGGTTCGCCCGATCATTAGCAGTCCGAAGATCCCCAGCAGGATAGAGAGGGTTTGGGGATAGGAACCGCTTAGCCCGGGATGTTCGGCTGCTTGCTGGAAGAAGAAGCCTGCGGCAGCCACAACGGCCGCCGCAAAACCCAATTCCGCGTGGCGCCGCGAGATTGATTTTAGCGCCACGGTGTCACCTTCCACGTTGCCACCAGGTCGGATTCCATCTTCTTGAGAAGCTCGCCATACTGACCGGCGTCCAGGAAGGAAAGTGGGATTTCTGCCTTCGCGGCAGTCTCTCTATAGGCCGGATCCTGCATCGCCGCCTGCATCGCACCCTCTAGCTTCTCGATAACGTCAGTAGGAACACCCGCGGGTGCCGCCAGGCCGC
Source organism: Ensifer sp. YR511 (assembly GCF_900103045.1). Taxonomy (NCBI): domain Bacteria; kingdom Pseudomonadati; phylum Pseudomonadota; class Alphaproteobacteria; order Hyphomicrobiales; family Rhizobiaceae; genus Ensifer; species Ensifer sp. YR511. The sequence goes on from NZ_FNGR01000026.1 coordinate 91,843, forward strand.
GAGACGCGGTCACAACGAGATCAAAGCCCTGTTCGGCGAACGTTGGTGCGTCTGGAAGATATGCAGAGCGCTCGGATGCCATAACACCCAAGAGGCGCAGATCGCCGCTGCGGATCAGTTGAACGACTTCGGAAAGGTTGGGTGTGCCAGCAGGGATGTGCCCACCCAGGATCGCCTGACGAAGTGCAGCAGTGTCGCCGAAAAACGCAGGCGTGAACGTCGTTTCAGCTATGCGATTGAAGTTCAGAAGCCCGATATGCTCCGACGATCCGGCAGCGCCTGAGGTGCCGATGACCACTTTACCTTCAGCGGCCCTCGAAGCATTTACAATGTCGGCAAGTGTCTGATACGGGCTGTCTTTTCTGACTACCAGAACACCGGGATCGAGTACGATGTTGCCAATGAGCTGGAAGTCACCCAACTCATACTTCGCATTGCCGGCGATCGTCTGTGCGACGAAATTGGGAGGAGTAACCATGCCGATGGTGTAACCATCAGGTTTGGCGTTGGCCAATTTGGTCCATCCGATCACACCACCAGCGCCCGGAGTATTGATCACAGCGATCGAGGTGCCGTCACCGAGATGCTTTTCCATAAAAATGGCAATGGAACGAGCCGCGACATCCGTTCCACCCCCGGGACCAAACGGCACGATCAGTTCGATCGGTTTTTCCGGAAATTCAGCCCAGGCGGGGATGCCTATCGAGACGCTCAGGGCGATGCTTGCGGTAAGTGTACGAAGTTTCATTTTCTTCTTCCGTTCCCTCTATTTTGATGTCTGGGCGCGAGGCTCCAGCCTCGGCCAATGCCAAGGTGAAGGCCACCTATTGTCAGGTGAGCATGCTTTACCGGCTCTCCCGGTCCAGCCTCGCTCGTCCGACTTGATTTGCGAATTATTAGGACGCCAGTTCCCAGTTTGCGCGGTCAACGGTATTAATCGAATCCTGTAACGTCAAATGCGTAAATTGGTGTGGCCTATTCAGAAAGGTTATACGATGAAGAGAAGCATCAACCTGCGGCAGATCGAGGCGTTCAAGGCGGTCGTGGAAGCGGGAACGGTGAGCCAGGCGGCTGAGCTGATGCGGGTGTCGCAACCCGCAGTCAGCAAGCTGCTTGCTCATCTGGAGGAAGATACGGAACTCGAGCTTTTCGACCGCATTCGGGGTCGCTTGCTGCCGTCGGCGACAGGAATGCGCCTATACAGCCATATCGACCGGATTTTCGCGGGCGTTCGGCAAGTCGAGCATGCGGTCGAGCTCATCAAGCGCGAAGAGCGCGGGCACGTGGCCATTGGTGTTCTACCAGCGTTCTCAGGCATGTTCATCAGCCATGCGACCAAGCGCTTCCTCGTCGAACATCACAATGCTCATATATCGGTCGTAGGGCGGAGTTCGCAGTTTATCGTTGATTGGGTTCTCAGGAGCCAGCTCGATATCGGTATCGTCAATACCAACCTGGAACATCCGTTGATCGAGAGTTTCCCACTCGGTCCGGGGCAACTCGTTTGCATTCTGCCGAAGGAGCACGAACTGGCTGGGAGGGAAGTCATCGAAGCGAGCGACCTTGATGGGCTTCCATTCGTCGGTTTCTCGCCTGAAAACCGCACGCGGCAAAAGATCGATGCCGTATTGGAACAGCATGGAGTTCGAACGAAGCTTTCCCTGGAGGCAAGCTTAGCCACGGCGGTCTGCGAGATGGTGGCGGACGGAATGGGAGTATCGGTGCTCGACCCGCTCCTCGCATTTAGCCAACGCGAACGGTTGGCCATAAAGCGATTCAAGCCGACAATCAAATCCGACTTACGCTTATGCCGATTGGGCGCTAATCAAGGAATGAAGTTGATCGAAGACTATATTCGGGCAGCACAAGCCACAGCCGAGGAGATGTTTGCGTCGATGAAGGTGGCGTCGTTGACGGCATTCAGTGAGAAATAGTCAGTGCAGCCACGGATGGCATGAGCTTGCGGCTGAGAATCCAAATAAAGCCAAATCTGGTTCCCCGGTTGAGGATCTGGTGCCTTTCGGCCAGGCTCTCGCTTTGCTCCGAATTCCGGGATTTCATGAAATTGCGGTGGCCACTCAGTAAGGTGTCCGAAAGGCAATTCACAAGTTCTTCGCTCATACCACTCTACCCGCGATCCCGGTTCATTCAAACTCGAGGATCAATTCGTTGACAAGCAAATTGCTACCACTCTCGGCGACAATCTGTTTCACCACACCGCTTCTCTCGGCCCTCAGTACGGTTTCCATCTTCATGGCCTCCACCGTCGCCAAAGCTTGACCCGCTTCTACCTCTTCGCCCACTCCGACCGAGATACAGGTGATGACGCCAGGCATCGGGCAGAGCAGCATCCTCGATGTGTCCGGCGGCAGCTTCTTCGGCATCAGCTTGGCCAGTTCGGCGACGCGCGGGCTTCTGACCCGGGCGACCACGTCGATGCCGCGCCAGCGCAGCCGGATCGCGGTGCCCGTCAGTTCCACCTTCACGCTCATCGGCTGATTGTCGATGTTGAAGGTGGCAAGCGTGCGGCCCGGCGCCCAGTCACCGGCGATCGAGGCGGATGTGCCGTCCTTGAAGCGGACATAGGCGCCGTCGGCGGAAGAACCCGCGGTGAGCGGGAAGTCCATGTCGGCGAGATTGACCACCCAGTCGTTGCCGACGATGCGGCGATGATTGCCGATGGTGCCGGAAATCTGGCTGGCGCGTTCCTGCAGCACCTGGTTGATCGAAACGGCGATGGCCGCCAGCTTGCGCGCCGAGGTCTCATCCGGCGTCACGCCATGAAAGCCGTCGGCGAATTCCTCGGCGATATAGGCGGTCGTCAGGCGGCCGTCGCGAAAGCGCTGCTGCTGCATGACAGCCGAAAGGAAGGGCAGGTTGTGGCCGATGCCTTCGACCTCGAACTGATCGAGCGCGTCTGCCATGGCTTCGACAGCGGTCAGGCGGTCCGGCCCCCAGGTGCAGAGCTTGGCGATCATCGGGTCATAATACATTGAGATCTCGCCACCCTCGAAGACGCCGGTGTCGTTTCGCGTCACCGTACCGTCGTCGTTGGCGCCCTCGGCCGGTGGGCGGTAGCGCGTCAGCCGGCCAATCGATGGCAGGAAGTTGCGATAGGGATCTTCGGCGTAAAGACGGCTCTCGATCGCCCAGCCGTTGAGCTTCACCTCCGCCTGGCCGAAGGCGAGTTTTTCACCGGCCGCAACGCGGATCATCTGCTCGACGAGGTCAAGGCCGGTCACGAGTTCGGTGACTGGATGCTCGACCTGCAGGCGCGTGTTCATTTCGAGGAAGTAGAAGTTGCGATTGCCGTCGACGATGAACTCGACGGTGCCGGCCGAGTGATAGCCGACGGCCTTCGACAGCGCCACGGCCTGTTCGCCCATGGCCTTGCGGGTCGCTGCATCGAGGAAGGGCGAGGGGGCTTCTTCGATGACCTTCTGGTTGCGACGCTGGATCGAGCATTCGCGCTCGCCAAGATAGAGCGTGTTGCCGTGCTTGTCGCCGAGCACCTGGATTTCGATATGGCGCGGTTCGGTCACGAACTTCTCGATGAAAATACGGTCGTCGCCGAAGGAGTTTTTCGCCTCGTTCTTCGAGGACTGGAAACCTTCGCGCGCTTCCTGGTCGTTCCAGGCGATGCGCATGCCCTTGCCGCCGCCGCCGGCAGACGCCTTGATCATCACGGGATAGCCGATCGATCCGGAGATCTTTACCGCCTCGCCGGCATCGGCGATCAGACCCATGTGACCGGGAACGGTGGAGACGCCGGCTTCGGCTGCAAGCTTCTTAGAGGTGATCTTGTCCCCCATCGCCTGGATCGCGCCAACAGGCGGGCCAATGAAGGTTACGCCTTCCTTTTCCAGCGCTTGCGCGAAGGCGGCATTCTCCGAAAGGAAGCCGTAGCCGGGATGGACCGCATCGGCGCCGGTCTTGCGGATCGCCTCGATGATCTTGTCGATGACGATATAGGACTGTGCGGAAGGCGAAGGGCCGATATGAACGGCCTCGTCGGCCATGCGCACATGCATGGCATCGCGGTCGGCGTCGGAATAGACGGCGACGGTGGCGATACCGAGTTTCTTCGCGGTCTTGATGACGCGGCAGGCGATTTCGCCACGGTTGGCGATGAGGATCTTCTTGAACATGCGTATCTCTTTCAAATCCTGGGTGTCGCGTCAGCGTTTGAACTTACGCCGATAGGGCAGGAGTGCGATCGACGATGCCGCAACAGCGCCGCCGAAGAGCAGCGCAAAGGGCACGACGACCATGTGTGGCAAGAATTGGGCTGGTGGAGCGGGCGATATGGGTGCCGACCGCACCGATATTGAGCCAGATCAGCACGCCGGCGACGGTTGCGCCGGTCGCCAGGCCGTAGAGCGCGTGGATCCCCATGTAGCGCAGCATCTCGCGATGGTCGCGGCGGGCCTCCTCCGGCGTCATGATGCGTTCGCGTTCCGGCTCCATGATTGCCTCCATCAGAGCGGGATCGTGTCGTGCTTGCGCCAGCGGACATCGACCTGCTTGTTGCGCAAGGATGCGAAGGCACGAGCGATGCGGCGACGCGACGAATGCGGCATGATCACTTCGTCGATGAAGCCACGCTCGGCGGCGACGAACGGATTGGCGAAGCGCTCCTCGTATTCTTTGGTGCGCGCGGCAATCTTCTCGGCATCGCCGAGTTCCGAGCGGTAGAGGATCTCGGTTGCGCCCTTGGCGCCCATCACGGCGATCTCGGCGGTCGGCCAGGCATAGTTGACGTCGGCGCCGATGTGCTTGGAGGCCATGACGTCGTAGGCGCCCCCATAGGCCTTGCGGGTGATCAGCGTCACCATTGGCACGGTCGCTTGGCTATAGGCGAAGAGCAGCTTGGCGCCGTGCTTGATGACGCCGCCATACTCCTGCGCCGTGCCAGGCAGGAAGCCGGGCACGTCGACCAACGTCAGGAGCGGGATCGAGAAAGCGTCGCAGAAGCGTACGAAACGCGCGGCCTTGCGCGA